>CAJOCV010000026.1:0-14445 GCA_905233785.1 uncultured Oscillospiraceae bacterium
TTATTTCTCTTTTCCGGGCGCGTTCCCCTCGCACAGCGGATCGTTCCACCAATAGGCGGCGACCCGGTCGAAGTGGCGGTAATCGAACTGCTCGCGCAGCAGGGCGTAACGCTCGACCCAGATCCCTGGCGGATCCTCGCGCCATTTTTCGGTCACGCAGACCTTGGTCCACCAATTGATTTTGGTCTCGGGCAGCGCCAGCTTGAGTCGTTCGATAAACTCTTCGGGGATATAGGTATATGCTCCGATCCAAAGGCGTTCGAGTTGGGTAAAGCTCTCCAAAAACTCGTAGTTTTCCACCTCATAGAGCTTGCAGATGTTCAAATGTCGAAGCTGTGTCAGCCCCGCGAGCGGCGCGAGATCGAGCACCCTGCCGGGATGCGGGATCACCTCGCACAGCTCCAGATACTCAAGCTTGCTGCACCCGGCGAGCGGGCTGAGATCGCGGAAGGGCATGATCGCGAGGATGCAGACCTCCAGCTCCGGCATTTCCGCGAGAAAGCCGATGTCGCTCAGATCGGGGTTATGCCCAATATCGAGCAGCCGCACCTTCGTGCAGTAGCGCAGATCCCGGCTGTTTTCGTCATTTAGATAGTTGGGGGCGATGATGCGCTCCACATCGGTTCGCACGGAAAACTCCCGGCCGAACCAGATGCGCCAGTTGACCTCCACCCCGGGAAACTCCTCCCGAATGCGCTGCATGGCCTCGCTCGACACGCCGCAGGAATCCATATCCAGGCTTCTGCACCTGGGCATACAACGCAGCGCATGAAGCACGCGGTCTCCCTCGTCATCCATTTTGATATGCTTGAGGTCAAGCGCCGTATCCAGCGTCGTGACCTCCTGTCCCCAGAGCGTGAAGCGGCAGAGGAAGTCCACCTCCGGAAAGGCCTCCTGCAATTGCCGGATACGGTAAAAGGACAGTCCGCCTCTTTCGGGTTTTGTGCCGAGATCGACGTTATGTACATTGGGCATTTGCCGCAGCAGCTCAATGGTCTCTTTCACATCCGCGCCGGTTATACCGGACAGATCAATGCTGATTTCGTAGCCGTGATAGACTTTGCCATTGGCAAAGCGCAGCTCGGGCGTCGGCGTCGGCAGCGGCAGCGGCGTGGGCGTGGGCGAGGAATCCTGCGCCGCTTCTTCTTCCGGAAGGGGCGCAGTTGCCTCTCCGCAGCCCGTCAGCAGCAGGCAGCAGAGCAGCAGAAGCAAAAAAGCAAGTCGTCTCATATCATTCAGCGATACACATAATAATTCGGATCGTTGGTATAGGTACTGCAGGAATAGGGGTAATGCGCGTAATCAAACTGTTCGCACAACAGGACATATCGGGGGTGGGGCGTACCGTCCGGGTTTTCGCGCCAGGAGCCAAGACTGCCTGTGCGTTCGGTGGTGTTGATCTCCGTATCGGGCAGCGCCTCGCGCAGCTGCTCGATCCCCTCGGGCGGAATATCGTTGAAGGCCCCGATCCAGAGCCGTTCCAGCCCCGTCAGGTTTTTCAGCGCCTCCCAGTTTTTCACATGGTACATTTTGCAGATGTTCAGATGCTTGAGATTTGTCAGCTCTCCCAGCGGCGCCAGATCCATGACCTCCCCGTAATTGAGGAAGAACTCGGACACCTCCAGAAATTCCAGCTTTTTGCAGCTTGCAAGCGGGCTCAGGTCTCGCCAGGGGCTGATGGCAATGACGGCCACCTCCAGCTCAGGCATATAGCTCAGAAAGCTCAGATCGGTCAGCGCGGTATTGTGACCGATGTCGATATACTTGATTTTTGTGGCATATTTGAGGTCTTTGGTATTGGCGTCCGTCAGATGGTGATTGAGGTTGGAGGCGAGGATGCGTTCGGCGTCGGTGCGGATACTGCAATCGTTGCCGAACCAGATCCGCCAGATTACCTCCATCTGAGGGTATTCATCCCGTATCGCTGCCATGGCCTCGCTGGAGACGCCGCAAAAATCCATATTCAGGAAGCCGCATTTTGTCATACAGGGCAGCGCCTCTCGCACGGCCGCACCCTCGTCGTTCATTTTGATGTGGTCAAGCTCCATCGCCGTATCGAGTGTGGAGAAGTCCTTCCCCCAGAGGCGGAAGCGATAATCGAAGTCCACCATGGGCAGCGCCTCCTGCATCGCGTGAACATCCGCAAAGCTGAGGCGCTCGTCCTCCCCCTTCTCGCCGAGATCGACGCGCTTCAGTCCCGGCATTTCCCGCAGGAGGGCGATGGTTTGCTCCACATCCGCGTGACCGATCCCGCTCAGCTCGAGCGCTTCGGCGTCTTCATAGGCCTCCGTCCCGTCCGGGAAGCGCAGCAGCGCCGGCGTCGGCGCCGGCGTTGGCTCCACCGTCCCTTCGGGCGTCGGCTCCACCGTCGCTTCGGGCGCCGCGATCGTCTCGGTCGGCGCGGTTCCCGGATTTTGGCAGGCGCAGAGCAGCAGCGCCAGGAGCACGGCAAGCGCGTATTTTTTCATTCTCAGCCCCTCCGAAAACACAGAATAGAATCCCCGCATGGAACAGATGCATTATACTCCTTTGCTTCCGAATTTGCAAAAAATCTTTTTCTGCGCTATACTGTCCCCATCCTGTACTTTCGGAGGCCATATGTCCTACACCGTGGAAGTCAAACGCAGCGAGCGGCGCAGCATCAGTCTGGAGATTCAGCCGGACGGAAGCGTTCTCGTGCGCGCGCCGCTGCGTATGAGTATGCCGCGCGTGCGCGCCTTTGTAGAGCGGCATCGCGTCTGGATCGAGCGGCGTCTGCAGGCGCTGCAAGCGCAGCCGCCGGTGGAGAGGCTGAGCGAGGCCGAGCTTGCCGCGCTGAAAAAAGCGGCGAGTGCCGTCTTTTCCGAGCGCGCGGCTTTTTTCGCGCCGCGGCTCGGCGTCCGTTATCAGCGGCTCACCGTGCGCTGTCAGAAGAGCAAGTGGGGCAGCTGTTCCGGCAAGGGAAACCTCAGCTTCAACTGTCTGCTGCTGCTCGCGCCGCCGGAGGTGCTGGACTATGTGGTGGTGCATGAGCTCTGCCATCTGCTGGAGATGAACCACTCTCCGCGCTTCTGGGCACTGGTGGAGAGCATCCTCCCCGACTGCGCCGAGCGCCGCCGCTGGCTGCGGGAACACGGCGCCGCGCTCCTTGCGAGAGTATATTAGTGTCGGACGGTCAACAGGAAAACTGGGGATGTGAAAAAGCTCCGCTTTTTCACATCCCCGGTTTTCTTACGATTTATTTGTTTGCTCCATACCGGCGGCAAGGCCGATGGCTGCGCCCGCGGCAGCGGCGGCAGCTAAGAAAGCGCCGCTTGCGATCAGGAGCACAGCGTCTCCGCTTCCCGCGATGCGGGAGAAGGTGAGATCACCCAGCAGGGCGTCAATGACGCCGGCCAAAGCGATCGCCGCGGCGGTGAGGCATACGATACCAAAGATTTTCCCCTTGCCCAGCAGCCCGAACACACCGGCAACCAGCGCCAGCAGCGCGGCGACAGCGGTCAGGACGATGCCCACGAGTCTGCCTGTCAGTTCTTTGGTGACAGCCTCGGTGTTATCCTCGACATAGCTGCGTCCGGCAGCGGCGGCGACATAGCCCTGGGCAATGTTCAGGTCGGTGCTGTTTTTCATGTAGGTGAAATTGCCGCCCAGTCTGTCGGCGATGGACACCAGATCGCCGTCGGCGGGGGTGGCCAGGAGCTGCTCGATGCCTTCGATGATCTGATCGCGTCCGTTTTCAAAGGCCGCCAGCATCACGGTGCCCTCAATGATCTGCTGCTGACCCTCGGCAAGCTGTTTTTCCGCGTCGCTCAGCTTCTCGCGGCCATCGGCAAGCTGATCTGCGCCTTCGGCAAGCTGCTTTTCACCTTCTTCATACTTGGCTTTGCCCGCTTCCAGCTTGGCTTTGCCTGCGTAGAGTTCATTGCCCGCGGCAGCCAGCTTCTGCTCGCCGGCGGCATAGTCCGCCTTGCCCTGATCCAGTTGCTGCTTTGCGGCGGCAAGCTGCTGCTCACCGGCGGCGTAGTCCGCCCTGCCCTGAGCGAGCTTGGCCTTACCGGCCTCCAGCTCCTGCTTGCCGGCCTCCAGCTCCGCCTGACCGGCGGCATAGTCCGCCTTGCCCTGGGCGAGCTGCGTCTTCAGCGCGTCCAGGTTCTTCCATCCGTTATATGCCTGAACCAGCAGATCTGCGTCAAGTCCCATTTCGCCCGCGACTCTGTTGAGTGCTCCTTCGAAGCCCTGCGTCTCAATCAGAGGTCTGAAGTATACCAAAGCATTGTCATAGATGGGCTTGGTAGCCTCCAGCATAGAAATCTGCTCTTCGGCCTCGTCGATGCGAGCCTTGGCCTCGGCAAGCTGCTGCTCACCGGCGGCAATGCGGGCTTCGCCCGCGGCGATCTCGGCCTCACCCTGTTCGAGCTGGGTCTTGGCGTCAGCGAGCTGGGCGGCGCCGGCGTCATACTGTGCCTGACCGGCGTCGAGCTGACTCTTGGCGTCAGCGAGCTGGGCATAACCCGCGTTATACGCTTCCTGCCCCTCTTTCAGCTTTTTCTCGCCGGCCTCCAGCTCTTCTTTTGCTTCCGCCAACTGCTGTACGCCCGCTTCATACTCCTGCTGCTTTTCTTCCAACAGATCCTTGCCGGCGGCATATTCGTTCTGCCCCTTGCTCAGATCCTCCCGGCCTTTTGCGAGCGCTTCCCGGCCTTCCAAATAGGCCTGCTCGTTCTCCGCCAGCTGATCCAGGCCGTCTTCCAGCCTTGCAATATCCTCCAAAGCGTTTTCACGCTTTTCCTCCCAATACGCTTTTGCGTTTGACACATCCTTTAATGCGAATCCCGCGCCCATCAAGCTCAGCAACGCCGCAATCACGAGCACTGCGCTCAGCGCTTTTACGGCAATTTTCATGGTTTTCCTCCTTGCTTCTCTCACTGTGAATCTTTTTTTACTATACTCCAAACAGACACCAAATGCAAGCTTTATGAGATAAAGAAACAGACTGCGGGTTATTCTCGCGTACGCTTGAAAAAAACGGTCTACGGTGGTACACTTCTAACAATACTTGTGTAAAAAGGAGCAACAACATGAATCAGCAACTGCTGCAGCGCGTCAGCGCTTTTGCCGAGGAGAATACCGCGGCTGTTTTCCGGGACATCGCCCGTCTCGTTGCCATCGACAGTGTGGAGGGGGAAGCCGCAGAGGGCGCGCCCTTCGGCCCCGGCCCGCGGGACGCGCTTGCGCTGGGTCTGCAGATCGCGCGTGAGCTGGGGCTTGAGACGGTGGACTGTGCCGGGCGCATCGGCTACGCCTCGGTCGGCGGCAATGGGGACGAGTACCTTGCCACCATTACGCACCTTGACGTGGTGCCTGTGGGTGACGGCTGGAAGCACGATCCCTTCACCCTGCGCGAGCGCGAGGGCTGGATCATCGGCCGCGGCGTCATGGACGACAAGGGGCCGAGCGTTCTCTGTCTCTACGCCCTCAAGTATCTCAAGGATCACAGCATCCCCCTGCGCTATCCCGTGCGCGCGCTTCTCGGCGCGAACGAGGAGACCGGCATGGGCGATGTGCTGTACTATCTCGAGCACTATCCCGCGCCGCTTTTCTGCTTCTCGCCGGACGCGAGCTTTCCCCTCTGCAACGGGGAAAAGGGCATCTATCAGGGGCGCATCGTCTCCAGGCTGCCCCTGGGCGACATTCTGGACATTCACGGCGGCGTCGCGCCGAACGTGATCCCCGACAAGGCGGAGGCCACGGTGAAGGCGGAGAAGCTCACAAGCACCGAGGCGGTGGAAGCCGTCGAGACGGCGCCCGGCGTCTGGCGTCTGCTGGCCAAGGGCAAGGGCGGGCACGCCTCTCTGCCGAAGGGCACGGTGAACGCCATCGGCGTACTGGTAAACTACCTGCTGGAAAACGGCCTTGGGGACGAAAACGACCGCGCCTTCCTGCGCCTGATCGAAAAGCTCCACCGCGCCTCGGACGGCACGGCGCTGGGCGTTCAGGCAAGCGACGGCAACTTTGAGCCGCTGACCATTGTGGGCGGCGTGATCGGCGTGAAAAACGGGCGTATGTTTCAGACGGTGGACAGCCGCTACCCCACCACGACGAGCGGGGCGCAGATCGCCGCGGGTATCCGCGCTCACGCGGGGGACGTTGCGGAGGTCACCGTGGATCACGATGCCGCGCCCTTCTATATGTCTTTGGACAATCCCGCCGTGCAGGTCTGCATCAACGCCTACAACGCCGTCACGGGGGAGAACGCAAAGCCCTACACCATCGGCGGCGGCACCTACGCGCGGCACTTCCCGAACGCGGTCGCCTTCGGCCCGGAGCATCCCGAGCGCCCCATGCCGGACTTTGCCGGTCCCATCCACGGCGTGGACGAGGCCGCCTGCAAGGCCTGGCTCATCGAAGCGCTCAAGGTCTACATTCTGGCTCTGATTGAGCTGGAAAAGCTGGATTTTTGAAAAATTACAATTTCTTAACTTTTATCGAACGTCGCGCGCTATAATGGATATAATTTCAAATAGTAAGGAGCGATAAATATGAGCAAACGCGCTCTGATCGTGGAGGATGACGCAAACATCGCGGAGCTTTTGCGTCTGTATCTGGGAAAGGACGGCTTTGAGACGATGATCGCCGCCGACGGCGGCAAGGCCGAAGCCACATTCGATCTCTTTCAGCCCGACGTGGTGCTGCTGGACATCATGCTGCCCGTGAAGGACGGCTGGCAGGTCTGCCGGGACATTCGGAAGAAAGCCTCCACGCCTATCATCATGCTCACGGCAAAGGGCGAGCTGAACGACAAGGTCAACGGCCTGGAGATGGGTGCGGACGACTATGTGACCAAGCCCTTTGAGGTCAAGGAGCTTCTGGCGCGCGTGCACGCGGTTCTGCGCCGCAGCGACGCGGACGGGCCTGCGGAGAAGAAGCTGAGCTTTGACAAGCTGACGATCAATCTGGATTCCTATGAGCTGATCGTAGACGGCAAGAAGGTGGACACCCCGCCCAAGGAGATGGAGCTTCTCTACCATCTCGCGGCCTCGCCCAACCGGGTCTTCACGCGCAACCAGCTTCTCGACGAGGTCTGGGGCTTTGACTACTTCGGCGACTCCCGCACCGTGGACGTGCACGTCAAGCGCCTGCGCGAGAAGCTCGAGGGCGTGAGCGACAAATGGAGCCTCAAAACCGTCTGGGGCGTGGGCTATAAGTTTGAAGTGTTGGACGGATGAAAAGTATCTTTCTGCGAAACTTCTTTGCCACGGCGCTGCTGGTGTTTATGAGCTTTCTGATCATCGCGCTGTCCTTTGTGGGCATCGGGCGCACCTATGTCATCAGCGATTATCGCAGCGGCATGGAAAACTGCGCGCACGAGGTAGCGCGCACGGCCTCGGCCATCGCCCGGGGGGATTCCCTCTCGAGCTGGGTGCTGAGCATGTCCATCAGCTCCATCTCCCACTCCACAGGGGATCATATCTTCATCACGGACGAGAGCGGCATGATCGTGAGCTGCTCGGACACGAACCCGATGTGCGAGCATCTGGGGGCGCGGCTGCCGGAGGACACGGTGAATGCCATTGGCAGCATCTACGACGAGCTGACAGACCTCGGCGGGCTCTACCACAGCCGCCGCTATGTGGCCGCGGCGCCCATCCGCGCCTTTGGCAGCGAAGCGGTGCTGGGCTACGCCTTCGTGTCCAACCAGGTGGATAACATGCTGGACGCCTGGTCAACCTTTCTCATCGTTGCCGCCATCGTGGGGCTGGGGGTCTTTCTCGCCGCGCTGCTGGTGACGCTGCTCTACTCCCGGCATCTGGCAAAGCCTCTGGATGAAATGGCGGCAGCCTCCCGCAAGTTTGCGCGGGGCGATTTCTCCGTCCGCGTCCGGCAGACCGAAGACCCCACCGACGAGATGGGGGCGCTCATTGACTCGTTCAACAAGATGGCGGACTCTCTCGAGCAGTCGGAGCAACGGCGCAGCGAGTTTATCGCGAACATCTCCCACGAGCTGCGCACGCCCATGACCACGATCGCGGGCTTTGCCGACGGCATTCTGGACGGCACCATCCCGGCGCAGGAGGAGCGAAAATACCTCATCTCCATCCGGGACGAGACGCGCCGCCTCTCCCGTCTGGTGAAGGATATGCTGGGCGTGTCGCAGGCGCGCGCCCGCGCCTCGGACGCGAGCCACCGCAGCGTCTTTGACGTTTCGGAGCTGATCGTTCAGACGCTTTTGAGCTTTGAAGGCCGCGCTACCAAAAAGAACCTGGACGTTGACCCTCAGCTTCCCGACAATCCGATCCTCGTGCGCGCGGACAAGGACGCGATCACGCAGGTCATCTACAATCTTCTGGATAACGCGGTGAAGTTTGCCTCGCCGGGCAGCTGCCTCGTTCTAAAGCTCTACAAGGATAACGGCAAGGCCTATGTCTCGGTCAAGGATCACGGCGAGACGATCCCGCCGGACGATTTGCCCTTCATCTTTGATCGCTTCCACAAGTCCGACCGCTCCCGCAGCATGGACAAGGACGGCGTGGGGCTGGGGCTCTATCTCGTCAAAACCATCCTCAACAGCCACGACGAGGACATTGCCGTCAAGAGTGAGGACGGCTGCACGGAATTTGTCTTTACATTGCCACTGGCGGAAACCACGAAACAGAGGGATTAACATGAACAACAACGAATGGTATGAGCCCCTGCGCGAGAGCGCCGCTTCCGAACAGACCCCGGCCATCGCGCCGGTTAATGCGGCCGGAAGGAGCTGGACGCCGCTGCGCGTTACCGGCGCGGTGTGTATCCTGCTGGCGCTGATCGTGGCCAGCTCGCTCATCTTCGGCGGCGGCACACAGCCGACGATCAGCAGTCCCGCCGTGACGGCGCCGCCCGCTCTCGACCCGGACGATCTGCCCCCCGACCCGGCGGAGTTTTTCCGCTCGTTTTATCAGAGCGTACAGACGGACACCTCTGCCACCTACATTGAGAAGGCGAAGCTCCCCATCGCCTACGAGCAGCAGCTCACGCCCGCCTCGGGCGAGGAGCTGACGCTGCAGGAGCTCTACGAGCGCTGCAGCCCCACGATCGTCGCCATTGCGGGCTACCAGAAGGACGTACTGGGCTACGTCTGGGGCACGGGCGTGATCCTGAGCGAGGACGGACTGATCCTCACCAACGCCCATGTGATTGAGGACTGCCACTCCGCCACGGTCACGCTCTTTGACGACCGGGAGTTTGAGGCGAAGCTTGTGGGCTCTGACGCGATCAGCGACCTTGCGCTCTTAAAGATCGAGGCCGAGGGGCTTCCCGCGGCGACCTTCGGGGAGAGCGCCACCCTCCAGGTGGGCGACCGCGTCGCCGCCATCGGCAATCCCCTGGGCAGCACTTTCCGCAACACGCTCACCGACGGCATCATCTCCGCCATCGCCCGCAATGTGGAGGCCAAGGGGCACCGCATGACGCTTCTGCAGACCAACACCGCCATCAACGAGGGTAACTCCGGCGGCGCGCTGTTCAACATGTACGGTCAGGTGGTCGGCGTGACGAACATGAAGATGATGTCCGCCTATTCAAGCATTGAGGGTATCGGCTTTGCGATCCCCTCCTCCACGGTGCAGGGCGTGGTGAACGCCCTGGTGAAGGATGGCGAGGTGCGCGGCCGCCCGTCTATCGGCATCACCGTCGGCACGATCCCGGAGGCGGCCAAGTCGGAATATGAACTGCCGGACGGCCTGTACATCTCCGCCGTCACCCCCGGCACCGACGCGGAGGCGAAGGGCGTCCGCCCCGGCGACGTTCTCATGGCGGTCAACGGGACGCCCGTCACCACCACGGACGAGGTAAACGACATCAAGAACGCCCTCCAGGTTGGCGACACGATGCGTTTCACCCTCTGGCGCGACGGTGAGGAGCTGGAAATCGACGTGATCCTCATGGACACGAACGACGTCTACGGGAAATAGACGCGTAGGGGCGATTTACCCATAAAGGGCACAATGCACGAATCGCCCGCAGATTTGCACCATCTCACGGTTTCACCCTCGTAGGGGCGACCCTTGCGGTCGCCCGCCGTCCCATCCCAAAAAGAAATTGCCATGCCAGTGTAAGCACCGGCGCGGCAATTTCTTTTTTCACTATCCACTGACCACTGACCACTGACCACTGACCACTAATTCAGCACCGCGGTAAACTGATGCCATTCCTCCTCGCAGCGGTGTTCGGTAATGCGCATCCCCGCGCGCTCGATGGCGGCGCAGACTTCATCCTGCCGCCCCTCGATGATGCCGGAGGTGATGAACACGCCGTCCTTTTTGAGAAAGCCGGGCACATGGGGCGCCAGCGGGATAATCACGTCCGAGACGATGTTGGCCAGCACGAGATCATAGCCCGCGCCGAAGCCGCGCCGCAGAGAAGCGTCCGCGATCACATCCCCCGCGCAGGCGCTGAGGCGATCCGCCCCGATGCCGTTGAGCGCCGCGTTGGACATGACCACGTCCGGCGCCTTGGGGTCGATGTCGCAGCCGAGGCAGCTCTTCGCTCCCAGCACCAGCGCGCCGATGCCGAGGATGCCGCTGCCGCAGCCGAGGTCGAGCACGCGGCTTTCTTGGTTTACATAATTTTCAAGTGCTGCAAGGCACATCCGCGTCGTGGCGTGGCTGCCCGTGCCGAAGATCAGGCCGGGGTCGAGCCGCAGGGGCAGCCGCCCTCCCTCGGGGATCGGCTCCCACTCCGGGACGACGACGAGCTTCTCCCCCACCTCGATGGGTTTATAGTACTCCCGCCAGTTGTTTTCCCAGTCGCTGTCCTCCACCGTAGAGACCGTGACCTCGCCGTAGGCTGCCTGAATGGCGCGCAGAGCGGCTTTCCCCTCCTCGTCGTCGGTGAGGTAACACTTGATGCGGCTGACGCCGGCAAACTGCCGCTCCAGTTCATCGTCCACATAATCCCAGTACTGGTGGTTATTTTCGAGAAACGCTTGAAAATCCGCCTCGTTTTCGATCACAAAGCCGCCGACGCCCATGGCGCTCATCTCCTCGCAGCGGCGGTCGATCTCCTCGGCGGGGGTATTGACGATCACTTCAATATATCGCATGGCTCAAACTCCTTTATCCTGTTTTCTGTATTATAACAAAGCTTTCGCCCATTCGTCAATCCGACGGAATCGGGGGAAAACGCGCCGTCGAAACCTGTCATTTTTGTGTCAAACGCTGATTGACAATGAATAAACACAGTGGTATATTCTGCCTGTCAGACAGGAAGTTAAAAAAACATAGAACGCTTGTATGCGTTCTCAGGAGGAAATGACTATGAAGTGCCCCCGCTGCGGACAGGAAATGACTCTGGACGGTCATCGGAAAATTGATCTGTATATGTGCTATAACTGCGGCTATATTGAGGGTCGCAACATGGGCTCTGATGTGTTCACCCCTTCGGCCAGCAATTTCAGCCGTCTTCACGACCTGAACCTGAACGAAACCGCGGCCTTTCTCGCAAAGGGTCTGAATCTGGACGAAAACCGCGTCGCTGCCTGGCTGGAGGCTTCTGAGGGCTGATCCCGTTATCGTAAGCTCGTTTTGGGGCTGTGAAAAAACTCCGTTTTTTCACAGCCCCAGTTTTTCGTTGTAAAGCGTCTGAAACTGTGCTATATTGAAAGAACCCTATGCTTGGTGGATTTGAAGGGAGGGAGCGTATGGTTTTCAGCTCGGCGATTTTTCTCTTTGCCTTTCTGCCGCTCTGCTATCTGTTGACACGACTGACGAAAAATCTGCGTGTACAAAACCTGATTCTCGCGTTTGCAAGCCTTGTGTTCTACGCCTTCGGGCAATTGCAGTATGTTCCGCTCTTTCTCGCCTCGGTCCTGGTCAACTATCTGGCGGGGCTGCTGCTCACGTCCCGCTTTCCGAAAAGCCGCCCTGTGCTGACGGCGGCGGTGATTCTGAACCTGGCTGTTCTCGGTGTTTTCAAGTACACAGACTTCGTGCTGCAAAACCTGAACGCTCTTTTCCGGACAAGCCTTCCCATGACCGGGATCGTGCTGCCCATCGGCATCAGCTTTTTCACCTTCCAGGGACTCAGCTATGTGATCGACACCTATCGGGAACCGGAGGGCGGCACGAGGGATTTCTTCAAGCTCCTGCTCTACATCGCCTTTTTCCCCCAGCTCATCGCCGGTCCCATCGTAAAATACCACGACATTGCCGAACAGATCGACCACCGAAGTCTCTCCCCTGCGCAGAGCGCCGCGGGGATCCGCCGCTTCATCCTGGGGCTTGCCAAGAAGCTCCTGCTTGCGGACACGGTGGGCTATCTCGCGGACGCGGCGTATGCCGCGCTCTCCGGTACGCCGGACACGCGCGTGATGTGGCTCGGCGCAGTATGCTATACGCTGCAAATATACTACGATTTCAGCGGATACAGCGACATGGCCATCGGCATGGGACATATGTTTGGCTTCACGTTCCGGGAAAACTTTCTCTTCCCCTATGCTTCAAGCTCCATCAAGGAGTTTTGGCGCCGATGGCATATCAGCCTCTCGACCTGGTTTAAGGAATACCTCTACATTCCCTTAGGCGGCAACCGCAAGGGGCGCGCGAGGGCGGCGCTCAACCGCTTTGTCGTCTTTCTCTGCACCGGCGTCTGGCACGGCGCGAACTGGACCTTTGTGTTCTGGGGGCTTGCGCACGGACTGCTGTCCAGCGCGGAGGACTGGGGTCTGATCCCCATCGCGAAGCTGGAGCGGAAGCCCTGGGGGCGCGTCCTCTGCCGGTTGTACACCATGTTCTGCGTGACGCTGCTGTTTGCCATTTTCCGCGCCGATTCGCTCTCGGACGGCTTTGCACTGATTGCTGCGCTCTTCGCCGGAACCTTTACCGCCGAGGGCAGCCTGCTGCTGGCAAAGCTCCTCTCCCCCGCCGCGATTCTCACGGCCGCGCTGGCGCTGCTGCTCTCCGGCAAGCTCGCCCCAGCGCTGCGTGAGCGCCTTAGGCTTCCCGAAGCCGCTGCCAACGCCCTGAGTCTTTTGCTGCTCCTGCTGTGTATGCTCTGCCTCTCCAAGGGCGGCTTCCACCCGTTTATTTATTTTCAGTTTTGAGTTTTGCCTATGAAACAACAGTCACAAATCTTCATAGCCCTCTTTCTCGCGCTCTGCCTCACGCCCTTTGCGGGGCTGCTGATGGGCTTTGAGAGCGAGGGCGGCGCAAACGAAATTCTCGCTCCTCCGCCGAAGGCCGGCCCAACCGTGCTGGACGAATGCGCCGACTACATGGAAGACCGCTTTGCCCTGCGGCAGCATATGATCTCCCTCTGGTCGCTGTTGAATGAGCGGCTGCTGCACACCTCGACGGAGGAGCAGGTGATCCTGGGCGAGGACGGCTTTCTCTATTTCAGCGAAACGCTGGACGATTACACCGGCGTTTCCCTCACGGACACGCAGCTGGAGCAGATCGCCGTGCGCCTCGCCGCGCTGCAGCAGCAGCTGGAAGCCGAGGGCAAGGCCTTCGTCTTCACGATCGCGCCGAACAAAAACAGCCTCTACCCCGAGCACATGCCCAAGCGATACCAAAACCGCCACGAAAACAGCAACGCCGTCCGCCTGGAGCCGTATCTGGAGCAGGCCGGTGTGAATTATGCAAACCTTTTTTCCCCGCTCTCCGCAGAGCTGCTCTATTACCGCACGGACACCCACTGGACGCCCAGGGGCGCGGCGCTGGGGGCGGACACGATCCTCGCGGCGCTGGGCAGAGAGAGCGACTATTTTTCCCACGCTTTCGCCCAATCCGGCCTGCACAAGGGCGACCTGTACGAGATGCTCTACCCCGCCTTTGCAGGCCGGGAGGCGGAGACTGTGGATCTGACGGGGCTATTCTATACCGCTCTCACTGAGACGAACAAGGGCCACGCCATCACGATCCGCACCGAGAGTGAGCGCGGCACCGGAAGGCTTCTCTGCTATCGTGATTCCTTCGGCATCGCCCTCTACCCCTATCTCGCGGACGCCTTTGAGACCGCGATCTTCTCCCGCACGGCGGACTATGATCTGAGCCGCTTTGCCGCTGCGGAGTACGACACCGTGGTTCTCGAAATCGTTGAGCGAAATCTCCCACGGCTTGCAGACGGCTGATACGAATACCCGACAGAAAACACGCAAGGCTTTCCGAGGCAGCTTTGCATCCGTGCCGTAGCGCCGATCATGGATCGGCGGTAACGATTCAGTCCCGTTCCGGGACTAAATCGTTAGAGGGGATGCACCCCGCTGCGCGCACTCGCGGCGGGGGAACGCTCGCACACTTGCGGGGCGAAACGCAGCGCTCAAAAGCTCGACACGGCGGCTCGGCTCTATGGACGTGGCCTCGGGACGCCGGGGCGTCGTCCCCTACAAGATAAAACGCAACTGATTTCGTAGGGGCTACCGCCGCCATCGACGCGAAATTAGTCCCTTTAGGGAGGCAGCCCGTAAAGCCACGATCAGCACCCGGCGAG
>CAJOCV010000026.1:14551-20837 GCA_905233785.1 uncultured Oscillospiraceae bacterium
CGCGAGGGGTCAAGGGGACTCTTCCCCTTGCGCATTTCTTTCCCCCATTTCTTTGGGCGTCCAAAGAAATGGGGCCGCCGGAGGCATCCGAACGCTTGGTGAAAAATTCATACGATATGGAAATTTTCAGAAGAAAACCGAGAGGCAAAGAAATAAAAAGCAAACGAGGAGTAGAAGCTGTTTTTTACCTCGCTATGACAGACATATACCTATCTAAATCGTCGCGGAAAAGCTTGAATATTTCTGCTAAACGCCAAAAACGAAGCACCTAAAAGCTGGGGCTGTGAAGAAGAACTTTCTTCACAGCCCCGGTTTTTAGTGTTTATACGATTATTCCTCGGGAGAGAAGTCTTCCTTGCCGACGCCGCAGAGCTCGCAGGCGAAATCGTCGGGCAGGTCGTCCCACTTCACACCGGCCTCGTCCTCATCATAGACCCAGCCGCAGACATTGCAGACATAACGCATTTTGATAATCTCCTTTCAAATATGCTTCCCTCTTTGAGGGAAGTACCCAAAGGGCAGCAAGGGCTTACTTGAAGTAACGCTCCAACAGACCCTTGAAGGCCTTGCCGTGGCGAGCCTCATCGCGCGCCATCTCATGGATGGTGTCGTGCAGAGCGTCAAGGTTGTACTTCTTGCAGAGCTTTGCCAGATCGGTCTTGCCGGCGGTGGCGCCGTTCTCGGCGTCTACGCGCACCTGCAGATTCTTCTTGGTGGAGTCGCTAACGACCTCGCCCAGCAGCTCGGCAAACTTGGCGGCGTGCTCGGCCTCCTCAAGACCGGCCTTCTTCCAGTACTCGCCGATTTCGGGATAACCCTCGCGCTCGGCGACGCGCGCCATGGCGAGATACATGCCGACCTCGGAGCACTCGCCCTCGAAGTTGGAGCGCAGACCCGCGATGATCTCATCGCGCACTTCCTGGGGAACCTCATCGGGGAAGACCTTGCCGACGCCGACCACATGCTCGGCCGCCCAGCTCAGCTCCTCGGCCTGCAGCGTGAAGCGGGAACCGGGAACCTTGCACACGGGGCACTTCTCGGGGGGCTCATTGCCCTCATGAACGTAACCGCATACAGGACATACCCATTTCTTCATATCCAAAACCTCCTGATAAAAACAGTTTTTCGCGTTTCTGCCGCTTCTATCAATTTACCATGCGGAGCATTTTTTGTAAAGAGACTTTGCAAAAAAATCACGATTGCAAAGCGGCGCAAGCTGCGGTATTATAAAGTTGGTGTTTATCGACAGAATTCAGAAGGTCAGGAGGGGGACGCTTGTGTACAGCGAGGAATATCTGCACAGCTATCCATTTTTTTCTGAGGCGCTGAAAACCGTGCGTTTGGAGGCGCTGCATGATTCGCTGACAGGGCTTTTGAGCCGGCCGGCCATTTTGGCTCTGATCCGGGATCTGATCCGCCTGAAGACTCCCTTCCGGCTTGGGATCCTGGATCTGGACAATTTCAAAAACATCAACGACCACTACGGGCACCACAGCGGCGACCGGGTGCTCTCGCAGTTGGGCGCAGATCTGCGGGAATATGTAGGGGACGCCGGGCTGGTCGGTCGCTTCGGCGGGGACGAGTTTCTGATCGTCACGCTGCGGGACATCGACTATTCCGAGGCGCACCGCTTTTATAAGGAGCTTTTTGACGGCGAGCGGGTCCTTCGCCGGACACTGCGCTTCGAGGGGGAGAGCCATTTCATCACCGCCACAGTCGGCAGCGCCGCCTTTCCCGCGGACGCTGACAGCTACGAGGCGGTTTTCGCGCTCGCGGACAAAACGCTCTATCGCGGCAAGACCAAGGGGCGCAACTGCTTCATTCTCTATGTGCCAAGCAAGCATGAGTCCCTGCGCTTTCCGTCGGTGGGCGATCACGGGCTCTACGGCACCTTCCGCGCCATGGCGGAGGGCTTTGACAGCGGCGAGGATGCGTTTGACCGGCTTGCGCGGGGCTTTGCGCCCATGTGCGAGAGCCTGAGCCTGACCCAGCTTTTCTATCTGGACAGCGCCGGAAGCCTGACGGACGTTCTGAACGCCCGTCCTCTCGGCAAGCCCGGGATGCCCCGGGCGATTGCCGATCACCATGTCTTTGCCCTTTCCGATCCCAAGGAGTTTGACGCGCAGCCGGACGCGCTCTTTACGCTTTTGCGCGGGGAGGCCATCGAATCCGTGCTGATGATCCGCGCGGGCAAGCCCGAGGAGGGTTTTGGCTGTCTTCTGCTCTGCCCCGAGGCGCACACCCGACACGTCTGGATCGACAGGGACTACGCCGCGGCCTTCTTCCTTTCCCGGATGCTGGCGCAGCATCTGCGTCTGAAGGCTCAACTCCCGGGCTCTGCGTAATCGCTGAGCGCTGACAGAGCCGGGGCAGCCGCTTCGCCGAAGAGACGGATGGCCGCGAGCGCTTCCTGCAGGGTGTTGCCGCTGCTGCCCACCTCGATGATGAGCGAGCCGGGCGTCAGGTGCTGGTTGTAGCGCTGAGGGACCAGGGACACCGGGCGCATCAGCGTCGGGTGCTCGAGGCTCACGCGCTCCTGCAGGTAAAGCGCAAGGGCGAGATTGCCCCGCCAGTTCGGGTGGCTCAGCCCGCTCTCATCTGTGCCGCAAAGCAGCATCACCTGGCTTGCCACCTCTCCCTCCTCCTCGGCCATGGTCTTGTACACCACGCCGTCGGAACCGAGGGCGTCCCGGTGAATATCCAGTACGATCTGAATCCCCGGATTCTCCGCCAGGCAGCGCTCCACCGCTTCTCCCGAACGGGTGTAGGAGCCGGTATAACTGGGATAGTCGTATATTTCCCGGTCATGCAGGACATTCAATCCCGCATCCCGAAAAATTTGTGTCAGCTCGTCCCCCACCCTCACGATACTGTAGCGCGTGTCGGCGGTGCGGCGGTTGTCGTTGGCCTCATAACGGTCAAGTCCCGCCGGCGTGTAAGCCTCGCTGGCGTGGGTATGGATAATCAGAATCTGCGCGCCATCGGCTGGCAGCTTGATTTCCGGCGGGCGGCTCATCAGTTCCGGCACATTGATGTCGTAGCCGGTCTCGTTCTTGATGGCGAGGCCGCCGCGGATCGTGGTCTCCCGAATTTCCTCGGCATTCACGCTCTCCATCACCTGCACCAGCATTCCCTCTGCGCGCTCCGCCTCCTCGACCCAGGCAGGTTCACACCCGGGTTCGACCGTCGGCGGCGCCGTCTCCACGCCGACCGGCTCTGCCTCCATCCCCGCCGCGGAAGCGGCGGAGAAAAGATACAGGCTCATCACAGCCAGTCCCAGCATGGCAAGCATTTTGGAAATCTGCATCGCCTCACCCCCATGGGAAAGGCTATGCGGGGGAAGAGCAAATCATGCATCGCAGCCACTCTGCCCCGATGCCAGGGGGGGAGCTCAAGGGGGAACGCCTCTGCCTTTTCGCCGCGCAGCTTTTCTGCGCAGCAAAACAGCCGGGCTGTTTTGCCATATGCTCCTTGCAATGAGCGCTGGGCGAATGATCCAAAGAATCATCGATTGATTTGGCCATCCAATGGTCATTATGAGGTAACTGATATTCAGTCTTACGCGCCCCAGGGGGAGTTCAGAGGGGCTCTCTCCTCTGATTTTTCGCCTCGCAAGGCGAAAAACAGGTTTAAATCCGTTTTTGAGGTAGCTTTGCCACCTCAAAAACACTCTGAGCCGAGCTGAGCGAGGCCTCGCGCCGACCAAAGCGGGCCTCAGCCCGCTGCGATAAGCGCGAGTGCCCCTAACTATTCAGGCCCCTGGAGGGGGACTGAATAGTTACATTATGAGAATGAATGCCGAAAAACGAGGATATATATCAGGGGTGAGTACTATGACGAAGTTCAGAGAATCCCGCCTTGTAAAAAAAGTGTTCCAGTACCTGATGGTCGCGCTGGGCGCGGTCATCTATGCCAGCGCGTTCCAGTTTTTCATGTTTCCGAACGAAATCGTGGCAGGCGGCGTCACCGGCATCGCCATGATCATCAACGCCGTCACCCACTGGCCGGTGGGCGTCATGGTCATTCTTATGAATGTGCCGCTGTTTCTCGTCTCCTGGCGGCACTTCGGATTGGAGTATATGCTGGCCTCGCTTCTGGGCATGGGACTTTCCTCCGTCCTGGTGGACGCTCTGTCCCTCACCGGTGTGGTACTGACCCGCGAGCCGATGCTCGCCGCCATCATCGGCGGCGTCATCAAGGGCGCGGGGCTCGGCATCATCTACTACTACAACGCCTCCACCGGCGGCATCGACATCGTCATCAAGTTCCTGCGCCAGCGCTATAACCACATCCAGTTCGGCACCATCATGCTCATTGTGGACGCGGTCATCGTGGTGGCTTATGCCGCGGTGCTTGGCAAATATGAGAGCGCGATGTACTCCATCATCGCCATGTATGTGGTCAGCAAGGTCATTGATCTCGTGCTCTACGGCATGGACAACTCCGCCCTCTGCCTGATCGTCAGCGATCAGAGCGGTGAACTGACGCAGAAGATCCTCTCAGGACATGTCCATCGCGGCGTCACGATCCTCGAGGGCGAGGGCGCCTACTCCCACAGGGAAAAGCATGTTATCATGTGCGTCGTCAAGCGCACCCAGATCCCGGAGATGCGCCGCCTGGTCAAGAGCGTGGATGAACACGCCTTCTTTGTTGTCACCGACGCGAAAAACGTTTTCGGCAAGGGCTTTGAGAGCATCTCGGAGGTTCGCTGATGGAGCGGGCGGTATTGGCGCTCCTCTGCGCGGCGCTGCTGCTCGCGCTCTGCGGCTGCGGGATGTTTCAGGAGGAATATGTTGTTGTGGGGGACTATGTTCCGGCGGAGGCGCCTTCCCGCTCTGAGGAGCGCATCACCGTCACAAGGCTTTCCGAGCTGCGTGAGGCGCTGCTGGAGATGGTTTCCGCCGGGGAGACCGAGCGCAGCATCGCCTTTGACGCCGGTTACGCGGGGGAGATCAGCGAAGATATTGCCAGCGCCTGCTGGCAGGTACGCACACAGGACGCGCTCTGCGCCTACTGCGTGGAGAATATCTCCTACGATTTGAAAAAGATCGTAAACTACATGGAGGCGCACTTCAGCATCCGCTACAGCGAGGCGGTCTGCGTGCCGACGGAGGTACTGCGCCGCCCCTACTCCAGCGGCATCGACGAGCTGCTGCGGGAGATGATTGCCGCCGGGGAGCGAAACCGGGTGGTGCTGATCGACCGCAGCACCTACTCCGCTGAGGGCATGGAGGAGCTGGTGTCTACCGTCTACCGGGCAGATCCGATCCTTGCGCCGCGGGAGCCGGAGGCCGCCGTGATGATGCTCAGCGGCAGCGGGATGCAGCGGCTTTATGAGATTAACCTGGACTATGGCATGGACGACGCGGAGCGCCGTGCCCGGCTCGAGGCGCTCGCGTCGCTTGCGCCCTTCGAGGGTCTGGAGCTTGAGGAGCTGGACGAGGCGCACCGCGCGCTTGCCGCGGCGGAAACCCTCGCCGCAGGCTGCGTCTATGATCCTCAGGGGGCAAACGATCTCTATTCCGCCTTGATCGGCGGCAGCGCCGATGATGAGGGAATGGCGTTCGCTTATGTGCGGCTGTGCGCGCTGCTGGGCGTTTCGGCGCAGGTGGTTTACGGGCAGCGGAATTGGAAGGACTATTCCTGGAACATTGTCTCCGTAGACGGAAGCTTCTATCATGTTGACCCCGCACTCTGCGCCGCGGGCGACTACGAAAACGGCTTCCTGCTGCGTGATGAACGCATGTGGGAAGACTGCCGCTGGGATGTATCGGCTTATCCGCCCTGTACGGGGGACTTGAGCTGGCATGCCCTCGCGGTGATGGACGGACTCATCGAAGAGGAAAACGCGCCGGAGGCGCAGGACGAAGAGGAAAACGCGCCGGACGCGCAGGACGAAGAGGAAAACGCGCCGGACGCGGCCGTGGAACAGGACGGCAACGAAAATTCCACCGATTTTTGAAATTTTCCCTTGACAACCCGGCAGATTGTGGTATAATCCTATCTGCTGATGCGGGCATAGCTCATCCGGTAGAGCGCCACCTTGCCAAGGTGGAGGTAGCGAGTTCGAGCCTCGTTGCCCGCTCCATCAAACCCACCGCAGCAGCGGTGGGTTTGTTTTTTTCGCGGGTATGGTGGAATTGGCAGACACGCTGGATTTAGGTTCCAGTGGGCGACCGTGCAGGTTCAAGTCCTGTTACCCGCACCACGTCAGAAGAACTCTGCTCCGTTCCGTTTCCGCGGTTTGCGAAAGAGCCGCGAAAACTGCACATCCGCAGAGTCCTTC
>CAJOCV010000027.1 GCA_905233785.1 uncultured Oscillospiraceae bacterium
AGGGCCTTGTGCCCTCCCGGCGAACCAGAGCTCGTATAGCAAAGAAATGTTCGGCGAATTCGTACAATCTGCGAATTCGCCGAACATTTTCTCAAGACAGTCGGTCTTGCTGTAGTCCTTCAGCTGCAGCGTGTCGCCGCAGACAAAGACCTCCGTCGGCCCGACAAAACCGTTCAGCGTCTGGCGGTATTTATCCAACCGTTCGCGATAGTATCCTTCCGGTGCGTTGCTGGTCATGATAAGCAGCACGGGGATGGGGTTGGGGTTGCAGCAGGGCGTCTCCCGATTGTAGGTCAGGTTCTGGAACACCAGCCGCTCATAGAGCGCGCGGAACACGGCGCTCACATCCCCCAGGTAGTTGGGCGTGCCGAGGATCAGCCTGTCCACCTCCCGGATGGCGTCCAGCAAGTGAGGCGGGACAAAAAGCGCCGAAAAGGGACGCTCACAGGCGGCAGGAGTTCGAATCCACCAAGCATAGAAGCGAAGCGCTTACACAAACCGCCCGGTGATGCTGTTTTTGTTGTTTCGGATCTCCTCCGGCGTGCCGCAGGCGACGACCCGGCCGCCCTGCTCGCCGCCGCCCGGCCCCATGTCGATCACATAGTCCGCGCTGCGGATCACATCCAGATCGTGCTCGATCACAAGGACGGTCGCGCCGTTTTCGATCAGGGTCTGAAAGACCCGGAGCAGCGTCTGCACGTCCAGCGGGTGCAGGCCGATGGTAGGCTCGTCAAACACGAACACGGAATCCGTCTGCAGCCGCCCCATCTCGCTGGCAAGCTTCAGGCGCTGTGCCTCGCCGCCGGAGAGACTGGGCGTCTCTTCGCCCAGCGTCAGATACCCGAGGCCGAGACTCTGCAGCACCTCCAGCCTGCTGTGTACGAGCTTCATGTCCCTACAGAAGCCGAGCGCCGTGTTCACGTCCAGCGCCATGAGCTCCGGCAGAGAGCGGGCTTCGCCGCTCCTGCTCACGTGGCGGATCTGCCACGCCTCCTTCGCGTAGCGGGAACCACGGCATTCCGGGCAGGGAATATCCACGTCCGGCAGGAACTGCACGTCAAGGCTTACGCAGCCCGTGCCGTCGCAGACCGGGCAGCGCAGCTCGCCGGTGTTGTAGGAGAAGGCCGACGCCTTGCGGCCGCGGTCTTTGGCATCCTGCGTCCGGGCATAGATCTTGCGCAGCTCGTCGTGCACATTGGCATAGGTGGCCACCGTAGAGCGAATGTTGATGCCGATGGGCGTGGCGTCAATGAGCTTGACATGCTCGATTCCCTCCGCCGTCACCGATTTGACATGGTCGGGGAGCGCTTTCCCCGCGGTGAGCGCTTCGAGCGCCGGAACCAGGCTTTCCAGAATCAACGTCGTCTTGCCCGAGCCGGATACGCCGGTCACGATCGTGAGCCGTCCCTTGGGGATGTCAACATCCAGGGGCTTTACCGTGTGCAGGGAGGCGGTGGAAAGATGGATCGTCCCCAGGGCAAAAAGCTCCTCCGTCGGCGTCTGCGGGCGCAGGGCACCGGTTTTCCCGGAGAGAAAAGGCCCGATGCGGGACGCCGCGTTTTGGGCGATCTGGGGGATCGTCCCCTCCGCAATGACCCTGCCGCCTGATGCCCCGGCCTCCGGCCCCATCTCGATGATCCAGTCGGCCTCCTTCAAAATCTGCGTGTCGTGATCCACCAGCAGGACGGAGTTCCCGTCTGCCACCAGATCGTGCATCACGCCGGTGAGCCCCACGATGTTGGACGGGTGCAGGCCGATCGAGGGCTCGTCCAGCACATACAGGACGCCGGTGGTGCGGTTTCGCACCGCGCGGGCAAGCTGCATCCGCTGGCGCTCGCCCGTGGAGAGCGTGGACGCTGCCCGGTCAAGAGAGAGATAAGAAAGACCCAGATCCATCAGCCGCTTGGCGACCAGATGGAAGGAGGCGCAGATGCTCTCCGCCATGGGGCGCATCTCCTCCGGCAGGGATCCCGGCACGCCGCGCACCCAATCGCAGAGTTCCTTGAGCGGCATCTGGCAGACCTGATCCAGACTCAGACCCTGGAGCTTCGGCGCTCTGGCCGCGTCGGAAAGCCGTGTCCCGCCGCAGTCGGGACAGACCTCTTCCCGGAGAAACTTTTCCACCCGTTTCATGCCCTTCTCGTCCGTAACCTTGTTCAGCGCGTTCAGCACGGTGGCGACGGCGCTGTAATAGGTGAAATCCATTTCGCCCGCCGTGGCCGTGTCCGCCTTCTTCGGGCGGTAAAAGATATGCTTCTTGACCATAGGGCCGTGAAGAACGGTTTCTTTTTCCTCGTCCGTCAGCTCCCGGTAGGGAATGTCCGTCCGGACGCCCATGGCGCGGCACACATCGGTCATCAGGGACCACATCAGACTGTTCCAGGGGGCGACGGCGCCCTCGTCGATGCTCAGCGTTTCGTCCGGGATCAGCGTGCGCTCGTCCACGGTGCGGATCGTTCCCGTACCGCCGCAGCGTTTGCAGGCACCCTGACTGTTGAAGGCCAGCTCCTCCGCGCCGGGACCGTAGAACGAGACGCCGCAGACGGGGCAGAAGATTTCCCTTTCCGCCGCGACGCTCATCGACGGCGGGCAATAGTGCCCATTGGGGCAGCGGTGGGAGGCGAGGCGCGAGAACATCAGACGCAGACTGTTTAATAGCTCCGTCCCCGTGCCGAAGGTGGAGCGGATGCCGGGCACAGCGGGCCGCTGGTGCAGGGCAAGAGCCGCTGGGACATACAGCACGTCGTCCACGTCGGCCCGCGCGGCCTGTGTCATGCGCCTGCGCGTATAGGTGGAGAGGGATTCCAGATAGCGGCGCGAGCCCTCCGCATACAAAACGCCCAGCGCCAGAGAGGATTTCCCGGAGCCGGACACGCCTGCAATCCCGACGATCCGATTCAAAGGAACGTCGACATCAATGTTCTTCAGATTGTGAACCCGCGCGCCCCGGATTTGTATTTTCTTTGGGATGGTGTCGGTGATGATTCTGTCCATGTGCAATGAGTTCTCCTGTTTTTTATTCTAAATACATGCTTTCAACTTACCGTTGCCGCGAGCCAGCAGAAGGCTCTCGCGGTGCGCTTCTCCGAGTCCTGAAAGTGGTTGCCCGGATTCCATTCCAGCGCGACACTGTGATCGGCCTGCAGAAGCGCGTATTGCTCACGGATGCAGTCACCGACCGTGGCCATGAGGGGATTCTTCGCCCGTTCTTCCCGGTCGCCAAGACTCAAGTACACAGCCTTTGTCTGAATCGGCTTTTCTTTCACATAGTCCATCCAGCCCGGAAACCACACCGAGGGCGAAGCCGCCGCGACGCCGGAAAAAACATCCGTCCCGGTCGCGGCCCAGAGCGCGAACAAACCCGCCAGTGAGTACCCGCCAAGGCAGAGCTTCATGACCGTTGCAAGCCGCGTGCGCAGCTCCGGCAGCAGGCGGTCGAGGACGAAGGAAAGCGTCTCCTCCGCCATCCCGCCAAAGCGTACTTTTCCGAATACCGGCGGTGCTTCCCAGGGGCTCAGGTCGCGGTTCCAGTCCTTGATCTCAAAGGCCGCCAGCGCAAAGGACATCGCACAGTCCCGCATGGCCTCGATCTCGGCATCCAGCAGCCCCGTGTCATGCTTGTCCACCGGCTGAAGGAACAGGATCTGCGGTGCGTCGTCCGCGTAGAGCGTGACGGCGCGCCCGTCCAGCTCAAAGCATTGTTTCCGCACGGCGCATCAACTCCTCCTTTCTGCGGATATGGGCATAGAACACAAAGCAAGCAGTGATCTGTGCAACCGTGGCACAAGGGACGCCAAGACCGATGTAGAACAGCCGACCCGTCGCCCGGCTCATCCACCAGGCCACCGGAATGCGGATCAGAAAGGCCGCGGCGATGCCCTGCACCATGACAAAGCCCGTCTCGCCGAGGCCGTTGAAAAAACCGATGAAGCAGAACAGAAAGCAGGTCAGCAGGCAGTCGATGCCGTAGGCTCGCAGATAGTCAGAGCCGGCCGCAATCACGTCCCGATCCCGCGCGAAGATGCCGCACAGCAGATCACCGTGGAAGAACGCCGCCCAGAACATCACCGCGCCGAATCCGCAGATGGCGATATAGCGTTTCGTTTCGTCAAAGGCTTCCTCCGGTGCGTTCATTGCGCTTGCAAGGGCGCCGGACAACAGCGGGATCAGCGCCGTGAGCGCCGCGCCCACGAGGAAGAACATTACCACATTGGTGCCGATGATCTGTCCGCCCTCTTCCCGCTTGCCCGCGCCGATCTTCTGGCCGAGCAGGACGGTCGTGCCCATAGCAAAGGAGCTCACAAGCCCGGTGACGGTTTGCATGATCTGGGAGCCCACCGCCACGCCGGACACGTCCTGCGCCAGCGCATACTTGCCCACGACCAGCAGATCCACTGCGCCGTAAAGTGCCTGTAAAAACAGGGCCAGCAGAATCGGCATCGAGAACGCCAGCAGCGGTCTCAGGATCGGCCCTTTGGTAAAATCTTTGATTTGTTCCCGTTCCACAATTTCCTCCAAAAAAGCCGGATAAGCAAGCAGACATCTCAGCCCGCTCTCTTATCCGGCTTCTCATTTCTCACGAATGATTTGCCCTCCGAGGCGTCCGCAGTTTATCAGATTTTGATGGGATTGTCAAGGAACGGAAGCCCTGTATTGCCTGTTAGCAAGGAAAATACGGTATCATGACCTCCGACATAGCTGTGCCTCCCTGCTGCTTGCCAACGGTGTCCCGATGAAGCAAAGCCAGGAATGGCTTGGCCACAGCGATTTTTCTACGACTGCCAATGTCTATGCACATTTGGATTACAACTCAAAACTCTCCTCGGCAGACGCCATGGTAAACGGCTTACAGGGCGCGCTCAGTGTGATCTCCTGAAATGGGAGTTCGAATTGACGGGAAAAACCCTCTTCTCTCCTAAAAAGCGCCTGTTTTGGAGAGAACTTTGAAGCAAAAACCGGGCTGAATCTTGAAAATAAAAAGAGTCCACAAACGAGCAAACCCGCTTGCGGACTGGATTTTTGTCTAATCTTTACACTAAAGATGCCAACAAGTTTCAGTGAAATGCTGCCTGCGGCAGCGTGATGAGTGATATTGCTCGCTGCGCTCGCAGTGATATTTGATTCGCCTTCAAAACTGGCAAAGCCAATATCACTGGTGAAACCAATATCACTTGCGCAGCAAAATAAACTCGCCGCAAGGCGAATCAAACTGAAAAATCGACGTGTCGAAACACGTCGATTTTTCGTGGCGGAGGGTGCAGGATTCGAACCCGCGTGGACATCACTGCCCTAATGGTTTTCAAGACCACCCCGTTATGACCGCTTCGGTAACCCTCCGTATGCGAGAGGATTATACACGATTCCGCGCTCAAATGCAAGCCGTTGCGGGAAATTTATGGCGAAATAGCTGCGGGAAGTTTATGGCGAAATAGTCCCCACTTTTCCCTTGCCAGAGACCTTCGCTTGTGGTATTCTTTTGGCGAACCCCAAATAGAGAAAAGGAACGACAATATGAAACATTATTATCTCGTAGATTTTGAAAACGTGGCGGACGCCGGACTGGAGGGCTTTTTTCAACTGACGGAGGAAGACACGGTATATCTCTTTTACTCCCCGAAATCCAACCGCATCAACATTGATTTTGTGCAGAAGCTGCTGGATGGGAAGGCAAAGGCTGAGCTGCGGCTGTTGTCCGTGGCCTCGGGAAACCAGGCGCTGGACCTCCAGCTCGCATCCTTCCTGGGCAGCCTTGTCATGCAGGGCAACACCGAGAGCGTTTACACCATCGTGAGTCGGGACAAGGGCTTTGCCTGTCTGCGCTCCTTCTGGGGCAACCACGCCGGGAAGCTTAACATTGATCAGGCCGGTCGCATCGCCGATGCGAGAACCGTACAGATACCGGCGAGCGAGCCGAAGCCGGAGAAGCTGCCGGCAGAGGACAAGCCGGCGATCGAGGCGGTGGAGACGGCGCCTGAGCCGAAGCAGGAGACGCTTCCGGCGACGGAGGAGAAAGCCGCCCCGGTTCCCGAGGAACCGGAGGAACCGGAAACCGTGAAAAAGCCCGCACAGCCCGCGGCGGAAAGAAAACCTGTACCGCCGAAAAAGCCGCAGCCGACAGGGGAATATCAGGTCAGCCGCGATAAGCATGCCCTCAATACCGCGGTGCAGCAGTCGCTGAGCAAGGCCAAGTATGAGGATCGCATCATCAGCCCCGTGGCCTCGCTGGTTTCCAAAGCCTTCGGGGACAAGAAGATCCGGCAGACGGTTTATCGCGAGCTTATCAAGCTCTATGGCCAGAAGCAGGGGCTGGAGATTTATAACCAGGTAAAGCCTCTGCTATAAAAAGCGAAGTATCTATTCAGTCTACCCGGAGTAACATATGGGTGCGATGGCCTGCAAATATCAAAATCAGTTATAAAATCGGTGACTGCAATGACGGCGCTGACAGTTTTCGGGGAACTCCCCAGAACTGTCGGCGCCGTCATTGCAGTCACCGGTTTTGGAAAAGGCGGCGGAATCATACGCTTCTTCCATCAGGCGCAGGGAAGAATTTCCGAGGCGGATTCGAAAGATTAATAGCGGTCTATGGAAGAATCGTATCGCAAGAAAGAAATGCCCTCTGCCGCCCGGACAGCGCTGAGCGCTTAATGCAGACCCATTTCGGCATACATCCGCTTTTTCTGGTCGTACATGGCGCGATCCGCCTTTTCAAAGACGGACAGCAGGGAGCTATGCTCGCCCGCCTGATATACGGCCATACCCACGGCGACAGACTCAACGACGCGCTTGCTCGTTACGCGGTAGGCGGAAATTTCCGCCAGCAGCTCGTTGCGATGCTCGTAATCCTCGCCGAAGAGGAGCACCACAAATTCGTCCCCGCCGTAGCGGAACACAGGGCTGTGAGAGAATACGTGGCAGATGCGGGCGCAGGCGCGCCGGATACATTCATCACCCTCCTTGTGGCCGAGGGAGTCGTTAATCAGCTTGAGATTGTTGATGTCACAGACCACGACCGCAAAGGGCTTGATCTCTCCGGTGTCGATCTGGTTGTTGACCTTCTCCTCCCACTGAAGGTAGGCATGTTTGTTTTTTACGCCGGTCAGAGAATCTGTCAGGCCGATGCGTTTTGCATTGCCCAGCTCCCGCTCCAGCGCCTTCTCATGCTCCTTGGCGGTGCGGTAGTTGTTCAGCATGAGGCCGACCGCCACCATGACGAGCAGATAGGAGCCCAGCGTCCCTCTGGCGTTGGCAAATTCGATCTTCTGCGCAAGCGAGGAGAGAAACTCACGGGCCTCCGTTTCGGAGACGATCCCGTCGGCATAGCACTGGCGGAAGTAATGCAGGATGCTCAGCATGGATTCATTGGTGATCTTCTGGGTTTCACGGGTGA
This sequence comes from uncultured Oscillospiraceae bacterium, assembly GCA_905233785.1. GTDB lineage: Bacteria > Bacillota > Clostridia > Oscillospirales > Oscillospiraceae > Limivicinus. Next base: position 7,391 of record CAJOCV010000027.1, read on the forward strand.
CCCACATCATCACGGTCATCAGCATCAGAAGCAGCAGGACGATCCAGGTAATGAGAGAGTGGCCGTAGCGGTTGCTGGAGTCATGCAGCAGTACGAAGCGAAAGGCGAGGAGGCCGAGCAGCGACCAGGCAGCAAAAAGCAGATAGGATTCACCCGCCATCGCTTCGAAGGACATGAGCTTTGGCGCGAGCAGGAATACCGCAAAGCCCGCCATCAGCGCAACGCCGATGGCGCCGGTCACCCTTTCGACGATCCTGTCCAGCCTCCTGGCGTCCTGATAGACGAATTCGGACTGAAAGCCATAAATCACCGTGGCGCCGAGCGTGGTCACATCCACGATCCAGCCGATGGCCGTTCTGCCGAGAAACGGAATCAGACAGGAGACGCCGACCGCGACCGCGATTGCATAGCCGGGGTTGCCGTGCCGGTTGAGAGAGCCCAGTCGTCCCGTCCAGCTGTGGTCGCGCCCAAAGGCGTAGAGCAGGCGGCTGATGGCGGTCAGGTTGCCGATCAGACTCGTCAGAACGACGGACAGCAGAGCCAGAATCAGAAGGGAGACGCCGGAACTTCCCAGGTAATGGGAGGCCGCGTAGAAGGCGGGGATAGATTCCAGCCCGCTGCAATTGTCCATATCCCGGATATAGGAGAGCCAGGAGTCATAGCGCGCGGGATAGGCGGAGACCGACAGCAGGGACATAAGGATATAAAACCCGGTGGTCATCAGGATCGAAAAGAGCATCACGCCTCGGATCTTCTTCACGGGAAAGGCAAATTCCTCGGAAAAATGCGCAACATTCTCAAAGCCGATAAAGGCCCAGGGCGAGATTACAGCGATGCGCACGATCTGGCTGATGGCGCTCTTGTCGGGGATGTAGGCGGGGGCGTAGGAGTAGCTGCCGCGATGACCGAGGATGCCGGCTGCGGCGCAGACCGTCACGCTGCCGATAAAAACGAGCGCCATGACGATCATCAGCATGTGGGGGAGCCGGCGGCTTCGCGCACACAGGAATCCGATCAGCACAATGGCCGCGACGGACAGAAGAACCTCGCCCCAGTATACGTCGTAGCCAAACACCGTATAGCAGTAGCCAAACTGAAAAATAGAGCCCAGAAAGCGCCGCGCGAAGAGCGGGAGAGAGGTGATGTTCGCCCACAGCACCGCGAGGTAGGTAAGCAACAGCAGCCACGCGATCAGAAAGCCCGCGTCGTAGCCGAGCACCAGCTTCCCGTAGGAGTAGATGCCGCCCGCGTCAGGGCAGCGATCCATCATAAAGCAGAGATTGTGATTGATAACGAGGATCACCGCCATTCCCAGGAGCAGCCCCAGAATGGTGCCGAAGATTCCCGCCTGTGTGAGATAGGTGTTGCAGGTGACGACAAAGGAACCCCAGCCAATGCTGGTTCCGATTGAAAACGCCCATGTGCCGAGTCTGGAGAAATACGGCGTCAGTTTTCTGCCGGATTCATTCATTTCAATCATCCCTTTCATGAACCGCCGGTCATGAACCGTCGGCCATTATTTTACGAGTGTTTCCAGCGTTTCAAAAAGTGCGTCCATCTCCACGGGCTTGGAGAGGTGGGCGTTGAGCCCGGCCAGCATACTGCGCTGAACGTCCTCGTCGAAGGCGTTGGCGGTCAGTGCAATGATGGGGATGCTCTTGGCATCCGGGCGATCCATCGCGCGAATCACCCGCGTAGCCTCCAGACCATCCATCACCGGCATACGCATATCCATCAGAATGGCGTCATAGTAACCTGCCGGGTGAGAGGAGAAGCGCTCCACCGCGATCTGCCCGTTTTCGGCGATGTCAGCCTCCACATCCCGCGTAGAAAGCAGCATTACCATGATCTCCGCGTTGATGTCCACATCTTCGGCCAGCAGGACACGGCGCCCCTCCAGCTTTGCGCAGTGGCTGCCGACTGCCGCGGCTCTTTTTTTATAGGCCTCCTGGAATTCGTCGAGCACACTGTGCGCGAAGAGAGGCTTGGCGACAAAGCTGTCCACGCCCGCCTGCGTGGCCTCGTCCACAATATCGTCCCAATTGTAGGAGGTGAGGATGATGACGGGCGATTCGCTGCCCAGGGCGCGAATCTGCCGCGTGGTTTCCAAACCGTCCATCTCCGGCATCCGCCAGTCAACAAGGATCAGATCGTATTCTGCGCGCCTTGCGTGGTGCAGGCGCACCTTTTCCAGCGCCTCCTGTCCGGAGGAAGCGAGCTCGCACTTCACGCCGATCTGACTGAGGACGATCTGCGCGTGCTCCAGCGCAACGCTGTCGTTGTCGATGACCAGCACCTGCATATTGTGAGGGTTTAAGGCGTTTGCCAACATTTTGTCCGTTGCGCGGCTGGATTCGCCCAGCGATACCGTGACGGTAAAGGTTGTGCCTTTGCCCTGCTCGCTTTCCACCGCGATGTTGCCGTTCATCATCTCCACCAGACTCTTCGTGATCGGCATCCCGAGACCGGTGCTGCCATAGCGGTTGGTTGCGGAAGAGTCCTCCTGCGTAAAGACCTCGAAGAGCCGCGGCAGGAAGTCCTTGCTCATGCCGATGCCGGTATCCTGCATGGTGAGCTTGAGCGTGGCCCTGTGGTCATAACGCGGCCCCTCTTCGATCAGAAAGCTCACCCGCCCGCCCTCGGGCGTAAACTTCACGGCATTGCCGAGAATGTTGATGATGATCTGCCGAAGCTTCATGCCGTCGCCGATATAATAGTCGTCGATCCTGCCGATCGTTCGGCATTCGTAGCTCAGCCCCTTGTCCCGGCACTGGCCGCCGATGATGGTATTGACCTGCTCCAGCCCCTTGGCAAAGTTGAATTCCTCCTGCTTGAGCGTGAGCCTGCCGGATTCGATGCGGCTCATGTCCAGGATGTCATTGATGATGCTCAAAAGGTGCTGAGCGGATTCGCCGATCTTTCGCAGATAGTCCCGGATCTTCTCCGGCACATCCGGTTCATTGAGGGCAATGTTCTTCAGGCCGATGATTGCGTTCATCGGAGTACGCAACTCGTGACTCATGTTGGAGAGAAAGGCGGTTTTGGCCTTGCTGGCCTGCTCGGCCTCGCTCAGCGCTTCGCGCAGGGCGCGGCTTTGCGCCATGGACTGGCGCATCTCTGCGTCGATGACCGTAAAGCCAACGCCCACCGCATGTACGATGTGATCGTCGCGGTCGCTGGGGTGGCGGACGCCGGCCATGCGCAGCATCTCATAGTATTCTTTGCCCTCCCGCCGCACCAGATAGCGGTAGGCAATGATGTTCTCCGTCGCGAGGGACTGCCGGATCGTGGCCGGGTCGATAAAGTGCAGGAAGCCCTCCTGATAGTCAGGATTCACATGCTCCTCGCAGTATTTGCGGAAGCGGGCATGGAAGGGAAAATGCATCCCCTCGTACGCAAGATCCGGGTCGCTGGGGTCTGTGCGATAGCATACCGCATCGTCGGTGTCCAAATCCACATGGTACACGGCCCGATAGTCAGAGGCCATGGCGGTAATCATGCTGTCCTGCTCCTTGCGGTGCTTTTCCTGCTCCAGCAAGCGCTCCTGCAAAGCCAGGCGCTCCTCCAGCTCCTGCTGCTTTGCCTGACTGGCGGCCTCGGCGGTCTTGATGCGGGTCATTTCCGTCACGTCCACGCACATACCCAGCAGACACAGCCGCCCGTTGGCGTCGGTGAAGGTTGTCTTGGTGGTCTGGAGGTTTCTTGGGTTCCCTTTGGCGTCAGGTACGTCCTCGAAGAAAATATACGGCTCGCTCATGCTGAGAGTCTTCTGATCGTCCTGCACAAAATGCTGCGCTGTCACGGGATCGAAGATCTCAAAATCGGTCAGCCCGACCACGCCCTCGGGCGAAGCCTTGTGGGCGTAATCGGCGAAGGCCTGGTTGCAGGCAAGGTATACGCCGGTTTTCGCGTCCTTCGAAAAGCTCATGGCGGGCATGTTGGTGAGCAGGGAGGAGGCGGAGCCCATCAGCTTGGCCAGCTTCTCGGCGGACTGTATCTCTTCAATCAGGCGGCGGTTTTCCTCCTTTGCCCTGCGCGCGTCCTCCAGCGCCTTGCGCATAGCGCGGCCTGCGCGAACCTCGGCGTCCACATCCTTAAAGCCCATCGTGACGCCGATCTTCCCCTCCGGCATATAGACCTTGCCGAAATCAATGCGGTAGTGCCGGGAGCCGCCCGCCAGCGCCCGCACGAAGTTCACCGAGAACTGATTGCGTGTTTTGAATTGCTCCAGAATATAAGGAAGAGAGATTTCACGCTGCATTCGCTCCTGATCCTCGGGAGCCACCATCGTGGCGACATACTCTGTCTTGGTATCGGTATAGCGAGCGTGGCTCAGCGCGTTGTGGATGGCCTGCTCGTGTACCACGTCATGATCCGAGTGGAAAAGGGAGCATTCCTCCGTCTCCACATCATTGATAAGCCAAACGGTGTTGTAGGTGTTGGTGAGGGTGCTGATGACGGCGCTGCGAATCTCATTGCGCTTTTCACGCTTCCTGCGCTTATCGGTGATGTCGGAAATGAACACGTAAAAGACGCCGCCGTAAGCCGCGGTCTCCGTATAGTGACCGTAATCGTCCACCCAGCGAAGCTGCCCGTCCTTCCGTAAAATGCGATACTCCAGGCAGTCCATCTTGTCCTTGCTGGAGCGGAGCTGTTCGATGATGGATTGGGAGACGGTCTCATAGTCTTCCGTGTGGAGCATGCCCCGGAAGGTATATCCGGTCAGCGCCTTGAATTCCTCCAGATTCTTACAGCCGAAAATATCAAAGACAGCCTGATTTGCGTACAGCAATTCCTCCGGCTGTTCCGCTTTATAAATAAAGAAGCCACCGGGCATATCCCGCCCAAGCTCTTCGATTATGGGGATGGTTTCCGGGCTGAGCTGCAGCCGACTGCCGAACATCCGAGTAGCCTCCTTCGCGAATAGTCAGATTCTATTTTATTATGATAACACAAGCTTCTGATTTTCACAACTGAAATTCAACAAAATCTGTAATTTGGGATGCGTCCTCCGAACACGAGTCTGCGGTAAACGCCGAATAAAAACTGCATGACGGCAGAGCCTCCGCCCGAGGCTGGGCGCGGATGCTTCCGCCTTCGTCGGATGAAGCGCTGACCGCCCGTCCGCGCGCGTCAAGTTCGGCGGCGCATCCGCGATTATGCATTATGTAAACAGTTTATTCAATATGCAAACGCGTCAGCCCGGGGACAAGCGCCCTGTGAAAACGCAGCGAACAAATAGAGTGTAGATAACAGAAAAAACAATGGACATTTTGGGCGCGGTGTGTTATTGTTATAACAAGATATTGGGGATATGTGGCTGTGTTCCCAGAATTACCGGATGGATTCTCCACGCGTCTGCAAACGGCGCAGACGGTGAGAGCGGCTCAAAATCGTGCCCTCCCAAAAGCCTGCCCTTCTCCGGAGGATGCCGGTTAAGGTAATAGATTTATTCATTTTAATGAAAGAAAGGAAGGAAGAGAATGAGCATGAAAAGAATGCTGGCGTTTGCTCTCGCACTCGCGCTGATTTTCTCGTTAGGGGCCCCGGCTTATGCGGCGGAGCTTCCCGAGGAGGAAGGCGCGGCGCAGGCGGAGCGGATTGCCGACACGACTGAAGGTGCTCCAGCGGAGGGCTTGGAAAACGAGCCTCCCTCGAAGCTTTCGGAAGAGGGCGCCGAGGAGGCCGAGGATAAGCTTGAAGCTGAGGCTTGGGCTATGATCGAAGCCAAAGCCAGAGAAGCGATCTCCATCCGAAAGCCGGATGCGGAGCTTCAGGGGCGCAACGACAAGGCGATCGTTTACTACTCTGACGGCGACGGCTTTGAGTCCTACGCCAGCCTGGCGGCTGCGATCGCGGCGGTCGGCACACATGGGGAGTCCGAGGAAGAGGATGTGTTCCTTGGACCGCTTGTACAGCTTTCAAAGGACGTGAATGAGGATGTCGTCATTCCGGAGGGCAAGAATGTCGAGCTGAACCTGAACGGTCACACGCTGACCGTTCCCGGCGCGGAGGGACTGCAGGCCGCGGGCGGTACGCTTACGGTCAGCAACGGCACGCTGAATTCCGCGGCGGATGATTTTGTCTCTGCCAAGGGCGGCAGCATCGTGCTCGGCGCCAATCTGACGGTGATGGGCTCGAGCTCCGTGCTCTACGCTTATGACGGCGGCGTGATCACCCTTGCCGGGGCAAACGTGAGCAGCAACAACACAAAGTACGCCGCGGCCTTTGTGACCGGCGCCAACTCCGCGATCGTGGTCGAGTCCGGCTCCTTGAGCCAGACCGGCGCCAACGTGGTCACGCTCAGCGTTGCCGACGGCGCCACGGCGGAGATCAAGGGCGGCACGGTCGGCAATGACGCATCGACCGTTATCGCCGCGAAGACCGGCGGCCTTGTCACCGTGAGCGGGGGCGAGGTTTCGACCACGGCGGACATGGTCGCGGGCTATGCCATCAGCGGCGGTAAGATCGTCGTCACCGGCGGCACGGTCAGCAGCGCCAACTGGTGCGCCCTGAGCGCCATCCGCTTCGGCCAGACTGCCAGCGGCAGCGTCGAAGTCAACGGCGGCGTTGTGACCAAGGCGGTCGGCGCTTATGAAGGGGAAGACTCTTATGTGAAGGTCACCGGCGGCGTCGTCGGCGACGCGGACGGCTGGGGCGTCTATGTCGCAGACGGCGCGCTTGCCGAAATCAGCGGCGGCGTCATCAAGGGCTATGTGAGCGTCGGCAGCGAGAGCAAGGGCAAGATCGGCATCACCGGCGGCGAGTTTACCAGAAAGCCCGACGAGGCATATCTTGCCAACAACAAGATGTGCTCTGACGACGTAAACGAGAACGGCTACTATTATCTCCTGGACGCCGTATATGTCACCTTTGATCCCAACAACGGCGACGAGCCCTTCACCGTCAAGCTTGTCAAGGGCGCGACGGTTGACGAGCCGGAGGCTCCCGTCCGCGAGGGCTTCACCTTCAGCGCCTGGAGTCTGAACGGCAAAGCGTTTGATTTTGAGACTCCCGTGGAGGACAATCTCACGCTCGTCGCGAAATGGGGCAATCAGCTTATCTTCATGAACGGCGAGGAGGTTTACCGGACGGAGCTGATCGAGGAGGGCAAGAACGGCTCGATCTACTATGTCTACGCCTCTGACCGTCTCGAGGGCTATACGGACGAAAACGGTGTGGTTCACACCTTTGTCGGCTGGGCGAGCAAGCCCGATGCGAGCTTTGCGGAGGTTGAATATCCCTGGAACGGAGTGGACGGGAACGGCAACCGCACCGTTGCCCAGACGACTGCCAGAACCGTGCCGATGAACGGCAGCGATGTCACGCTCTACGGCATTTTCGAGGTCAAGCACACCCTGACGATCGACCTCAACGGAGGCAGCGGCAATGTTGCCACTTCCTACTCGAGCAACGGCAACGTGGTCTCCTTCTCGCACAGCACCTATAAGAACACGCGCAGCGGCTATACGCTGCTCGGCTTCTCCACCGATCGGGATGCCGTCGAGCCTGAGATTCCGTACTTGAGCTCCGGCTACTACTGGATGCATCTGGACGCGGATACCACGCTTTACGCCGTCTGGCAGACCACCCCCTACACGATTACCTTCAAGGCCAACGGCGGCGAGGGCGATGTGCCGGAGGCGATCATCTACACCGCGGGGGACGGCAGCGTGACCCTGCCCGGCCAGGGCAGCCTGAGCAAGGAAGGCCGTGAGTTCCTCGGCTGGTACTTTGGCAGCAGCATTTCCGATCTGTCCGCGGGCAAGAGCCTGACGAGCACCCAGCTCAAGAACTTTTACGAGGCCGGCGCGGAATACCCGGTCAGCACCGGCAACAAGACCGCGCTCGCGGTATGGCGCAACGTCGGCGTCAAGGTCAGCTATGATCTCAACGGCGCTGTGACCTCTGCCGGCGTGGCGATGACCAAGAAAGACGCGCTTTACGACTATGGCAAGGCCTCCGTCAACCTCGGCACGAACGGCGCAAACTACGAGGGCAAGGCAAAGGGCTTTACCTATCCCAACAACAACAATTACACCGGCTTGACCGCGTGGTATGACGCGGCGCGCGATACCTTCTATGCCTCCAACAAAGCCTGGTACAAGCTTGACGCGAGCAATACCGCCGCGGAGGCGGACGGCAGCTACAGCCTTGCGCTGACGGCGGTATGGGGCTACACTCCCGTTACCTACCACCTTGGCGGGGAGTCTGTGGCGCGCGATTTCGTTGCCCGCGCGCAGACCGGCAATACGGCGGCCAATTGGGTTCTGAGCACGACGCCCGCCATCGCCCGTTCCGGCGAGGGGCTGAGCAGGGAAGGCTATGTGTTTGACGGCTGGGCGCTCGAAGAGGGCGGCGCGGCGGTCTATCAGCCCGGCGACGAGATCGCTGTGGTCAGCGGCATCGAGCTCTATCCGGCCTGGGCGGAAACGGTCACCGTGAGCTTTGATGTCAAGGGCGGCTCCCCGGTGGAGGCTGTGACGCTCAAGAAGGGCGACACGCTTGCCAAGCCCGAGGATCCGACCAAGGAGGGGCTGGACTTTGGCGGCTGGTTTGACGCGGACGGCAAGGCCTTTTCGTTTGAGACGCCTGTTGAGCAGAGCATGACGCTGGCGGCCAAGTGGCTGGCGACGCTGAGCTTTGATCCCAACGGCGGCGTCGCCTCCGCGCAGCGCACGCCCATCACCGTGGAAGAGGGGAGCGAGGCGAAGTTCTTCAACACGCTCTATCAGCCCAGCATGGAGGGCAAGCAGTTCCTCGGCTACAGTCTGGATCCGGCCTTCGACCCGACGGACAGCGATCCCGAGTACGCGGCCTTCACGCTCGACGCCTATCAGAAGTCCGTGGTGCAGAAGCAGTACGCGGTCACGCTGAACCGGCACACCACGCTGTACGCCGTATATGGCAACAACTACAAGGTCACGCTTGACAAGAACTGCGACGACAGCGGCGTGAATATTCCCGCCGGCTATTCCAGCAAGACCGGCACCTGGGTTCAGATCATCCGCACCAACATTCCCCGCAGCGGCTACAACTTCCTGGGCTACGCCTATGACCCGAGCGCCGCGCAGCCTGACATTCCCGTCGGCTCCGGCAACACCGGGTATCTGTATCTGCGCCTGAAGAGTGACGTAACGCTCTACGCGGTCTGGACGCCGATCACCTACACCGTCAGGTTTGACGCCAACGGCGGCGAGGGCGCTCTGCCGGAGGACATTGTCTACACGCTCGATACCAAGGCGGACATCGTTCTCCCCACGGGCGAGGGACTGAGCAAGGAGGGCAAGGTTCTCGTCGGATGGTCCTTCACCAAGCGCTCCGATCTCGGTGTGAGCGGGACGCTGAACAAGGCCGACTATCTGCCCGGCGCGACGATTCCCGCCTCGGCCTACTCCGGCAACAAGACGGTGTACGCGGTGTGGAAGGCGATGGCCGTCACGGTCAACTATGATCTCAACGGACATATGACCACCACGGGCAAGCTCTCCCAGAACAAGACCAAGACCTATGGCTACGGCGTCGCCACCACGCTGGAGACGCAGGCCGCGACCTATGAGGGCAAGGTGAAGGGCTTCACCTACCCGAACGGCAACAACTACACCGGCAACGCCGGCTGGTATGACGCCGCGCATGACGCCTACTACCGCGCCGGCTCGACCAGATACACCCTCGACAAGACCAACACCAATCTCAACGAGGACGGCAGCTACTCCCTCGATCTCGTCATCCTCTGGACCTACACGCCTGTCACGTTCTACAATGAGGACGGCTCGCTGAAGGATCGTCTCTTCGTCCATCGCTACAGCACGGATAAGACCATCAAGACCTTCTACACCACCGACACCGAGCCTGTCATCGCCATCGAAGGCGCCGAGAAGCCCGGCTGCGAATTCCTTGGCTGGGCCGAGGAAGCGGGCGGCGAGCCTGTGTACAAGGCCGGCGACGCGATCACAGCCCTGTCTTCTCTGGAGCTGTACCCGGTCTATCAGAGCGAGCAGTTCACGCTCTCCTTCCGGGATGGCGAGAACGTGCTGGAGGAGCTGAGCGTGACGGCGGGGTACGGCGCGGCGGTTGCGATCCCGGCCGATCCTGAGAAGCCCGGCTTCCTCTTCCGTGGCTGGGCGACCGAACCCGGCGGCGAAGTCGTCTATACCTTTGGTATGAGCATCACGCTTGAGGCTGACACCACGCTCTACGCCGTGTACGAAAAGATTCCCGGCGCCGAGATCAAGGGCAGAAGCGTCAGGCTGGAGGATCGGATCGAGCTGGTCTTCGGCGTCACCTTCCCTGAGGGCTCCGTTTTCGATTACGCGGCGCTTGTGAGCCATGGAGAGACCTACATCACGAAGAAGGCCGACGCCGAGACGAAGATCGTTGACGGCGAGCTGCTGACGCTGTTTAGCTGCCCGGTCTATCCGAACGATCTGAAGGAGAAGGTCACGATCCGGGCCTACGATCAAGACGGCAGACAGCTCCCGCTGCTTGTCAATGGGGAGACTGTGGAGGTCTACGCCTATGCTGTCAGCGATTATCTCAGTCTGGATTCGACGGATCCCGCGCTGAAAAACCTGATTGACGCTCTGGTTGTCTACGGCGATTATGTGGGCTACTACGCGTCTCACAGGGACGACAACACCAGCATGAACGGCGTTCCGGTCGAAAGACCCACAAAGGATGCGCTGCTGCCCTATAAAGGAACCGTTGAGGGGGCTGTGAGCGGCGTCAGCGCCCGCGGCGGCACGCTGTACTTTGATTCCGCCACGGTGGCGCGGGTCTACTTTAGCGGCGACGTTCAGGGGGCCACGGTCACGGTGAACGGCAAGAGCGCTTCCCTGCGCCAGGACGGCAGCAGCTATTATGTCGAGATCAGCGGCATCGCGGCGAATAAGCTGGACGTGATGAACGAAGTCGCGCTGTCCAAGAACGGTCAGACCGTAAAGGTCTTTTACAGTGGCTACAGCTACATGTATTCCGTGATCTGCGGCAAAAGCAGCGCAAACTACAGCGCCACCCTGAAGGACGCGCTGAGCGCCATGTACAAATACTGCGAAGCGGCAAAGGCGTATTTTGGATAAGAGCATAGAAGTATAGAAAATAAGAAGACTAAGGAAGGAGCATCATCATGAAAAAGAGCTATGAAAACGCGGAGATGACCTTTGTGGAAGCAAGAGAGGTTATTGTCACCTCCCCGCGGCCCGCGCCCGGCGGCCCTATCAGCGACGGCTTTGAAAGCAGCAGCCCCTCCCTCGCGATGTACTGATTCTCTGCGGAGGCAGGCGCTTCGGCGTCTGCCTCCCTCATTGTGCGCAAAACAGGAGATTCCTATGAAGAAGATAGAAGCTTTTCTGCTTGGCCTGGCGCTTTGCTTTGTGCCGGCGTTTTTATCCCTCGGCGTCACGGCGCGGGCGGAGAATCTGCTGCCCTTTGATTTCCAGCTTCAGGGGGACGCCGCCGCGCCTGACACGGGCGACAGCGCGGGGCAAACAGCGCCGTCCGGGCGGGCTGACGCGCCGGTTGCCGAGGTGTTTCCGGCCGTGGAAGCCACGCCGCGCCCGGAGCGGACGCAGAGCGCTGCGCCCACGCCACGCCCGGCGCGGGAGAGGGGTGCGGAATCTGCGCCGGGTTCGGCGCGTTCCGACAGCCCGGCGCAAGGCGGCGCAACCGCGCAGACGCCGGAAACGCCCGCGGCCACGCCGGAAACGCCCGCGGCCGCGCCGGAGACGAGCGCCGACGAGCCGACGTATGGGGCGCGGCCGCTGGGGAGCGCCTGGGTGCTTGCGTGCGCCATGCTGCTCTGCGCGCTGGGGATTACCGGGATTCTGCTGCTTCGCGGAAGAAAGAAGAGGTAAAAAAATGAAACTGAAACCAGACTTTGTGATCCACTCCATCGGCGATGAGACGCTGATGGTTCCCACCGGCGAGGCGGCGGAGCGCTTTCACGGCATCATCCGCCTGAACGATACGGCGGCCTTTATTCTTGAGCAGCTTCAGAAGGAGACGACGGAAGCCGCCGTTGCGCAGGCCGTTCTGGACGCCTATGAGATCGACCGCCCCCACGCGGAGCGTGAGGTGGAAAAGATCGTCGAAAAACTCAAGAGCATTGACGCGCTGATGTAATCAGCGCGTTTTTTTCATCCGTGAATCATATATTTCATGGTTTCGAAGCTTTCCCTTTCCGAGCGCTGATCTATCAAAGCTGTTTTCAGGGGGCTTCTCCATGAGAGCAATGCAACAACCACCCCAAAATACAGCGTTTTCCCGGCCTGCAGCCGCCCGCGGATGACAGGATGATAGATATGTGTGTTGATAATTGCATTTTGGATTGAGCAGTGCTATAATTCAAAAGATTTAAGGAACAGACGGCGCGGCAAGCGCGATCAGCTTTCACCGGGAATTCCGGTCTGCCGCTGCCGGTGGCAGAGAAAGGCAGAACGGAATTACCGCAGCGGTCGAAAAATGCAAGGAAAAGCGAAAGCCCGCAGCATTTTTCGGGCACCGCAAGGCGGGCAGCTAATCCCGCTGAAATAGACAGTACAGGAAACAGGACGATGAAGTTGGCGTATGATGCGACAACCGGCGCGTAGTTGCCGAGACGCGGCAATTCATCGCCCACGGGACACACGACGGAGGTGGTAGGAAGAAAACGGGCGATTATTTTGCCTCTCTCAACCGTAGGGACGAGCATTGCTCGTCCGGGACATGGCGGGAGACGGCGGACGAGCGATGCTCGTCCCTACGCACACCCCTCAGTCACCGCCGCAAGCGGCGGCGACAGCTCCCCTTACAGGGGAGCCAAGACACCCCGCCGGGCGCGCGCCCGGCAAATTCTCTTGCCGAACCCTTACCGCGCGTAGGGGCGACCCTTGCGGTCGCCCGCGGACACGGGAAAGGGACGGAGAGGGAAAACAGGATGAAATCCAAAACAGAAAAGGAGGTATTTTGGATGAGTATCAAACGTACATTGGCTTTGTGCTTCTCACTCGTCACCCCTGGCATCGCCTTCGCAGAAGAACCGTGCCCATATGATCAAGATGGTCATCACTACATTACTAAGGCTTGGCATTTGCCGGATAATCCCAATGGCGCAGCCACGGTTGAGGTAGAGTGCACAATGTGCGAAAAAATAACAACACTCGATGCAACGAAAACCAGGGAAGAAATCCTGCCGGCCACATGCCAGGGTTCTGAACATGTAAGAGTAACCTATAGGTGGGAAACAGCATATTGGGATGATGAAACCAGTACGGTTTATGAGACGGGTTCCACGCTTGATCCCAATAATCACATGAATGTCGAGCACGACTGGAATACTGCTTCTATTACGGCAGGTGACGACGGCAGGTACGTTGCGACGGTAGAGCGTTTTTGCGAGGCCTGTGGCACCAAGTTGGCTCCGGACACAGCAAGTGTTGCGGCAGCGAACGTCGAAACGAAAGCGGCAACCTGTGTCGAAGGCGGGTACAAGTCCGCGAGGTTCTATTTCGGCAGTGTGCTTAAGAGCCTTACCTGGGACGTGGTTCCCGCGACCGGTGTGCACAATTTCGTAAACGGCGTGTGCAGCGTCTGCAACGCGAAGCAGACCTTTACCGTTAAGTTCTATCGCAGCACGGAACTTCTGAAGACCACCACAGTTGAGTATGGTCAGACGGTTTCGGCTCCTTCGGAAATCGAGCTTACGGAAGGTCAACACTGGTCTCTCGGGGAGAGCGTGAATTGGGCAGCGTATGACTTTACCACGCCTGTTACCAGCGACCTGAACCTTTATGTTGGTCAGACAATGACAGTGGAAGGACCCACGATAGAGGCGGGTCACTGCTACTTTATGGCCAACAACGGCACGCAAGACTACGTCTCTCAGGAACTGAGTCCGTTAGATAACTTCGCTCCGGCGTGCACCTTCACGTATGAGGGTCACGAGTTCGTCGGTTGGAATACCAAAGCGGATGGAACGGGGGTTACCTTCCAGCCCGGCGATGATATGGATACAGGGGAGATATTTGGTGACGTCTGGAGCAGCGATGATTCATTCACCTTCTATGCAAAATGGGAGGAAGCCAAGGCGGTCGCCCAGATCGGCGATACCGGTTACGCCACGCTCGCGGAAGCCATCGCCGCGGCGAAGGACGGCGATACCGTCACCCTGCTTGCGGACAGCAGCGCAGTGACTGTAAACAGCGGCAAGAACTTTACGATTGCGCTGAACGGCCACAAGCTGAGCGGTAATCAGTGGGTCATCAACAATTCTACACTGACAATTGACGGCAGCGTGGAGAATTCTGAGTACTACGGCTGCATCTGCGTTGGTTGTGCAAGGAACAACAACGGCAATGTGGTGCTCAACGGTGGTTACTACCACTGCGGAGAGAATGACACGGTTCTGCACATCAACGGCACTTGCCTCAACTCTAACGTTACGATTAAGAACGCCATGATCGTTAGCCCGACCGACAACGGTATCCAGCTCAACGGCTCCGGTACCTTTGTGATCGAGAACAGCGAGATCACCGGCGCGACAGGCGTGTACGTGAAGTCCGGCAACCTGACGATCACGGGCAGCAAGATCACCGGTAACATGACCCCGGCGAACTACAGCTACTATGGCAACGGCGCGAATGCGACCGGCGACGCGATCGTCATTGACTCCTGCAACTATCCCGGCGGCGCCCCGACCGTGAGCATCGGCGCGGGCAACACCTTTACAGGAACCAAGAA
>CAJOCV010000028.1 GCA_905233785.1 uncultured Oscillospiraceae bacterium
AAAACGGATTCCCATTTGTTTTTCGCCTTGCGAGGCGAAAAATCAGAGGCGTTCCCCCTCTGAACTCCCCCCGTACTCCGGGTAGACTGAATAGATACGGATCGTCAAAAAACCGGGGCTGCCTTCAAAGGCGGCCCCGAACCTTATTCTGTTGTATCGTCCTGAGACGCTTCTTCCTTCTCTTCCGGCTCTTCCTCCTCAGACGGAAGCAGCTCCGGCGCCTGGGCAGACAGAGCCTTCAAAAGCAGACCGGAGGCCAGATAAACCGGGCCGGAAAAGCCGATGAACAGGAAAATGGGAAGCAGAAATCTGGAGAGCGCGAAAGCGGCAGCGTAGAGCAGGGTCACGAGAGCCGTTGTGCCGGCATGGATGAGGGAAAGGATCAGCGCGTTTTTCATCTGCGGCAGCAGCCGATTCTCCAGCCAGGCCAGCATGGGAAAGAGATAGACAAAGCACAGGTAAGCGACGGCGCCTATGAGAAAGGCCAGAACGCGCGCCGCCGTGCCGAGCGCGCCGCGATCGGCGTAAAAGTTGAAATCTACATAGAGCATGACGCCGACAAACAGGAAAAGCAGCCAGGCGACCGTGCTCTTTTTCCAGCCTTCGGCAAAGGCGTGAAAGTAGGTCGAGCCGATCTCGGAAATGGTATCCAGGCGCAGCTTGCGGCAGACGGTAAACATCGCGCTCAGCCCGGCGCCGATGGTAACGATGGGGATGCTGGTCAACAGGAAAAGAAGCTGAAGGAATACGAGATCGGTGATGCGGGAGAGGGCCGCAGTCACCTTGTTGTCTTCATTCAGATGGAACATTTCCCTTCTCCTTTCCGTCCTTTCCGCGCTCCTGGGAAGGCGTCAGATGATAGGTCTCGCGATAGACCTTGCTGAAATAGGCAAAGCTGTCAAAGCCGCATTTCTGGGATATTTCGCCGATCGGCATCTTGGTGCTGCGAAGCAGGCGGCGGGCGTGCTCCATTTTGACGGAGTTGATGAGCTCCTTGATCGTCATGTTTTCGGTCGTTTTCACCACAAAGCTGACATGATCCGGGGAAAGGTGGAGACTGTCCGCGATGTCCTGACGCGAGATCGGCTCGGCCATGTGATTGAGAATATAGCTGCGGATCTGCCCGATATACTGCAGATAGCGGTTTTGCCCGACGACAGCGCCGAGGACGTCATCCTGCCGGAAGGGACAGAACACAGGCTGTGATGCGGCAGAAGCCCCCCGCTCCTGTTGGAGAAGAAGGTTCATGGCGTCCTTCAAAAAGCGCAGCTGCGCAGCGGTACAGACCAGTCCGGCGGAGCAGCCCGCTTTGACGGAGGCCTCTTTCAGCGGCACGGAGAGCAGCGGCAGAGGCGACTCGGGGAGGGGCATGAACAAAAGCGCAAAGAACCGGCTTTCCGCCAGAAAGCAGGAGAAACCGGTGACGTCCAGCTCCCGGGTCAGCTGCTTGTAATACAGCCTGCAGAGCAGCGCAAAGGACCCGGACGGATCCTCTCGTGAGGGAGGGACAAAAAGCGAGAACAAAAAGCAAGGCGTGGTCTCGCTGCAGGGAAGGCCGAAATGCCGCAGCTGCTGCAGCCGTTTTTCCAGCTCCTGGGGATAGAGAAGGGAGGTTTCATAATCCGGCCAGCCCTCCAGCAGTGAGCTGAGCACGATATTGCCGGCGGCTGCGCTGAGCTGCTGATGGGAGTCCGAAGTCTGATGAAGCCGCTTGAGGCGTATCGCCTCAAGCGCTTTTTTGACGGAGGCGATGATATCCTCGAAGCGCGCCGGCTGTACCACATAGTCAAAGACGTTCAGCGTGATGGCCCGTTTGGCATAGAAAAAATCCGCGTGCGCCGTCAGCAGGATGCACTCAAAATCATAGCCCTCCTTCCGTGCCCAGGAGAGAAGGGAGAGCCCGTCTTCATTGGGCATTTCAATGTCGGAGAGCACGAGATCCACACTGTGCTCGGAGAGGATCTTCCGCGCTCTGGCCGCGCTGGTGGCGGTCAGCACGGAGGTGAAGCCCAGAATATTCCAGTCAATTCCGGAGGTCAATGCGGAGAGGATACTGGGCTGGTCGTCGATCAGAAGAACGGTCATAACAGCCTCCTTTCCCGGTCAGGCGGAACCTGAACGGGGAATTGAACAGTCACGGTGGCAAGATGATCTTCATTGGAGAAAGACAGAGAAAACGCATCCTGATACAGCAGCCACATCCGGTAACGGACGTTTGCGATGCCTACCCTGTCGCTCCTGTATTGAAAGGCGTTGACCGGTTCGGCGTTCAGCTCGGCGATGACATCCTCGGAAAAGAGGCTGCTGTTTTGGATCCGCAGGAGAAGGCGTGCGTCGTCCCCCTCTCCCGAGAGGGATGCGGAAATACGGATCCGGATCTCATCCTCATCCAGACGGTGCTTGATGCAGTTTTCCACAAAGGTCAGGATGCTCAGCGGGAGACAGGGAATCAGCATGGCCTCCTCCGGCACATCGAGTTCCAGCCGGATCTCGCTGTACAGACAGCGGCACAGCTCCACATAGCTGCCGACGGAGTGCAGCTCTTCCCGGACAGTGACCAGCCGGTTGACGTCCTGGAAGGAATAGCGAAAATACTCCGAAAGAGAAATCGCAATGGACTGGATCTTGTCATCCGCATGGATCTGGGCCAGGAAGTTAATGGTTTTCAGGCAGTTCAGGTAGAAGTGCGGGCGGATCTGCATCTGCAGATACTGCATCTTCGCCTGCATGGCCTCAGCCTGATGGCGCATGGTTTTCTCTTCGGCGTCCCGAATCGAATCCAGCATGGCGTCGAACCCGGTATAAAACTGATTGATCTCCACGATATTGCTGTTCTGCCTGATCCGGAAGCTGCCGTCGCCCGCGGCGACCTTCTGAAAAGCGTCGGAAATCAGCAGCAGCGGGGAGAGCAGGATTTTCTGGATATATCGGAACAGGATAAATACAAGGACAAAGAGGAAAAACAGCGCAAGGATCGAAATCAGCTGAAAAAGATTGAAGCCGGTGAATTCCATCCGCGACGGAATCGTATAGGAGAGCGCCAGCGGGTTCTTCTCGGAAACGGCTGTGATGACGGCGCGGCCGACGGGAGCTTCTTCCGGCGCATAGAACAGCGGATCACCGGAGACGCTTCGGCAAAGGTCGCGGTAATTCTCCGCGTCAGAGGGCCGGATGAAGACCGAAAGCGAACCGTAGCGCTCACGGATCGTGTAGCGGAGCAGAAGACCCTGGTCTGTGGAAACAGGGAGGAGCTCCTCCGTCCGGTGCTCCTCGGGGACGACCCATTCGGTCTCGGTGATCAGATCCTGATCCTCCCGCGAGGTGCTGAAGCAAAAGCGAAAGCTGCGGTCCAGCTGACTATTATATAAAGTTGCGCCGATCGGCTCGGCATATACGGAAAGATTGCTTTGCAGGTCAGACAGGACGCGCTCCGCACTCCCTGTGACGATTTCCTGGCCGCTCGAGTTGCTGAAATACAGGAAGTCCATGGTCTGCACAGCGTCCATGCTCCCGCGCTTGATGGAGTACACATGGTCGTCGACCGAGCGCAGCACCGCCTGCTCGTCGCGGAGCATGGAGTTGTAGTTATAGTCGTAATTGCGGATCAGCGTATAGGAAAACAGAATGAACGAGATGACGAGAAAGGGGATCGTGACGGACACCAGCAATCGCCGGACGACAACCGAGACATGCAGTTTTTTTATGGCTTCTCCCTCCCTCAGACCGTTTTGTTTCTCTGATAAGGCCATTATAAAGGTTTCGGATTCCTGTTTCAAGCAAAGCGGAATAATTTATAATCTGCAGCCGAGATTGTTATAATCGGAGGAACACATCATAAAAATTGACAATGAATGCCACGGTTTTTTTATAGATAACGAGGGGGTAAATTTGTATAATCAGTACGAAATAACCTGGAGAGAGGAGCGGTGTTTATGGTCAAAACGCCATCAAAACCTCCCAAGCACAGCGGATACATAGAACACGGCGGCTTCAAGGGCTATCTGCACAATCAGGCGCTGGATATCAAAAGAAACCCCGTTATCTATCTTTTCCTGCTGGTCATCCTCGCCTATTTTGCCATCTTCAATTATGCCCCGATGGTCGGTCTTCTGATGGCCTTTGAGAAGTATTCGCCGGCCAAAGGCCTGTTTGGAAGCAAATGGGTCGGACTGGACAACTTCAAAGCCTTCTTCGGCAGCCCTTATTTCGGCCGCACCATCCGCAACACGGTCGGCATCGGCGTGCTCGATCTGCTCATCAACTTCCCCGCGCCGATCATCTTCGCGCTGCTGCTGAACGAGATCCACAACAAGTTCTTCAAGAAGACCGTTCAGACCATCAGCTACATGCCCTACTTCATCTCCGCGGTCGTGGCCTGCGGCCTGGTCGTCACCTTCATCGAGGCGGGCGGCCCGATCTCCCAGTTCGTCGCTGACATCACGGGCGGTGAGCCGGTGAACCTGATGAACGACAAAAAGAACTTCTGGGGCATTTACGTGACGATGAACCTGTGGCAGGGCCTGGGCTACGGCTCGATCATCTATCTGTCCGCCCTGAGCTCGGTGGACCAGGAGCTGTACGAAGCGGCCTATGTGGACGGCGCCGGGCGCTGGAAGCAGTGCATCCACGTCACGATCCCCGGCATCATGCCGATGGTCCTGATGATGCTGATCCTCCGTATGGGCGCCATCTTCGCCGTCGGCGCGGACAAGATCCTGCTTCTGTATTCGCCCGCCAACTATGAGTATTCCGACGTCATCAACACCTACACGTACCGCATCGGTATCCTGGACAGCAACTACGGCCTGTCTGCCGCGGTCGGCCTCTTCAACTCCATCGTGGGCACGACAATGCTCGTCATCACGAACAAGATCACGAAGAAGCTGTCCGGCTCCAGCCTGTTTTAAGGAGGATCGCCATGAAACAGAAACTAACGGCTTCCCGTGTCGTCTTCCTGGTCATCGCGGTGCTGATCCTGCTGGCGATCGCCGCGGTCTGCCTCATGCCGATCTGGCACGTGATCATGGTCTCCGTCAGCAATCCGACCGCCGTGACGAGCCACAAGGGGCTGGTGCTCTGGCGCCTGCGGAACTTCGACTTCCAGGCCTATAAAATCATCTTCCAGTACAAGAGCCTCTGGAACGGCTATCTGAACACGCTCTTCTACATTGTCCTGTCCTGCGTCATCACCGGCTTTTTGACGGTGATCGCCGGCTTCGTGTTCTCCCGCCGCCGCTTCCGCTACCGCAACGCCTTCATGCTCATCATCTCCTTCACCATGCTCTTCAACGGCGGCATGATCCCGACCTACATGGTCATCCGCAAGCTCGGCATGATCGACACGATCTGGGCCATGGTTCTGCCCGGCGCGCTGAACGTGTTCAACATCATCCTGATGCGGACCTCCATGCAGGGCATCGCGGACGCGCTGGAGGAGGCCGCCAGACTCGACGGCGCCAACGAATTCGTCACCATGTTCAAGGTCATCCTTCCGCTCTGCAAAGCGACCTTCGCCGTCATCATCCTCTTCACCGTCGTTGGCAAATGGAACGACTTTATGTCCGCCCTGCTGTATCTGCCCACGAAGACGCAGCTCTATCCGCTGCAGATGGAGATCCGCACGATCCTGTTCCAGAGCACGAAGCAGATCAGCTCCTCCGCGGACGCCGCCTCCATGAACGTATATTCCCGCAACATCCAGTACGCCGTCATCGTGGTGTCCACGCTCCCGATCCTGATGGTTTATCCCTTCGTCCAGAAGTATTTCGTCACCGGTATGACCGTCGGCGCCGTCAAGGCCTGACATGTTATAAAATCTTAAAAAGGAGAAGACATATGAAAAGATTTCTCGCACTGACTCTGGCCGTCCTGATGGCTATGACCCTCCTGACCGGCTGCGGCGGCTCCGACAAGCCCGCTGCCGGCTCCGACCAGCCCGCCGCCCAGGGCGCCAGCGCCCAGCCCGCCGAAAACCTGCCCCTGAAAGAACTGAGCCTCCCTCTGTGTGAAGAGAAGCAGGAGCTCACCGTATGGCTCGCCTACAGCGGCACCGTCATGAAGGACCTCAATGAGATCGAGGGCGTCAAGGCGATGGAGGAGCTCACGAATGTCCACATCAACTGGATCCCCGTCAACCAGGACGACATGGTTCAGAAGTTCGGTACGCTGATCGCCTCCGGCGATCTGCCCGATATCATCTATCCCAACTACTATCCCGGCGGCTATGAGGCCGGTGTGGAAGACGGCATCATCCACCCCGACATGGACTACTACATCCGCAACTACATGCCCAACTACATGTCGCTCCTGAACAGCAACGAGCAGCTCAAGCGTGAGGCGACTGCCGACTCCGGCAAGATGCTCGTCGCCAAGTGCATCGTCGGCCAGGCCAACACCGTCGAGTCCGAAGGCACTTACATGGGTCTTGCCTACCGCGCCGACCTGCTGGAGCAGCTCGGGATGGACGTGCCCACCACCATTGACGAGTGGCACGACGTGCTCGTCGCTGCCAAGAAGGCCGGCATCAAGTATCCCTTTGTTCTGGATACGGACGGCGGCTCCGCGCTTGCCTGCTCCTGGGGCGTCGGCACCCAGAGCGGCGACCGTGAGTTCCTGCAGGTTGAAGACGACAAGGTCGTCTGCGGCCAGGCGAAGGACTCCTGGAAGGGCTATCTGGACACCATGAAGCAGTGGTACGCCGAGGGTCTCATCAACCCCAACTTCACCAACTTCCACTTCTATCTCGACACTCCCGCCTCCGTTCAGAGCAACGAGAGCATTCTCTACAGCATGGTTCTCTCCGCCTTCACCGGCAACAACTACGCCAGCTTCCATATGATCGACAACCCCGACGCGTTCCTGCAGCCCATTGTGGCGCCCGCTCTCAATCCCGGCGATGAGCCGATGCAGTGGGGCGACCGCAAGATCGGCAAGGAAGGCTGCTTCATCAGCGCCACCTGCAAGAATCCCGAGCTGGCCGCCCAGTGGCTCGACTTCCAGTACTCCCAGCAGGGCCAGCTTCTCAACTGGTACGGCATTGAGGACGTTACCTACACCTTTGACGAGAACGGCGAGCCCCAGTTCACCGATTTCGTTCTGAACAATGCCGAAGGCATGCCGCCGAAGGATTTCCTCCAGCGCTACGCGCTCAACGAGGGCGAGTCCTTCCTCGGCAAGCACGACATCTCCGCCAGCTGGAAGATTTCCGCCGCTCAGACCGAAGGCCCCAACTATCAGCTTGAGGCCGTCAAAATCTGGTCCTCTCCCGAGAAGAACGTCTACCTGACCAACAGTCTGACGCTGACCGCAGAAGAGAGCGCCATCAACAGCAAGTTCACGGACGTTCTGACCATGATCGATGAGTACACCATCGGCTACATCACCGGACAGGATGTGAAGCCTTTCGAGGAGTACGTGAAGGATCTGTACGCCTACGGCCTCCAGGACGTTCTTGACGTCTATCAGGCTGCTTACGATCGCTACCTGGCCAGATAATCAAACAATTCAGCGAAAGCCGGGCGTTCTGATACAGCGCCCGGCTTTTTCAATGATCTTATACTAAAACCTAATAGAAATCAGACAATCTTTTCGGCTGGATTTGCGCCATACTGCGTTGCCTTCCTTGACCATATATCTCCATTATGCTCTGCGGTGTCTTCTTCTTATTAGGTTTTAGTATTATTTCAAAACGACAGACAGGAAAGGATGCAAATATGGACTCGACGATTCTTTATCCGCCTCTCTCCGAGCGGGAGATCCAAGGCGCAGCCATATCCAAAAAGGCGGCTGTGGACGGTATGGTGCTTCTCGTTAACCGTGAGGGGACACTGCCTCTGAACCCCGGGCCTGTCTGCCTCTTCGGCGTCGGCGCCGTGCGCACGATCCGCGGCGGCACCGGCTCCGGCGATCCCTTCAACGGCGGCCTGACCGGCGGCGGGGATGCGAATGTCGATCTCTCGCCGCGCTATCATATCCAGCTTTTGCCCGCCATGCAGCGCGCAGGCTTTACTGTTCTGAACGAAAAGCAGCTTCAGGCAATCGGCGAACGGTATGACGAGGGGCTTCGAAACATGAAAGAGCGCGTCATGGCAACCTTCTCGCTCCCGGAGGAAGCGCTCTCCGAACGGCAGCTGGAGGCCTGGCGCGCGTCCACGGATACGGCGATCTGCGTGATCTCCCGCAACTCCGGCGAAGGGAACGACCGCCGCGTGGAGGATGATTACAATCTCAGCTGCGTTGAAAAAGACAATCTTGCGCTGCTGCGCCGGCTTTTCCCGCGGCTGGTATTGCTGCTGAACGTAGGCGGGCCGGTTTGCGTTCGGGATCTGCGTTCTGCCGACGCTGACGCGATCCTGCTGATCGGGCAGGCCGGGCAGGAGTGCGGCGAGGCGGCGGCCGAGGTGCTGACCGGAAAGCACAGCCCATCCGGCAAGCTGAGCACCACCTGGGCGGAGCGCTACGAGGATTACCCCAGCGCTTCGACTTATCTGACAGACAGAGATACCTCCCTCTATAACGAGGGGGTCTACGTGGGCTACCGGTATTTTCCGACTTTCGCCAAACAGCCCGGTTTTGCCTTCGGCTACGGCCTGTCCTACACACAATTTGAAATCAAGTGCCTGGGCGCAGAGATGAACAATAATCTGCTCCGCGTCGAGGTACAGGTCATAAACAGCGGCTCTCGTCCCGGCCGGGAAGTGGTACAGCTCTATGTGACAGCGCCGTCCACCGAGCTGGATATGCCCGCCATGGAGCTGCGCGGCTTTGAAAAGACGCGGCTGCTCGCGCCAAACGAGGGAGAAACGCTTGCGCTGGAAGTGCCGCTGCGTGAGCTTGCCTCCTACAGCGAAAAGGAAGGCGCGTATCTTCTTTCCCGCGGCTGTTATATCGTGCGCATAGGCAATTCCTCCGACGCGCTTACGGCCGTAGCCGCAATTTCCATCGGCGAAACCGTGAAGACGGTTCTCGTCGACCATGTGATGCCGCTCAGGCAGGAGCTGCGGGTGATGGAGGGACTGCGCGGCGAGGATCATGCCGACGAGGCCGCCTCGCTTCCGATCCTGACGCCGGATGCGGAAATCCTCTGTGAAGATCGGCGCTCGCGCTTCGCAGACGGGCGGGTAACGACCTACACCGCCGACCGTTCCTATCGGTCCGCGCTTCCCTATGAGGACGTCGTGTATACGGACGGCAGGAGCGCAAGCTATGAGGAGCTGCGTGCCGGAAAGGTTTCGGCGGAGGAATTCATCGCCCAGCTCAGCGAGGAGGAGCTTTCGACCTTCGTCTGCGGCTCCGGCTGGGGTGTGGAGGATGACAGCAACCCGATCATCGGGGCCAATTCCGAGTCTGTCCCCGGCGCAGCGGGCGAAACGACGCACACGCTCACGGAAAAATACGGCATTCCGTCCATTGTGCTGGCGGACGGCCCCGGCGGCGTGCGCATTGCCCAGCATTTTGAGGCAACCAATGTCGATACCGGCGAAAAGCAGACGGTGTATCACTATTGCATCGCCTGGCCCATCGGCACCCATCTGGCGCAGAGCTTTGACCGGGAGCTGGTGCGCGAGGTCGGGGAAGGCATGAACGCCGACCTGCGCGCCATGAACATCGAGATTCTGCTCGGCCCAGGCGTCAACATCCACCGCAACCCGCTCTGCGGCAGAAACTTCGAGTATTTTTCCGAAGATCCGCTGCTGGCCGGGGAAATGGCGGCGGCCGTCACGCTCGGCATCCAGAAGGATGACACGGCGGCGGCCTGCGTCAAGCATTATGCGCTGAACAACCAGGAGACCAACCGCCATGCCAACAATTCGGTCGCTTCCGAGCGCGCCATCCGGGAGATCTACCTCGAGCCGTTCCGCCGCTCCGTTGTCAAGGGCCGCGCCATGTCCTTCATGACCTCCTACAATCTGGTCAACGGCGTTCCCACCGCAGACGATTATGATCTGTGCACGAACCTCGCCCGAGGCGAGTGGGGCTTTGAAGGCCTGATCATGACCGACTGGAACGGCGGCAGCAGTACGCCCTCCAAATCCATGCACGCCGGCAACGATCTGATCACGCCGGGCGGCTTTGAAAAGAGCATAGAGATCCTGACCCACATGAAGAAGGTCGAGCCGGAATTCGAGCCCAACGGCCAGGTGAAAAAATACCGCATCGGCATCCCCTTTGCCGAGGTTTATCTCATGCTCTGGCACGACTATGTGCCGTCGGAAACCGGCGTGGGACGCATCCGCGTACCCCTTGGCGAGGGCTATACGGCGCGCGCGGAGGACGGACTCATTCTGGTCAACGGCGAGAAGATCTATTACGAGGCCAGTCCCATCTTCGAAGCCTTCCGGCTTCGGGAGAAGTACCGGCCCATGAAGAGCCCGGTGGATACGAAAATCGCTTATCTGGAAGACGAGGGGAAAACCATTGTCTACCGCGTGGAGGATCACTACCGGCAGACCATCTGCCGGGGCGACGTGCAGCGCTGTGCCGTGAATATCCTCAAGGTCATGCTGCGGCTCGGGAAATAAGGAGATCAAAATGGTCAAGCGACTGTCCCGGTGCATCCGGGAATACAAAACGGCGGCGCTGCTTGCTCCGCTTTTCATGATCGGCGAGGTGGCCATGCAGGTGCTGATCCCGCTGATCATGGCGAATCTGTACGACTATGGAATCGCCTTGCAGAACATGGAGGTTGTCGTCACCCGCTCGCTGCTGCTCTGCGGCTGCGCCGCAGCCTCTCTGGCTTTCGGCGCTCTCTCGGCGACCTGCTCTGCCAAGGCCGGGACCGGCTTTGCCAGAAACCTGCGCCACGATATGTACTACCACGTCCAGGATTTCAGCTTTTCCAACATCGATAAGTTTTCTGCCGCGTCCATCGTCACCCGTCTGACCGCCGACGTGTCCAGTCTCCAGAATGCTTTTCAAATGATGATCCGCATGGCGATCCGCTGCCCGGTCATGCTGACGCTGGCGCTGCTCTCGGCGCTCTCCATCAGCCCGAAGCTGAGCCTGGTATATCTGGTGACGATCCCCATTCTGGCAGCGGTGCTGCTGGGGCTGATGCCCGTGGTGTTCAAGATCTTTGACCGGGTTTTCAAGACCTATGACCGGCTCAATACCGTGGTGCAGGAGAATGTGCACGGCGTGCGCGTGGTCAAGAGCTTCGTGCGCGAGGACTACGAGGTCAGGAAGTTCTCCGACATTTCCGGCACGGTCTATAAGGACTTCGTCAAGGCCGAGCGCATCCTCGCGGTGAACGATCCGACGATGCGTTTTTGCGTGTATGTCTGCATGATCGTTTTGTCCTGGGTCGGCGCGCACATGGTCGTCGCCTCCGGCAACAACCCGGAACTGGGTCTGACCACGGGACAGCTCAGCTCGATGTTTACCTATACGACCCAGATCCTGACGAGCCTGATGATGGTCTCCATGGTTATTGTGACGCTTACCATGACACGCGCCCCCATGCGGCGCTGCTCTGAGATCCTGGCAGAAGAGCCGGATCTCGTTTCGCCGGAACATGCTGTGACGGAAGTGCCCGACGGGAGCGTCGACTTTGAAAACGTCTCCTTCCGCTACAGTGCGGAGGCTCAGCAGGATGCGCTGAAAAACGTCACGCTGCACATCCCCTCCGGCGCCACCGTCGGTATTCTCGGCGCCACCGGTTCCTCCAAATCTACGATGGTACAGCTGATTCCCCGGCTCTACGACGTGACGGAGGGAAGCTTGAAGGTCGGCGGGATCGACGTGCGCGACTACGATCTGGCCGTGCTCCGCGACAGTGTGTCCATGGTGCTGCAGAAGAACCTGCTCTTCTCCGGCACGGTCAGCGACAACCTGCGCTGGGGCGACCCCGACGCCACGGACGAGGAGCTGCGGAAGGCCTGTCGGCTTGCTCAGGCGGATGAGTTCATCCTGGCCCATGCCGAGGGCTACGACCGCAAGATCGAGCAGGGCGGCACCAACGTCTCAGGCGGTCAGAAGCAGCGCCTGTGCATTGCGCGCGCCCTGCTGAAGAAACCGAAGATCCTGATTCTCGACGATTCGACCTCCGCCGTGGACACCAGAACCGACGCGCTCATCCGCAAGGCATTCCGCGAGGAGATCCCCGACACAACCAAGCTTATCATCGCGCAGCGCGTTTCCTCCATCATGGACGCCGACATGATCCTGGTCATGGAAAACGGTGAGCTCAAAAGCGTCGGCACGCATGAGGAGCTGCTGGAGACGTCCCCGATCTACCGGGACATCTACCGGGCCCAGGAGAAAGAGAGGGATGCCTGATGGCGCCGATCCGTATGAGAGGGGACGGGAAAAAAGCCCGTGACCCGAAGGGAACCCTGCTTCGGCTGACGAAATACCTGAAAAGCTATCTGCCGGCGCTCTGCTTCGTACTGGGATGCATCCTCATCGGCTCCATCGCCCAGACGGTCGGCAACCGCAGTCTCGGTCGGCTGGTGGACGATTATATCCTGCCGATGGTCGGCGGAGCGGAGAAGGACTATGCGGGACTGGCGCGGTATCTCTTTCTGATCGGCGGCATCTTTGCCGCGGGGATCCTCAGCGCCTTCCTGCAGAATTACGTCATGGCCGGCGTCGGTCAGGGTGCGCAGAAAAAAATCCGGGACGAGCTGTTTACGAAAATGCAGCGTCTCCCGATCCGCTATTTCGACAGCAATACCGCAGGCGATATCATGTCCCACTACACCAACGACGTGGATACGCTCCGCCAGCTTATCGGGCAGGCGCTCCCTCAGTGCGCCTCGTCGGTCATCACCCTGGCCGTGGTGTTCGTCAGTCTTCTGACCACCTCCTGGATGCTCACCGTTGTTCTGCTTGTCAGCTCCGTTGCCGTGGTTGTGACCACCAAGATCCTCGCCGGCAAATCCAGGGGCTTCTTTGTGGCTCAGCAGCGCAGCCTCGGCGCGGTGAACGGCTATATCGAGGAGATGGTCAGCGGGCAGAAGGTCGTCAAGATCTTTAACCACGAAGAGGCCTGCAAAAAGGAATTCGACGGGCTCAACGATACGCTTCGGGACGTCGCCTATGCCGCGGGCAAATATTCTTCGATCCTCTTCCCGATTAACGCGAACCTCGGTTACATCCAGTATGCGATCCTCGCCATTGTGGGCGGAGCGATCAACATCTTCCTCGGCAGCCAGGTTCTGACCCTTGGCCGGCTGATGGCCTTCATGCTCCTCTCCCGCAGCTTCAACATGCCGATCTCCCAGATCTCCAACCAGATCAACGCCATTGTCATGGCTCTGGCCGGCGCCGAACGCATCTTTGATCTGATGGACGAGCAGCCGGAGGAGGACGAGGGCTATGTGAGCCTTGTCAACGCCCGCATCGGCGCAGACGGAACGATTGCCGAAAGCACGGAGAGGAGCGGCCAGTGGGCCTGGAAGCACCCGCACACGGCAGACGGCTCCGTCACCTATGAAGCGCTGCGCGGCCATATCGAGATGGAGCATGTGACCTTCGGCTATGTGCCGGAAAAGACCGTGCTGCACGATGTGACGCTTTATGCCGAGCCCGGGCAGAAGATCGCCTTCGTCGGCGCCACCGGCGCCGGGAAGACGACGATCACCAATCTCATCAACCGCTTTTACGATATTGAAGACGGAAAGATCCGCTATGACGGCATCAATATCCGCAAGATCGGCAAGAGCGATCTGCGCCGCAGTCTTGGCATGGTGCTGCAGGAGACCAATCTCTTTACCGGCACCGTCATGGAGAACATCCGCTACGGGCGTCTGGACGCCAGCGACGAGGACTGCATCCGCGCAGCCCGACTTGCCAACGCCCATGACTTTATTACGCGCCTGCCGCAAGGCTATGATACGGTTTTGACGGGCAACGGCGCCAGCCTTTCTCAGGGGCAGCGGCAGCTGATCGCCATTGCCCGCGCCGCGGTGGCCGATCCGCCGGTCATGATCCTCGACGAGGCGACCTCTTCCATCGACACGCACACCGAGGCGCTGGTACAGGCGGGGATGGATGCGCTGATGAAAGGGCGCACAGTCTTCGTCATTGCCCACCGGCTCTCCACGGTCCGCAATTCCGACTGCATCATGGTGCTCGACCACGGCAGGATCATCGAGCGCGGAAGCCACACCGATCTGCTTGCCCAGAAGGGCACCTACTACCGGCTGTATACCGGCGCATTCGAACTCGAATAAGATAAAGAACCCCCGCGCCCTACGGCGCGGGGGTGAATCAAAACGCGGCTTTTTATGCCATGCTTTTTGCCTTGTGGATCCATTTGCCGCTTCTCAGACGGCCGATCAGCCAGACAGACTTGATGATGTAATCGATACGCAGCGCGATCAGCACCCAGAACACCGGCCACTGCCAGACCACGCCGACCAGATAGCCCAACGGGATGGAGGCAAGGATCTGAAACGCGATATCCGCGATCATCAGAAACTTGGTGTCGCCGCCGCCGCGCAGGATCCCCTTTGACAGCGCCGACTGGATCGCCTGGAAGAAAACCACGATGGCGCTGGAGCGCATCATGATGATGGCGATTCCCCTGGTGGAGGGCTCGATTTTGAACAGATCGACCGCAGGCGTGCCGAGCAGCAGCACCAGCATCGCTGCGAACAGGCCGAACACCATGCTCATCAAGGTAAAGGAATAGCCCTGCTTCTGCGCTTTTTCAAAGTCACCGAAGCCGACGCTGTGGCCGATCATGACGCTGGAGGCGCTGGCCACGCTCATCGTGGCGATGCTGCACATCCGGTCCATGACATTGACGATGGAGTAGGCGCTGACGATCTCGCGGCCCATGCGGCCGAGGATCATCGAGATCACGCTGGCGCAGAGACCGAGGATGGTGTCGCTGATGATGGCGGGCATGCCCAGACGCCGGAATTCATCCAGCAGCTTCAGCTTCGGCAGCCTGACGATGCCGCCGAGCCGATAATGCAGTTTGTCCTCGATTCTCAGCATATAGAAGACGCAGACGGCAAATTCCACGAGTCTCGCGCAGAGCGTGCCAAGCGCAGCGCCCATCACGCCCATCGCCGGGAAGCCGAGTTTGCCGAAAATGAACACATAATTCGCAGCGATATTGACGACGAAGGAAAGGCAGGAGATATAGAGGCCAAGTCTTGCGTTTCCGGTGGAGCGGACGATTTGCGACATGACCAGGCTCAGCCCGTGGGGCAGGAACACCAGCGCTGTCACCCGCAGGTAGCGGGCACCCTCAAAAATGACCTCGGCATCGTCGATATACAGACGCATGATCTTTTCGGGAATGACGGCGCAGGGGACGGCAAAGAGCGTCCCGATCAGCAGCACGAGCTGCATACAGAGGTCATAGACCCTCCGGACGGTCGCTTTGTCACCTGCGCCCCAGTACTGGCTGGCCAGCACGAGACCGGCCGCGCTGATGCCCATGCACAGGAACGTGAAAATCGTATAAAACTGATTGGCCAGGCTGGAGGCGGAAATCGCCACCTCGCCCAGGCGTCCCACCATCACGGTGTCCATCATGTTGACGCCCTGGTTGATGAGATTCTGGATGACCACGGGAACGATAATGGCCATCGCGTTTTTGTAAAAGACCGGTTCCGTGATGAGATACCGGTCAACAAGCCTGCGTCCGGCGTACTTCATAGACGGTGTTTCATCCTTTTCCATAAAATGACCTTTTCCATAATACGCAGAGAGCATAACACAGAAAACGGGGCAATTCAACGCTCGGCGAAAAAGCTTATAATAAATACAGAAATCTTTATAAGAATTCCAATAAAATCCATGTTATAATAGAGAAAAAGTTAAAAAACGAAAGGAAGGCAGCAGCATGAGCAAGTTCAACAACGAGTATGTCAAGGGCGTCTTGAAAACCCAGGGGACCCGTTTCGTCAACGGCGAGGGACAGGAGATCATTCTGCACGGCTACGGCACGGCCAACTGGGAGAACGTCGAGGGATTTATGATCGGCGGCGTGCCCACTCCGATCGATGTGTTCAAGTTCTTCCTCTTCCCCGGCCCCGGGCGTGACCATAACCCCGAGCGCTGGACCACCCGCCGCACCGTCAGCCAGACCATCCGTGAGCTCTGCGGCAGCGAGTATCTGGAGACCTTCTGGGATCGCTGGGAGGAAAACCATCTCCGCGAGGAAGACATCAAGCTCATGGCCGAGCTGGGCTACAACTGCGTGCGCGTCGTGCTCAATGCCAACGCCCTGCTGTATGAGGAGCCCGGCATCACCTTCAACGAGAAGGGCTTTGCCCGCCTGACCAATGTCATTGACTGGTGCGAGAAATACAGGATCTATGTCATCCTTGACATGCACGGCGTGGTCGGCGGAAACAACGGCGCCACCGGCGACGGCCTGTTCTGCGAGTTCCCGAACGTTTTCCTCGACGAGGAGAGCACCGAGCGCCAGATCCTCCTGTGGGAGGAGATCGTCCGCCGCTACGCAAAGCGCTGGATCATCGCCGGCTACGATCTCATCAACGAGCCCGTTTCCTCTCCCGTTCAGCACGAATACATTCCGCTGCTGGTCAAGTATTACGAGGAGTGCATCCGCCGCATCCGCAAGATCGACAAAGAACATATCATGTTCCTCGAGGGCGCAAAGTTTGCCCGCGATCTGCGTATCTTCGACCGCAACTACGATCCCGAGTGCAACAACTGGGCGATCTCCATCCACCTTTACGGCGCCTCGCCCGAAATCAAGGACCTCTACCCCTGGCTCCTCAAGTGCCGGGAGTATAACGTCCCCCTGTGGCTGGGCGAATGCGGCTCCAAGCCCATTCACAACGGCATCTTTTACGATATCTGCGCCCACTACGGCGTGGCCTATACGCCCTGGGCCTGGAAAACGGCCATGGGCGGCCCGCACGCGCCCGGCTCCGTCGGTCATCCGCTGCCGAAGGATTGGGACAAGATCCACAAGTTCCTCGCCGGCGGCCCGCGGCCCAGCTATGCCGAGTCCCAGCGCATCATGGACGAATTTATCGAGCTGACCAAGCTCGAGCACTGCAGCGTCAACTATGAAAACGCGCGGCTGAGCGCCAAGCACCCGGACATCACCCTCCCCGGCGCCGGCTACGACATGTTCCTGGAGGACGGCTCCCGCTACTACGGGAATTGGGAGCTGAGCAACTATCTGGACTTCCGTCTGGAGGATCATACCAAGCTGGTCTGGGCGACCGAAAAGTCAAAGCCCTATCCCGCCTTCAACTGGTATGAGGATCCCAACGTCCAGCACTATGACCCGCTGGAGGATCTGGCGCTGGAGCTGCAGGCGGGCGAGTTTGCCAACTACACCGTCCGCGAGGTGGAAAAGCCCTGCCGCGTGACCGTCGAGGGCATCGGCGAGGGCAAGGCAGACGTCTTCTGCAACGGCGAAAAACTCGGTGCGATCGAGCTCCCGGCAGGCAGCATCCTCGCTCCCGTCTGCGCCGAAGCGCTGACGATCCCCGCCGCCGAGGAAGCCGTTCTGAAAATCCGGGTCACCGACGGAAGCCTCACGGTCAAAAACGTCCGCTTCGAATATTGACGCCGCAGTCTCTGGACAGGAGGCCATTATGTATCCGAGAAAACTGACAAGATCGGTCATTTCCAACCCGGATTATCCGGTGGTGGAGACACCGAAAGGAAAGCTCCGCGGTCTGTGGGAGGAGGATGTGTTTATCTTCCGCGGCATCCGCTATGCCCAGGCGAAGCGCTTCCGGCTGCCGGAGGAGGTTCCGGCCTGGGAAGGGACGCGCGAGGCCATCATTTACGGCCCGGTCTGCCCGGAAATGCATACCGCCATCGCCCATGACCAGTTCAACGTGCCCCACTATCACTACGTTCAGGACGAGGACTGCCACTTTCTGAATATCTGGACAAAGCATCTCGAAAAGGACGCCAGGCGCCCGGTCATGGTCTGGATCCACGGCGGCGGCTTTGCCACCGGCTCTTCCATCGAACTCTATGCCTACGACGGACATGAGCTTTGCGACTTCGGCGACGTGGTCGTCGTCTCCGTCAACCATCGGCTCAATTGCCTCGGCTATCTGGATCTGAGCGCCTACGGCGAGGAGTACCGCTATACCGGCAATCTGGGTCAGGCCGACCTGGTGGCAGCACTCCGCTGGGTGCGGGAGAATATCGCATGCTTCGGCGGCGATGCGGACAACGTGACGATCATGGGTCAGTCCGGCGGGGGCGGCAAGGTCAGCGCCCTGCTGCAGACACCGAGCGCCGCCGGGCTCTTCCACAAGGCGGTCATCCAGAGCGGCCTCTTCGAGGGCAGTGGCGACGCCTCCCCCGAAAAATCCCGGGAGATGGCGGCGAAGATCGTAAAGGAGCTGGCTCTTTCTCAGCTGCGCGACATAGAAACGATCCCCTATTACAAGCTTGCCCGCGCCGCGAAAAAAGTGCAGGATGAGATGGATCGGGAGCTCGGCTTCGGGCTGCACTTCTGCCCGGTCAAGGACGATGATTTCTATCTCGGCTCCGGCGAGGTCAATCCCTTTATGGACGCGACACGCTCCGTGCCGGTGCTGGTTGGCAATGTTCTGGGCGAGTTCGACCAGAACTACAATCAGATCTACGCGCCGGGCAGTAAAAACGACTGGGATGACAAGCTGGTCTGGAAGCTGCTGAAGGACGCCTTCGGCGACAAGGCGGAGGCCGTCGCAGCTGCCGAGCAGAAGGCCTATCCGGGCTCAAAAATCGTGGACAGCCTGTACATCAACCGCGGCTGCCGCGTCCCGGCACGGGATTTCTGCCGCAAGCGCGCCAGAGAGGGCTGCGCTCCCGCCTGGAACTGGCTGTTCAATCTGGAGTGTCCGCTCAACAGCGGCACCATCGCCTGGCACAACGCGGAAGAGGCCTACATGTTCCACAACGCAAACTATCTCGAGGCCTCCTATATTCCCGGTGTGTCCGAGCAGCTGCAGGACATCATGACCGGCGCCTGGGTGGCCTTCGCCGAAACGGGCGATCCCAATCATGTCGGGATGCCGCTCTGGCATCCGGCCACCGAAGAAAACGGCGCCTGCATGATCTTCGACAGGGAGGTCCGCGAGGCGTGTCACCACGACGATGAACTGATGGCGATTCTGCCGCCAAAAGCGATCGTCGGGAAAAACGATCGCCGCCCGCTGTCCACCTTCGGCGGTGGCCCGAGACAGAGCCTGTGAGGAGGACGAGCCATGTTTATGAAGAAGCTGACCGATGAGGTCGTCTGCACGTATCACGATCCTGTGGTTCAGACCAAATACGGCGCCCTGCGGGGCTTGAAAACCGATGGCACGTACATCTTCCGCGGCGTGAAATATGCCGAAGCCAGACGTTTCCATTTTCCGACTGAAGTGGAACCCTGGGACGGCGTGAGGGAGGCCTTCCAGTTCGGACATGTGTGCTGCGAGCTGAACACCCCCGTCCCGCATGACCAGTTCACGGTTCCGCACTTTTTCTACCCGCAGAATGAAAACTGCCAGTATCTGAACGTATGGACACAGCATCTGGACGAGAAGGCCAAACGTCCGGTCATGGTATGGCTGCACGGCGGCGGCTGGTTCTCCGGCTCGTCTGTCGAGCTGCTGGCCTATGACGGCGAAAACCTGTCGAAAACCGACGATGTGGTCGTCGTTTCCCTCAACCACCGGCTGAACGTGCTGGGCTACCTTGACCTCTCTGCTTATGGCGAAGAGTACAGAGACTCGGGCAACGCCGGCCTGGCCGATCTGGTCATGGCACTCAAGTGGGTCCATGAGAACATTGCCTTTTTCGGCGGCGATCCGGAGAATGTCACGATCTTCGGGCAGTCCGGCGGCGGCGGGAAAGTGGTCGCACTGATGCAGACGCCGGCCGCAGATGCGTATTATCAGCGCGGCATTATTCAGTCCGGCGGCCCGACGGGCATGGGGCCGGGCGGAGCGGCCGAGCACCGCAGAAGATCGCGGCGATGCGCGGAGCTGATCCTGCAGTACCTGCAGATCCCGCCTGAGAACGTGCGGGAGATCGAGACCGTCGACTGGTACGATCTGGCGCAGGCTGCGATGAATGCGATCTGGACGATCCAGAACGAAGAGGGCGGCCGCGTGGGCTGGGAGCCTCATCCCGACGGCAGCTATTATTTCGGGCATCCCCTGGATTTCGGATGGCGGAAGGAAAGCCTCGGCAAGCCGATGCTGGTCGGCTCTGTGCTGGGCGAGTTCTCCGGAAACTTCGGCACGGATATCGGCGACGGCATCAAAAACAAATGGAGCGCCGGACAGATCGCCCAATACGCGGCGGAGAAGTTCGGTGACAAGGCGGAGCGCATGGCAGCGCTCTTTGCCAAGGCCTATCCCGACCGCAGCCCGGCCGATGTTCTGTTCCTGGACACCCGCCTTCGGCGCGGCTGCCTGAACTTCTGCCGGGAACGCGCCAGAGCCGGCGGCAAGACCTGGAACTGGATGTTCAATCTGGAATCTCCCTTTAACTACGGCACCGTCGCCTGGCATAACGCCGAGGAGCCTTATGTTTTCCGAAATGCCGCCTATATCGAGGCACAGTATATTCCTGTCGTCTCCGAGAGACTGGAGGATCAGATGGCAGGGGCCTGGGTGGCCTTTGCCAAAACGGGCGATCCCAATTTTGAGAAGATCCCCTTCTGGCCGCAGGCCACCGCGGATTCCGTACCGACGATGTGCTTTGATGAAACGACCGATCTGCGCGTCGATCACGACCGGGAGCTGATGGAGGAATATCCCGATCCCGTCTTCAAGGGCTTTCCCGGCAGCGGCAAAATGTACGCCATGTTCGGCGTAAAACCCGAATAACCAAACAGTCATTTCCACAGCCCTCGTCACTCCACACCTATGATAATGAGCAAGCTGTGAAAAAAAGAGGATAAAACCGGCCCGGGGCTCGGGCTGCGGCAGCGTGGAGACCTGTCACAACGCAGCGTGTCCCATAGCGGACGCCTGTGAACACACAGCAAACCGTGACGCTGCAGACGGCCTACAACGAGGTCGAGGTCCTCGGCGATCTGGAGCTGCCGGACACAAGGTTTACCCCCTTCTTCGTGGAGGCGAAGACCGAGGTCTGCACGCTGGCTGTTCACCTGGATCAATACCGCCGGCAGCTGCTGAACGATCCTGTGTTTCTGCGGTATCTCTGCCGGAACCTGGCCGCTAAGCTCAATGGCGCGGTGGTCTCCAACCGCCACGGCTCCCTTCGGCAGCGCGTGATCATGTCGCTGCGCTATGCCGAGATAGGCGCAAGTCTTTCCAATATCGGCCATATAGCCCGGTCTCTCAACGTCAGCACGCGTCAGCTGATACGCGTGCTGAAGGATTTGTGCGACGAAGGGGTGCTGGAACACCCGGAAAAGGGCGTGTATCGTATTTTAAGAAAACCGGAGCTGATGCGCCGTCCCGGGCGCGAGGAGGAGTAAACATGAAAAAGAAGTGGAATCGTGAAAACCTGACGCTGGCGCTGTGCATCGCGCTGTTTCCGCCGATCTGGGCCGTGCTTTCGCCCCACTTCGGCGTGGAGGTCGGAGCCGTCGCGCTGATCTGCGCAGGCGTATACGCCGCGGCGGGCAACCAGACAAAGCTGGCTGTGCCGATGTCC
>CAJOCV010000029.1:0-1413 GCA_905233785.1 uncultured Oscillospiraceae bacterium
TTTGCCTTCTTGGCGTAGTCCTTCATGGCGGCAAAGTCGAAGGAGGAAGCCGTCACGAAAATGACCGTGGCGTTGAGGACGTTCGGATCCTTCTTGTAGGCCTTGATGTAGCTTGCGCCGATGGACTTGAAGCTGATGCCCTTCTTGAGCGCCTTCTTGCTGACGCGCACCTGCTCCCGATAGCTCTCGGGGGACATGCGCACCATGTAGCCCTCGGGGTAGACGTGGTACTTGGCGAACTCAATGTCCTTGAGGATACGGTAGACCCGGTCGTCATCATCGTCCAGCACGCCGACGCGCAGCAGCACGATGCGGGCAAAATCGCAGTCGCCCTTGATCTCCCTGAGATCCGGTCCGTAGAGCAGCACCTGGTCGCGATTTACCAGCTCCGCGCTGGAGGAGAAGAGCACATAGTTTGCCGAGCCCTTCCCTGCCGCGCCCAGCTCATAGGCCGCGTCCTTCTGCAGCACCAGCTCGCTTGAGCCGATGTCGTTCCAGCAATCCCGCTCCGCGTACTCCCAAACCTTGGGCGCGCCCTTTTCCAGCAGCGCCTTGGTATCCTGAATGAGAGAATTATACAGTTCCATTGCGCCTTAAAATACCTGATTTACCTTCTTGCGGTCAAACATGGTGTTGACCTGCTGATACGCCCAGCCCAGCACCTTCTGATCCAGATTCCAAAAGTACACCACAAACAGAACGGCGACCACGATCCCGAGGATTTTCAGAAGACCCAGGAGGGCTTTTGCCAGTTTAGCCATATATTGAGAACTCCTTTCGATTAATGACTCTCTAGGATAAGTGAAAAGTGAGTAGAGAATAGTGAATAGTTATGGTGTTCCCTTCGGGAACGGATTATAATTCGTCGCGAAGCGACACCTAAACTATTCACTTTTCACTATTATCTTTTCACTTCTTCGCCAGCCCCTTCTGCCGCGCGTACTCGGCAGCGCCCAGCGCGCCCATGAGCTGGGGGTCGGTCTTGAGGTTGACGACCTTGAGCTTCAAAACGTGCTCAATGGCCTCCTTCAGGCCGTCGTTCTTCGCGCAGCCGCCGGTCAGCGTGATGCTGTCGGTCGCGCCGGCCTTCTTCGCCATGACGAAGCAGCGCTTGGCAACCGCCATCTCGATGCCGGCCGCGATCTCGTCGGTGGGCTTGCCCTCGCCGACCAGGGTGATGACCTCGGACTCGGCAAACACCGTGCACTGCGCGGTGATGGGGATGACGTTCTTTGCCGTCAGGCTCAGCTTGGAAAATTCGGGCAGGCTCAGCTCAAAGGAGCGCGCCATGGCCTCGAAGAAGCGCCCCGTACCGGCGGCGCACTTATCGTTCATGGCAAAGTTCTTCACGGTGCCGTCGGTGTCGATGGAGATGCCCTTGACGTCCTGGCCGCCGATGTCGATGATGGCCTT
>CAJOCV010000029.1:1561-15706 GCA_905233785.1 uncultured Oscillospiraceae bacterium
CGAGCGAATGGTCGTATCGGCAACCATCTTGCCGTTCTCGTCCAGAATGACCGCCTTGGTGTAGGTAGAACCGACGTCACAACCGCCAAAATATTTCATATATCAATATCCTCCGTATATTTATTTAGTGAATAGTGAAGGGAGAATAGTGAACAGTTATGGTGCCGCTTCGCGGCGATTATAATTCGTTCGCCGGAGGCGAACACCTTAACTATTCACTTTTCACTATTCTCTTTTCACTCTCAATTGTAATATCGCTTACGCGATATTACATGCACACTTCGTCCTCGAACTCGACGAGGGACGGGTCAACCGGCTCGGCGTGCTTGACCGTGCGCATGTACTCGTTGACCTTGTCGCGCATGGTGCGCCGGGAGACGGTGCGCGGGTCCATCAGATCGTGCTCGACCCAGATGAGGTCGTAGCCGCGCTGACGCCCCTGCTCGTCCAGCAATCCCTGCACGGTGGCCATGTTCTTGCAGGCCACGTTCTGGTACATGATGACCAGCGGCGCGTTCCAGGCCTCGACCTGGCGCCAGCACTCGTCCACGACGTTCTGGTAGCCGCCGTTGGTGTGACGGCGCATGACCATGCGCTCGTACAGACGGGCGAGGTCACGCAGCGCCTCTTCCTTGTCCTCGGTCTCGAGGTGCTTGGTGAAGTTGAGCGACTCCATCTCGACCAGGATGTCGATGCCCCAGCAGTTGGCCAGCCAGTTGGAGAAGTTGGCGTAGTAGTGCGCCGGGCAGGACCACACGATGCCGCGGTAGCGCATCTTGCGCTCGGGCCACGCGGTCTCGCCGTTCTCGTAGGCCTTCATGAGCATCTTGTTGACCTTCTGCATGGAGGGGAGAACGCGCGGGTCGATGCCGCCGTCCATCTCGTAGTTCCACTTGCGGAAGAGCTCGTAGCTCGGCCCGATGAACTGCGGGCGGGCGGACTTGTTGATCTCCCACTTCTGCAGCTCAAGGTCGGTCTCCTGGTTGAAGCGCTTCATCGCGGCAAAGTAGGCGTCCCAGCTCCACTTGGCGCCGGTGGCGTCCTCGATGGCCTTGATGCAGGCCTTGATGTCCTCGGCGGCCATCTGCACGGTGTTCTCGTCGTCCAGGTAGCGGACGGGGAAGCAGAGATGGAACACGGGGATATGCGGGAAGCGGCGGGCAAAGTAGGAGGAAGCCATGGTGGAGCCGTCGCAGGGCATGGAGGAGGAGACGAACAGGGAGCCCATGTCGGGCAGCGCGTCGATGACCAGGGCGCCGCACTCGGAGGAGGGCACCGGGCAGGTATCGGAGGGCAGGCCGTAGCTCTCCACCGCGTCGATGTAGGGGATGCACACGAGCTGGTCGATTTCGGAGACCAGGAACATGGGCAGCAGCTGATGCGGGATGGCGAGCAGGTCGGGGAAGCCCGCGGCGATCTGACCCATGGTCATCTCGTCGAAGGTGAAGAGCTTCTTGTTGAGCTCGGTGGAGTTGCCGTTCTTGCGGTCGGCCTTGGAGAGGAAGACCAGGTTCTCGGCCACATAACGGAAGATCTGGTAGGTGACCTCATGGCTCATGCGCAGGTTGGAGCCGCGCAGACCCATGATATTCTTGTCCATAAAGCCGTGGCAGCAGAAGTAGGAGATCATCCAGCGGTACCACAGCGCGCTGTTCATGGCGGGGATCAGGTCGCGGGAGAAGGTCATGAGGAGCATGCCCCACATGCGCGCCCACTCCCAGAAGTCATAGGCGGTATCCTTGACGCCGCGCCACTCACGGCGTACCGTCGCCATCGCGCCCTTGCGGTAGAGGCGGCCGAGGCTGCGCTCGCCGTTTACCACGCGATCCCACTTCTCGGCCTTGTCGAGCGCCATAAAGTCCTTATACTCGCCCTTGATCCGCTCACCGTCTGCCTTGAGGGTGTCAAGCACACCCTTGCCGAAGTCGGCCCAGTCGGTCTCCTTGAGCATTTCGCCGAAGATGCCGACGACTTCCATCAGGTTTTCGCCCTGTTTTTTCCAGTCAATATTATCTTTTGCTTTCCAAAAGCTCGGATTCGGGTACTGAACCTTGGCCATTATGCCCTACCCCCTTCTTTATGAATGCGTTTGATCTCCAGGGACTCCACAAAGGCCTGTACGCGGGTGCGCAGCTGGCCGGAGTTGCCGTTGTTGTACAGACGGTCGATGGAGAGGACGGGCCAGCCGTACTCATCGTGCATGATGTGGCTGACCAGCGCGCGCTCAAAGCCCCAGTAGTCGCAGTACTTCATCTGCTCGTAGATGATGCCCTCGGCGCCGAACTCCTTGGCAAGGCGGTCAGCCGTCTCGCGGCGCTGCAGCACCTTCTCGTCGGCGATGTAGCGGGCGCACTCGGAGACCTCCATGTAATGGCGGCAGATCTGGCGCAGCGCGGGCTCCTCGTCATTGAGCTCGATGACCTCGCGGCCGGGCGTGGAGCCGAAGCAGTAGCGGTCGGACACGACCAGCGCGCCCACATTCTCAATGAGCTTGGTGAGCTTGGGATCGTCGATCTCGGAGCCGACGATGGCCACTCTCGCGCGGAAGGCGGGCTTGGCGTCGGGCTCGCGGGTCTTGAGCTCCTCCAGCGTCTCCCGCAGGTAGGGCAGGATCAGCTTCGTGGGGCAGACATAGCTTACCAGATTCAGCAGATGGAACTCGTAGCCGGTGATGACGGGATTCGCGGCCTTGCGCATCTCGCGGATCTCGGTGATGACCCTGCACATCTCGTTGTGCTCGGCGACGGCCTTGCGGATGGCCTCGTCGGAGATGTCGGTGCCGAAGACCTCATGAATCCGGTCAAGCACATGTACCTGCATCTGCCGGACGTAGCCGTCGATCGTGTAGTCTGTGATCTTGAAGGGCATGTCGCAGTGGGTGACGAAGAAATTGGGCTTCTCGTTGACGTTCAGGATCTCGAAGTGCTCCATGGAGCGGTTCATCATCGAGCAGGCGTCCACGCCGATCAGCGCGTCCAGATACCGGTAGCCGCCCTCGATGGCGCGCTCAAGCAGAGCACGGGCGTACTCGCAGGTATAGTTGGACATGTAATAGGTGGCAATGTCGATCGAACCGGTGTTGGGGGCACGGAGTCTGGTTGAGAAGCAGTTATCGACATTGAGCAGCACCTCGGGGATATGGAAGCAGGTATAGCCGAGACATACGCCGCCTTCGGCCTTGGCCTTCTCCACCAGCTCATTGTCAGCATTCTCAAGCAAACTCTCAAAGTAGATCAGATGCTTAAGATCTTTCAAATGTTACACCTCTTCTTTCACAGTATGTCTATTTTCCGGAGTGCTTCCTCCACTCCCTTGAGCATTACGGAATCCGCAGGCAGCTCCATCACGCTCTTGCCGCGAATGTCGTTTGCGGCAAAGGTGTCGTCTGCGGGGATCGCCGTGAGCACCTCCACCGGGCACTCCATGAGCGGAACCAGTTCGGGATTGGTGACACGGTTGATGATGGCGCCGATCCGGTCGTAGGAGATCAGCTCGTCCGCCACGCCCTTGATGGTGGTGATGACCTGTACGCCCTTTTTGCTCTGATCGGTGATGAGCAGCAGGTGGCTGACGCGCTCCATCACGCGGCGCTGGATCTGTTCGATCCCGGCCTCGCCGTCGATCACGACATAGTCAAAGCTGTTGGCAAGGATGCCGATGACCTCCTTGAGATAGGAGTTTACCTTACAGTAGCAGCCGGAGCTCTCCGGTCTGCCGATGGCGAGAAAGGCAAAGCCCGGCATCTCCACGAGCGCGTCGAAAATGCGGAAGCGCGCCTCACTGAGAAGCTCGAGCGCCTCCCTGGTTTCCCCGTTTTCCACGCTGTCCACAATGCTCATGCGAATATCATCCAGCGTCAGCTTGACATCCACACCGAGCGCCACAGACAGGCCGACCGCGGGATCCGCGTCGATGGCAAGAATTTTTTTGTCGGGATAGGCTTCCACCAGCCTGCGCACGATGCAAGCGCAGATCGAGGTCTTGCCGACGCCGCCCTTGCCCGCCACGGTAATGATCCTGGCTTTTTTCTCCATTTAGGTTCCCCCTCGGAAAATGAGTAGAAACTACCCATCATGCATTATCGTTGACATTTTAACACAGTCCCATAGAATATGCAAGATAAACACTCTATTTTTATCTTCCCCGTCTTTTTTGGTGCAAATTGCCGGTTTTGCCTGCCTCCGCAGCCCGGCCCCGGTTTTCAGTCCTCAGAATTCAGTTTTCAGACAAAACGCCGGAACTTTTGCGTGAATTTCCGTTCGTTTCGGCTCCACGCAATCGCCAATAAGCCCGACTGTTTCCTCTTCTCCGGAACCCGAAAACTGGATACTGAAAACGATAAGGGGCAGTGAAAAAACTACGTTTTTTCACTGCCCCACGATACAAGCATCCTGTTTTCTATTCCTCCAGCAGCCGCCTGATTTCAGCGCGCTGCCGCGCATCCAGCGGATAGGCCGCCAGATATGCCTTAGCCAGCGCCACAGCCTCCGGCGCGCATTTGGTGGAGTCCAGCGTCCCCACATGGTACTCCTCACAGCTGAACGCAGCCTCATAGACACGCCCACAGGTCTTCCCACACTTGACAAAGCCCGCCTCGCGTATAGCCCCCTTCTTGAGCATGCTGTTGAGCAGAATATGCACCGAACTATCCATCCAGGTTTTATCCGTTGACAGGCTCAGAATCTCTCCTCGGGAGAGGGCGCGGTTTTCCCGCCACAGTACATCCATGATCTCGATCTCGTTTTTCGTCAGGTACATGCGGTGTCCCCCTTTCTCGGGAGCAGAAGCGAACTGCTCAGAAAACACTGGTTCCAGCTTCCAGTTTGACATATTTTAACACAATCTGTCGTGGTTGACAATATGGCAATGTTAACCAAAATTTGCCAGTTCTTTCTGTTCTTCTGCCCATATTCCGGGGCTGCTCCGATTTCGCCATCAGGAAATCGCACTGTGCCCTTGATTTTTTCCGGAAGCCTGCTATACTTACATTGTAATCAACCAATTTGGAAAGGAACATCCCTATGCAGATCACAAAAGAGACCACCATGGGTCAGATGCTCGAGTACGATATGGGCATCGCTTATGTTCTGATGCAGTGCGGCATGCACTGTGTCGGCTGCCCCTCCTCCATCGGCGAGAGCCTGGAAGAGGCCTGCCTCGTCCACGGTCTGAACGCTGATGTCGTCATGACCCAGATCGAGGAGTATCTGGCCAGCCGTCCGGCGGAAGCCTGATGCAAACACGAAGGGGCTGTGTAAAACGCAGCCCCTTCGTGTTAGTTTTCAGTTTTTAGCCTTTAGCTTTTTGGAAAACGGAAAGGAGCAGGGATGAAGCTACTTTATGCCGAGGATGAAGCCGCCATGGCCGAGGCCGTAACGGACATTCTCAACTATCACAAATACAGCGTGGACACGGTGGACAACGGGCGCGACGCGCTGGACTATGCCCGGAACGAACATTACGACGGCATCATTCTGGATGTGATGATGCCGAAGATGAGCGGCTTTGAGGTGCTGCGGCAGCTTCGCGCCGAGGGAGACAAGACCCCCGTGCTTCTGCTGACAGCCAAGAGCGAGGTGGAGGATCGCATCGAGGGGCTTGACCTCGGCGCGGACGACTATCTGCCCAAGCCCTTTGCCATGGGCGAGCTGCTGGCGCGGGTACGCGCGATGCTGCGCCGTCGGGAAGATTTTACGCCAAACATCCTCAAAGTGGGGGATTTATCCCTCAATCAGCAGAACGCGGAGGCGTCCTGTGGGGGAAAGAGCGCAATTTTGCCCAAGCAGGAATACAAGCTGCTGGAGCTGCTGATGCTCAACCGGGGCATCTGCCTCTCCACGGAGGACATTCTCGTAAAGGTATGGGGCTATGATACAGAGAGTGATTTCGGCGTTGTGTGGGTCACGATTTCCACGCTGCGCAAGCGGCTTGCCGCGCTGGGCTCCACCGTGCAGATCAAGGCCAGGCGCGGCGTGGGCTACCTGCTGACGGAGGGCGAAGGGGCATGATCCGCACGCTGCAAAAAAAATTCACCGTAACGGCGATGATTGCCGTCACGGTGCTGCTCGCGGTGCTGTTGGGGGCGATCAACGCCGTCAACGCCGTCTCCCAGGTCTCGGAGAGCAGCCGGCTGCTGGAGATGATCGCCGCCGGCGAGGACTTTGGTCCCGCGCCGCTGCTTGAGGAGGCGCCGGAGGGGCGGCGCGGCTTCTGGCAGGAGCCGCTGACCGAGGATCGGCGCATGTCGGCGCTGAGCTTCGCCGTTCGCTTTGACAGCGAGGGCGCGGTAAAAAGCACCGATCTGCGGCACATCGCCTCCGTAGACGAGGAAACAGCCGCGGCGCTTGCGCAGCAGGCGCTGGAGAGCGGCAAGAGCGCCGGAAAGCTTCTCAGCTACCGATACCGCGTCGTGGAGCCGGCGCCCGATTGCCGCACGGTGGTATTTCTGGACGTAAGCCAGCAGCGGCACAACGTGCTGCGCGTGGCGGCGCTCTCAGCGCTGGCGGGGATTCTCGCCTGGTGCGCGATGCTGGCGCTGGTGGCGGCGCTCTCACGCCGCGCCATCCGCCCGATCGCGGAGAACATGGAGCGGCAGCGCCAGTTTGTCACCGACGCGGGTCACGAGCTCAAGACCCCCCTCGCCATTATTCAGGCCAATCTGGAC
This sequence comes from uncultured Oscillospiraceae bacterium, assembly GCA_905233785.1. Lineage (GTDB taxonomy): Bacteria > Bacillota > Clostridia > Oscillospirales > Oscillospiraceae > Limivicinus. Next base: position 8,226 of record CAJOCV010000029.1, read on the forward strand.
GCGATGGAGCTCATGGGCGGCGAGAGCAAGTACAGCCGCAACATCCGCAGTCAGACCCGGCGGCTTTCCGGCCTCATGCAGAACCTGCTGACGCTTGCGCGCATTGACGAAAGCAGCGTCGCCCTCGACCTCGCGCCGGTCGATCTCTCGGTTCTCACCGGGGAGCAGGCGGAAATGTTTCGCGCCCCGGCGGAGCTCAAAAAGCTCGCGCTGAGCAGCGACATCGCCCCCGGCGTCACCGTGCAGGCCAACCGCGCCCAGCTCGCCCAGCTTATCTCCACACTGCTGGATAACGCGGTCAAATACTGCCCCGAGGGCGGCGCGATCACACTCACGCTCAAGGGCGGTGACAAGGCCGTGCTGACCCTGCGCAATACGGTATCCGAGCCTGTGGACACCGCGCGCATCTTTGACCGCTTCTACCGCGCCGATTCCTCCCGCAACCAGAAGTCCGGCGGCTACGGCATCGGCCTCTCCGCCGCCGAGGCCATTGTTCGCCTCCACAAGGGCAGCATCAGCGCCCGCATGGACGGCGCGGACGCCGTGGTGTTTACGGTGAGGCTGTGAAGACACAGTAGGGGCGACCCTTGCGGTCGCCCGTGCGGTAAAAGCAAATAACCGGGCGAATCCGCAGATTCGCCCGGCGTATTTTTTCCCTTTGCGGACTTCTCGATGCGGGCGACCGCAAGGGTCGCCCCTACGATTCGATGCGGGCGACCGCAAGGGTCGCCCCTACGATTCGATGCGGGCGACCGCAAGGGTCGCCCCTACGAATTGTCCTTCTGCTCCTCGAGATCCTTCAAGGCCGTGCGTACCGCCTCGATCACGAAGGCGGAAAAGGTGCAGTCCATCCCGACAATGGCATTTTCGACCTGTTCGATCACATCATTAGGAAAACGAATGGATTTTGAAGTCGTTGGCGGGATTTTCGGTATTCTGAACGTAGCCATATTGTGCCTCCGCAATTATTGTCATGCAAATCGTATTACATTTTGCATCACAACATTGTCTTGCATTTGTCTTTCGTTTGTCTTACAATATGGCTGAGGTGAGAACAATATGTACGTCTACAAAAAAATGTATCTCAAGCTTTTTAATCACGTGACAGACGCCATCACGCTTTTACAGAACAATGACGCCGAAAAGGCTCTCTCCCTGCTCATTTCCGCCCAACAGGAGGCCGAGGAAATCTTCATGGAGAAGGCAACCCCGGAGGACTGACCACTGACCACGCGGGCGACCGCAAGGGCGAAGGGCGCCCCTACGGTCTTTCGGACGAGCACTGCTCGTCCCTACGCCACTAAAAAATGCCGCAGCTTTCGCTGCGGCATTTTTTGATAAACATAGATTACTCGGCGTCCTTGATGGCGGCCTGAGCGGCGGCCAGACGGGCGATGGGAACGCGGAAGGGGCTGCAGGACACATAGTCGAGGCCAACCTTGTGGAAGAACTCCACAGAGCTGGGATCGCCGCCGTGCTCGCCGCAGACGCCCAGGTGCAGATCGGGACGGACAGAGCGGCCGAGCTTGGCAGCCATGGCAACCAGCTTGCCGACGCCGACCTGGTCGACGCGGGCGAAGGGATCGCTCTCGTAGATCTTCTTGTCGTAGTAGGCGCCGAGGAACTTGCCGGCGTCGTCACGGCTGAAGCCGAAGGTCATCTGGGTCAGGTCGTTGGTGCCAAAGGAGAAGAACTCGGCTTCCTTGGCGATTTCGTCCGCGGTCAGAGCGGCGCGCGGGATCTCGATCATGGTGCCGACCATGTACTTCATGTCGGAACCGGCAGCGGCGAGAACCTCGTCAGCGGTCTTGACAACGACGTCCTTGACGTACTTGAGCTCCTTGACCTCGCCCACCAGCGGGATCATGATTTCGGGAACCATGTTCCACTCGGGGTGACGAGCCTGGACAGCCAGCGCGGCCTTGATGACGGCGCGGGTCTGCATCTCGGCGATCTCGGGATAGGTGACGGCCAGACGGCAGCCACGGTGACCCATCATGGGGTTAAACTCGTGCAGAGAAGCAATGATGTTCTTAATGGCCTCAACGCTCTTGCCCTGATCCTTGGCGAGCTGCTCAATGTCAGCTTCCTCGGTGGGAACGAACTCGTGGAGAGGAGGATCGAGGTAGCGGATGGTGACGGGGCAGCCTTCCATGGCCTCGTAGATGCCCTCGAAGTCAGCCTGCTGCATCGGCTCGAGCTTCGCCAGCGCGGCGACGCGCTCCTCGACGGTGTCGGAGCAGATCATCTCGCGGAAGGGAGCGATACGGTCGGCGTTGAAGAACATATGCTCGGTACGGGTCAGGCCAATGCCCTGAGCGCCCAGCTCGCGCGCCTTGGCGGCGTCCTTCGGGGTATCGGCATTGGTGCGAACCTGCAGACGGCGGTACTTGTCAGCCCAGGCCATGATGCGGCCGAACTCGCCGGCGATGGTGGCGTCAACCGTGGGGATGATGCCGTCATAGATGTTGCCGGTGGAGCCGTCGATGGAGATGTAGTCGCCCTCGTGGAAGACCTTGCCCGCCAGCTCGAACTTCTTGTTTGCCTCGTCCATCTTGATCTCGCCGCAGCCGGAGACGCAGCACTTGCCCATGCCGCGCGCCACGACGGCAGCGTGAGAGGTACGGCCGCCGCGAACGGTCAGGATGCCCTGCGCCGCCGCCATGCCCTCGATATCCTCGGGGCTGGTCTCGAGACGAACCAGAACGACCTTTTCCTTGCGGGCAGCCCAGGCCTTGGCGTCCTCAGCGGTGAAGACGATCTTGCCGCAGGCGGCGCCGGGGGAAGCGCCCAGACCCTTGCCGATGGGGGTAGCGGCCTTGAGCTTGTCAGCGTCAAACTGGGGGTGCAGCAGCGCGTCGAGCGTGCGCGGCTCGATCATCAGAACGGCCTTCTTCTCGTCGATCATGCCCTCGTCCACCAGGTCGCAGGCGATCTTCAGAGCGGCCTGCGGGGTGCGCTTGCCGTTGCGGCACTGCAGCATGTAGAGCTTGCCGTTCTCCACGGTGAACTCCATGTCCTGCATGTCGCGGTAGTGGTTCTCGAGGATGCTGCAGACTTCGACGAACTGCTTGAAGGCCTCGGGGAACTTCTGCTCCATCTCGGTGATGGGCATCGGGGTGCGGACGCCGGCGACCACGTCTTCGCCCTGCGCATTGGTCAGGAATTCGCCGTACAGACCCTTGTTGCCGGTGGCGGGGTCGCGGGTGAAGGCGACGCCGGTGCCGGAGTTGTCATTGAGGTTGCCGAAGACCATCGGCATGACGTTGACGGCAGTGCCCCAGGAATAGGGGATGTCGTTCTGCTGGCGGTAGTAGTTGGCGCGGGGGTTGTCCCAGGAGCGGAACACGGCGCGGATGGCTTCCTTGAGCTGCACCACGGGGTCGGAGGGGAAGTCCTCGCCGATCTGCTTCTTGTACTCGGCCTTGAACTGCTCAGCCAGCTCCTTGAGGTCGGCGGCGGTCAGCTCGACGTCGTACTTCACGCCCTTGCGCTCCTTCATCTGGTCGATGAGCTGCTCAAAGTACTTCTTGCCGACTTCCATAACGACATCGGAGAACATCTGGATAAAGCGACGGTAGGAGTCGTAAACAAAGCGCTCGAACTTGGGGTCGGGGTTGCCCTTGATCATGGCGGCGACAACGTCGTCGTTCAGACCGAGGTTCAGGATGGTATCCATCATGCCGGGCATGGAAGCGCGGGCGCCGGAACGGACGGAAACCAGCAGCGGATTCTCCAGATCACCGAATTTCTTGCCGTTGATCTGTTCCATGGTCTCAACGTTCTTCATGATCTCGGCCATGATCTCGTCATTGATCTGGCGGCCGTCCTCATAATACTGGGTGCAGGCTTCGGTGGTGATGGTGAAGCCCTGGGGAACGGGCAGACCGATGTTGCTCATCTCGGCCAGGTTTGCGCCCTTGCCGCCGAGCAGCTCACGCATGTTGGCATTGCCTTCGGAAAACAGGTAGACATACTTTTTGCTCATTGTTTTCGTCCTTTCTTGCTCTATCAAAAATTGACTTGTTTGCCACTAATTAGATTACCACATTCAGCGGAAAATAATCAATGCATTTTCCTTACAAATCCGCATGGTCCAAGCTGTGTATTTCGTCAGTGATTTTTGCAAATCCACCAAGGTCGAGCACTTCTCCCCGGATTTTTGGGTCAAATCCACGGGAAATCAGCACTTTTTCCGTCACCTCCTTGGGAAGCCCCAGCCCCGCGTTCAGGGCGTTGACCAGGGTCTTGCGCCGCTGGTTGAAGGCCGCGCGGATCACCTTGAAGAGAAGCGCCTCGTCCGCTACCGCGACCGGCGGCTTCTCTCTGCGCGTCAGGCGGATGACCGAGGAGGTGACCTTCGGCTGCGGTACGAAGCAGGAGGGCGGCACGTCAAAAAGGATCTCGGTCTCGCAGTGCCACTGGACGAAAAGCGTGAAGGCGCCGTAGTCGGAGGTGTTGGGCCTGGCGCAGATGCGTTTTGCCACCTCGCGCTGGATCATCACCGTGATGCGTGCAAAGCAGCCGGACTCGATGAGCGCCGTGAGCACCGGGCTTGTCACGTTATAGGGCAGGTTTGCGCACACGACCGGCGTAAGTCCGGGGAAGCACTCGGATACGAGCGCGGGGAGATCCTGCTTCAGCACGTCCCCGAACAGCACCTCCACGTTCTCACAGCCGGTGAGGGTCTCCGCCAGGATGGGTCGCAGCGACGGATCCAGCTCCACGGACAGCACCCTGCCCGCGCGTTTTGACAGCTGCTCGGTCAGGCAGCCGATGCCGGGGCCGACCTCGAGCACGCCCACAGTCTCGTCCAGCCCCGCCTCCTCCGCGATGCGCTCCGGCACCCAGGCGGCGGTCAAAAAGTTCTGCCCCAGGGATTTCGAGAAGCGAAAGCCGTGCCGGGCAAGCAGGGATCGTATTTCGTTGTAATCGGTAAGGTTCATAGGTTCTCCCGTTGAGAGTGAATAGTGAATAATGAATAGTGAATAGTTAAGGTGTCGCTTCGCGACATATTATAATCTGTTTCCGAAGGGAACACCACAACTTTTCACTATTCTCTTTTCACTTTTTCAGTATCTTTTCATACGCCTGCCGTGCCGGGTCGTGCCCGGGTTCGGAGGCGACCATCACGTTCCCCCGGTAGCGGAAACCGCTCTCGCGCAGCAGGCGCTGCATGGGCTTGTTCTTCTTGTGCGTGTCCGTGCGGATGCAGCGCAGGCCGAAGGCGCGCGCCTGCTGCTCGACACAGCCGATCAGCTTCTCCGCCATGCCGCTGCCGCGATAATCCTTCGCAACAGAAGCGCGGTGCAGGGTGCAGCAGGCCATGCCCTCCGTCCACTTGCCGTCGGTGATTTCGGCGTAACAGGCTTCTTCACGCAGAGAGAGCGTGAAGAAGGCCGCGATCTCTTCCCCGTGCAGCACGACAAAGCACTCCCCGCGCGCCAGATCGGCGCGGAAGGCCGCCTCATCGGGGTACACGCCCTGCCACTGATCCACCCGCTGCTTTTTGAGCGTCCTGCGCGCGTATTGCACGATCTCCAGAATCGCGGGCAGGTCGTCCTCCACCGCGGCGCGGTACGTCACCGGCTGCGTGATCTGCCGCCGCCCGGCCTCCTTCTCGATCTCGGCCAGGAGCTTCCGATCCTCGTCGTCGCCGGGTGTAAAGGCCGCGAACATATCCGGGCGCTTGCGTTTCGTACGCAGAAGCTGCTGCTTGCGCCGCCAGCGCTCTACCTTCGCATGGTCGCCGTTTAAGAGGATCTCCGGCACGCGCCGCCCCTCCCATTCCTCCGGGCGGGTGTACTGCGGGTACTCGAGCAGGCCGTCCCAATGGCTCTCGCCGGTGTAGCACTGTTCGTCCGCGAGCACGCCGGGCACCAGACGGCACACCGAGTCCGCCACCGCCATGGCCGCGATCTCCCCGCCGGTGAGCACAAAGTCGCCGAGGGAAATTTCCTCGTCCACGCAGGCTTCAATGAAGCGCTCATCCACACCCTCATAGTGGCCGCAGACCAGCACAAGGTGGTCGTAGTCGCGCTGCAAGCGCTTGGCGCACTCCTGATTGTAGGGCTTGCCCTGCGGGCTCATGTAGATCACGCGGCGGCGGCGTTCCCCGGCGTCACGGATCACATGCTCGAGGCAGGCTTTCAGCGGCTGCGCCATCATCACGCAGCCGAAGCCCCCGCCGTAGGGGTAGTCGTCCACCTGGTTCTGTTTGTTCTCGGTAAAGTCCCGGATCTGAACACAGTTGATTTCCACGATGCCCTTCTTGGCCGCGCGGCCGATGATGCTCTCGTGCAGCACGGCGTTCACCGTGTCGGGAAACAGGGTCAAAATGTCGATTCTCATTACATTCCCTCGATCAGGCGCACGGTGATGATCCCGGCCTCGGCGTCGGTTTTCCGGATAAATTCCGGCACGGCGGGGATCAGATGCTCCTGCTCCCCCTGCACGACATAGATGTTGTGCGCGGGGCGCTCCATCACATCGACAAGCTTTCCGATCTCGCTCCCCTGCTCGTCCACGACCGACGCGCCAAGGATGTCCTGCACGAAGTACGTCCCGCGCGGAAGGCGCACGTCACCCCGGTCAACGGTGACGGTCTTGCCCTTGAGCGCCATCGCGGCGTTCACATCGTCCACGCCCTCAAGCTTTGCGATCAGGAAATTTTTCTGCACCTTGCCGGAAATGAGCTTCTTCTCCTCCCCCGCGACAAACACACGCGGAAAGCGGCGCAGAAACTGGGGGCTGTCGAGCCAGACCTCGATCTTTACCTCACCGGCCACACCATGCGTATTCGTCACGCGCCCGGCCTCGATATACTGCTGTTTCTCCATGGGGACTCCTCCCGCCCATATAGTAGTGGTATTATAGCACGGTTTACGCGGTAAAGCGAATAGTGAATAGTTATGGTGTCCCCTTCGGGGACGAATTGTAATTTGTGCTTATCGGCACCTTTAACGCTTACTCATACTTGGCTCCCCCTCCGGGCGAAGGGGAGCTGTCGAGCGAGACTGAGAGGGCAGTAAGCGTCACCATCTTCCTAACGGAGAGCCAAATGCGCTCAAACCTGCGCGATCAACGCATCGAGCTCCCGCTGGTTTCGGATCACGATCGTCTTTTCCGGGTACTGCTTTTGGATCTTGGCGTAATTTTGGCGGTTTTTCCTGCTTCTCCCTTCCCAGAGCACCCAGCGAAGGAAGGCCGCGTCCAGCTTTTCCTGGCAGCCCTCGCCCATGTCCGGGCGGGCCTGCCCCCGGTACTGGCGCTTGCGCTTTGACACGCGATAAAGGCAGGATAGGCGGGGAAAGAGCAGCAGAAGGATCAAATCCGCCTCTTCGAGCCGGCGCTGCTGGTACAGGCTGCTGTAATTGCCGTCAATGATCCAGCTCTCGTTTTCGTCCAAAAAGGCTTTGACGATTTGCCGCTTTTCGGCGTCATCGCGCTCTGTCCAGTTGGGGAGCCACTGTACCCGGTCA
>CAJOCV010000030.1 GCA_905233785.1 uncultured Oscillospiraceae bacterium
TTCCCCGGACTCGGCTTCTGATTGCTTCCCCCTCCGGGGGAAGTGGCCGAAGGCCAATAGGGGAAACGCGAAACCGACGCCCCTTCCGTCAGCTTCGCTGACACCATTGCCCGCCTTGCCGCGTAAGACTATTTTGCGTGCAGACGCTAAGACCTGCCCGCAAAACAGCGCGGCTGCGGAGAAAGCGAATTTGCTTTTTCCGCCACTGGCGGCGCAAATCCGCTTTCCCCCGGAGGGGGAGGCAGATACGCTTACACTCGGCACAGCCGTTTGTAATAGATTTGAGTTTTCATATGGAGGTGAAGATACAATGGTTAAAATCAGACTTCGCAGAATGGGCGCCAAGAAGGCTCCTTACTACCGCATCGTTGTTGCGGATTCCCGCAGCCCCCGCGATGGCCGCTTCATCGAGGAGCTTGGCGTGTATGATCCCATGGCCGACGGCAGCAAACTGAACGTCAAGATGGATCGCGTGGAGTACTGGATCGCAAACGGCGCCCAGCCCACCGACACCGTCCGCGGCCTGCTCAAGAAGGTCGAGGCGTAAAAAGGAGTTTCTACCGGCATGAAAGAACTTTTGACCTACATCGTGCAGAGCCTGGTCGATCATCCCGACGAGGTCTCTGTGACCGAGCGCAAAGCCGACGGCGAGACCGTTTTTGAGGTTCGCGTGGCCGACGGCGATACGGGCAAGGTCATCGGCCGGCAGGGCAGGATCGTCAAGCAGATCCGTATCCTTATGCGGGCCGTAGCCCAGCGAAAGGGCAAAAAAGTTTCCGTGGAGATCATGGATTGATCGAAACAAAAAGCAGAGGCGCCGCCTCTGCTTTTTTATGATACGAGAATTGAAAGGAGAAAAACATGATCCCAAGCTTTTCCGTTGATCACAGAGCCATCGTTCCCGGTATTTTTGTCAGCCGCGTGGATGGAGTCGGTACCGGTACGGTCACAACCTACGACATTCGATTGACAAGGCCGAACCGGGAGCCGGCCGTTGACGTGGCGGCCATGCACTCGCTCGAGCATATCATTGCCACCTTCCTGCGAAATGACCCCGACTGGAAGGACGAAATCATTTACTGGGGGCCGATGGGCTGCCTGACCGGCTTCTACCTGCTGCTCAAGGGCAGCCGCGAGCCGAGAGAGATCTACGACCTGATCCTGCGCGCCTTCCGCGCGGTGGGCGAGAGCGAGAGCGTTCCCGGCGCCACGGCGAAAAACTGTGGGAACTATCTCATGCACAACCTGGGCATGGCAAAATGGTACGCGGCCATCTTTGCCAATTATCTCACCGCCAACGCCGAAAACCCCGCCATCTTCGCCTACCCGAAAACCGAACGCCTCGTCACCGACGACGGGCAGCAGTTCTATGATTCGTGATTCTCTATCATTCCCGATAGAGAATCAGCGCGATGGTTTCCAAATCCTCCTTGCCGATGTTCTTGAGAGCATGCCCCTGCTCGTCGTCGCAAAAGGTCACATCTCCGGGATTGACTTCATATTCGACGCCGTTGTCGTTATAAAGCCCTTTGCCGCCTTCCGAGGCGGCAAATCAGAGGGGAGTGCCCCTCTGAACTCCCCCAAAGCCATGCAAGACGGAATCGTTACAATTTTCATGGGAAAGTGTTTGCAATTCCGGTTCATCTGTGTTATACTGAATCAGTTTTAGGAATTCCACCAAACCTTTTCCTCTTTTTCGGCTTTTTGTGCTAAAACCTGAAATTTACAGAGGCTTCCGGCTCTTTTTTCCCTTCGGTATAAAGGAAACGCCGATTCCATCGCCTGCGGCGCCTCCCGGGAAATTTGCGCCCTGATTTTGCCACTTTTTCTTGCAAACCACAAAGGATTCCTGCTCAATGAGTGCCATCAACAGAACACAAGTTTTCTCGGAATTCGCTCGTGTCGAATTCATCATCGTTTACGAAAGACATTCGTCGGCGTATCACCCAATGGGACGGAAGAGCGACTAATTGTTCACGTATGCTGGAGCGTTACTATGGCTGAACTGAAAAAAGAGATCGAGCGGCGCCGCACCTTTGCGATCATCTCGCACCCGGACGCCGGTAAAACCACCTTGACCGAGAAGCTGCTGCTCTACGGCGGAGCGATCCAGATGGCCGGTTCTGTCAAGGGCAAGGCCACGGCGCGCCACGCGGTGTCCGACTGGATGGAGCTGGAAAAGCAGCGCGGCATCTCCATCACCTCCTCGGTGATGCAATTTGAGTATGAGGGCTATTGCATCAACATTCTCGACACCCCGGGGCATCAGGACTTCTCGGAGGATACCTACCGCACGCTGATGGCGGCGGATTCCGCCGTCATGGTCATTGACGCCGCCAAGGGCATCGAGCCGCAGACCCGCAAGCTCTTCAAAATCTGCGCCATGCGGCACATCCCCATCTTTACCTTCATCAACAAGCTTGACCGCGAAGCCAGAAGCCCCTACGATCTGATGGAGGAGCTGGAGCATGAGTTCGGCATCGGCACCTATCCGATGAACTGGCCGATCGGCTGCGGGCAGGATTTCAAGGGCGTGTACGACAGGGAAAAGCAGGCCATCCTGGCCTTCAACGAGTTTCACCGCGGCACCAGCCGCATCCGCGCCATCGAGTGCACGCTCGATGAGACGGAGAAGCTGGATGAGCTGATCGGCTCCCGCCTGCGCCAGACGCTCGCGGACGATATTGAATTGCTGGACGGCGCGGGCTTCGAATTTGATCTCGACGAGGTGCGAAACGGGCGGCTCAGCCCTGTGTTTTTCGGCTCGGCGCTCAATAACTTCGGTGTGGAGCCCTTTCTGGAGAGCTTCCTGAAGCTCACCATGCCGCCGCTGCCGCGCGTGTCCGGGGAAGAGATCATCGACCCCTTTGACGAGCGCTTCTCGGCCTTCGTCTTCAAGATCCAGGCCAACATGAACAAGGCGCACCGCGACCGCATCGCCTTTATGCGTATCTGCTCCGGCCGCTTTGAGCGGGATAAGGAATACTTCCATGTCCAGGGCGGCAAGGTGCTGCGCCTTGCCCAGCCGCAGCAGCTCATGGCGCAGGAGCGCGCCATCATTGACGAGGCGTACGCCGGCGACATCATCGGCGTCTTCGACCCGGGCATCTTCTCCATTGGGGACACGATCTGCGAGAAGGGCATGAACGCCTGCTTTGAGGGCATCCCCACCTTCGCGCCCGAGCATTTCGCTGCCGTGGAGCGCATCGACACCATGAAGCGCAAGCAGTTTGAAAAGGGCATCCTGCAGATCGCGCAGGAGGGCGCCATTCAGATCTTTCACGAGCCGCACACCGGCGTGGAGGAGGTCATCGTGGGCGTCGTGGGCGTTCTGCAGTTCGAGGTGCTGGAGTATCGGCTCAAAACCGAGTACGGTGTGGATATCCGCCGCCGCAATATGCCCTATGAGCTTGTGCGCTGGGTGGAGGGCGAGGGAGTGGACATCCGCGCCTTAAACCTCACGAGCGACACCAAGTGGGTACAGGATTTCAGGGGAAACGACCTGCTGCTCTTCACCTCCCAATGGTGCATCAACTGGGCGCTGCAAAAAAACGAGGGCTTACAGCTTCGAGAGTTCAACCGCGACTAAGGAGAATGCAACATGGCCGAAAAGCTGAGCATTGAAATCTTTCGTAAGAAGCAGCCGGAGGAGCTGACGCTTTCTCTCGCTGAGCCTGACAGCCGCACCGATATTGGCTCCGGCGCGGCGCTGACCGCCGCCGCCGCGGCGTCCTATCTCAAGCGCGCCGCCGCGCTGACAATGGAGACGGAGGCGGGCAACGAGCGGGTGGAATACATCCACCGCAACAGCGAGATCCTGCGCGGCTATATGGTGCACCTCATTGACGAGGATGTAAAGAGCCGCGGGCCGCTGCGCAAGGCGATCAAGGAGAATGACCCCCAGGTGATCGAGGCTGCCCGTCAGCCCGCCGCCCAGGTGGCAAACGAGATCGTCAATATGATGAATCAGCTTCTGGAGCTGGACGAGGAGCTCTGCGAATTTGCTGCGCCCGAGGGAAGGCGCTTCTGCGCCGCGGCTGCCGATCTCGCCATGGGCAGCATCCGGGCCACGATGCGCTATCTGTTCCACCAGGCGAGCAAATGCTCGGACGAGACGTATCGCTATGTGGTCAAGCGTGAAAACGAGATCACGCTCGACACCTGCCGCGCAAGCTATGCGCGCATCCTCGAGAAAACTGCTGAATAATGGCAAAAAGCGGCTGGATTTCAGCCGCTTTTTACCATGTTTGTACAAAAAAGTGAAATATTGCATTTACACTTGATGTGTAGTATAATATCATATCAACTTAATGTCGGAGGAAGCCTGCCATGATAAAGCTTGCGCCGTCTATACTTGCGGCAGACCTGGCTCATCTTGCGGACGAGGTGGAGGATATTCGGCTCGGCGGGGCGGAGTATGTTCATTTCGACGTGATGGACGGCGTGTTTGTCCCCAATCTCTCCATGGGGCTTCCGGTGCTTAAATCCCTGCGCAAATGTACAGACATGTTTTTGGATGTGCACCTGATGATCGAGACGCCCATTCGCTATGTGGAGCATTTTTGCGACGCGGGCGCGGATCTGGTGAATGTGCACCTGGAGGCGGACAGTCCTGAGAATATCCGTCTTACGCTTGAGAAAATCCGCGCAAAGGGGAAAAAATGCGGCATCACCTTAAAGCCCGCCACCCCGGCGGAGGCCGCAGAACCCTATCTCGGTCTGGTCGATCTGATCCTTGTGATGACCGTGGAGCCAGGCTTCGGCGGGCAGCGCTTTATGATGGATATGCTGGATAAGCTGCGGGCGCTGCGTAAAATGTTAGAGACGGTCAATCCCGGCTGTGAGCTGGAGGTAGACGGCGGCATCACCCGCGAGACCGCGCCCCTTGCCGTCGAAGCGGGCGCAAACGTGCTGGTTGCCGGCAGCGCCGTCTTCGGCCAAGCGGATCGCGCGAAGGCGATCCGGGATATTCGGAATTTTTGAACGGAGTGGTTTCATGGCTTTTTTCCCCGCCTCGCTTGAGAACCTGATCGACAAATTCGCGTCCCTGCCCGGCGTGGGAAAGAAGAGCGCTCAGCGGCTTGCTTTTCATATCCTCGCCTTGCCGGACGCGGAGGCGCTGTCCTTTGCCAACGCCATCACCGACGCAAAGCGCAGCGTCCACCGCTGCAGCATCTGCCAGAACCTGACGGAAGGGGAGACCTGCGCCATCTGCCAGAGCGATCGGCGCGATCACTCCACGATCTGCGTGGTGTCCGAACCCAGGGACGTGCTCTCCATCGAGCGGGGGCATGAGTATAACGGCACCTACCATGTGCTGCACGGCGTGCTCTCACCCATGAGCCATATCGGCCCCGACGATATTCATATCAAGGAGCTTTTGCAGCGTGTCGCCTCTGACGAGGTGCAGGAGGTCATCATGGCCACCAACCCCGATACCGAGGGGGAGGCTACGGCGATGTACATCTCCCGGCTGCTCAAGCCCTTCAACATCCGCGTCACGCGCCTGGCCTACGGCATCCCCGTGGGCTCCAACCTCGAGTTCGCGGACGACGCGACCCTGAACCGCGCCCTCGAAGGGCGCACGGAGATGTAGTCTCCGTATAATCCCCGCGCACTATGGCTACACTATACTGAATATACAATGTCTCTTACAGCCGCACGAGGATACATATGCAACAGAAATGGAGTGTTCAATGATTTCTAAACTGAAAATCATCCCGCTTGGCGGTCTCGGTGAGATCGGCAAGAACATGACGGCCTTTGAATACGGCAACGACATCATCGTGGTAGACTGCGGCATGGGCTTTCCCGACGAGGATATGTACGGGATTGATGTCGTGCTGCCGGACATCACTTATCTGCGCAACAATGCCGCGCGGCTTCGCGGCCTGATCCTCACCCACGGGCACGAGGACCATATCGGCGCGGTGCCCTATGTGCTCAAGGAGCTGGACGTGCCCATCTACACCACGCCCCTCACCGCAGCGCTGGTGGAGCTGAAGCTTGAGGAGCACGATCTGCTTTATAACACGCAGATTTTCACCAAGAAGGCGGGCTCGGTGTTCCGCCTCGGAAACTTCACCATCGAGTTTATCCATGTGAACCACTCGATCCCGGACGCGGTGGCGCTTGCGATCACGACCCCGATCGGCACCGTGATCCACACCGGCGATTTCAAGATCGACGTGACGCCCATCTCCGGCGGCATGATGGATCTGGTGCGCCTGGGTCAGCTCGGAAACGAGGGCGTCCTGGCGCTGCTGAGCGATTCCACCAACGTGGAGAAGCCCGGCCACTCCGAGTCGGAGAGCAAGGTCGGCGTGGGCTTTAACAAGCTCTTTTTGGGCTGCGACAAGCGCATCATCATTACCACCTTCGCCTCCAACGTCCACAGACTGCAGCAGATCATCGACGTGGCGGCCAAATACGGGCGAAAGGTCGCCGTCACCGGGCGCAGCATGGAAAACGTCCTGCGCGTGTCGATGGTGCTCGGCTACATGAACATCCCCGAGGGGGTGCTGATGGAGCTCGACCAGATCAACAAGCTGCCCCGCAATAAGGTGGTCATCATCTCCACCGGCAGCCAGGGCGAGGCCATGTCCGCCCTGTACCGCATGGCCTTTTCGGGACACAAGCAGATTCAGGTGGACTCCGGCGACCGGGTCATCATCTCTGCCTCCGCCATCCCCGGCAATGAGAACATGATCAGCCGCGTGATCGACGAGCTCTTCCACAAGGGCGCTGAGGTCATCTATGACCGGCATACCGATCTGCACGTCTCCGGTCACGCCTGCCAGGAGGAGCAGAAAATGCTGCTCGCGCTGGTGAAGCCCAAGTTCTTTATTCCCGTACACGGCGAATACCGTATGCTGATGAAGCACGCGGAGCTCGGGCGCATCATGGGCGTTCAGCCGAAGAACATTGTCATCGCGGAAAACGGGCGCGTCATCGAGCTTAGCAAAAAGTCCATCCGCGCGGAGGAGAGCGTACAGTCCGGCGCGGTGCTGGTGGACGGCAGCATCGGCGAGGTCGGCAGCGTGGTCATGCGTGACCGGCACAAGCTGGCTGAGGACGGCATGATTGTTGTGGTGCTGCCCTTCTCGTCTTACGATCACAAGCTCCTTGCCGATCCCGAGATCGTGACGCGCGGCTTCATCTACGTCAAGGAGGCCGAGGAGCTGATGGAGGAGCTCAAGCGCGTGACGCTCGAGACGGTGGATGCCTGCGCGGCGCAGCGCATTCTGGACTGGACGACAATAAAAAGCAAGATCAAGACCAATCTCTCCGGCTACCTCTACAAGACTACCCGCCGCAGTCCGATGATCCTGCCGGTGATTTCAGAAATTTAGAGCAATACCGCATCATGCGGCAAGAGCAGATTCCGAGAAAAACCGCGTTCTGATGATGGCGCTTTTTTGCAGGAATACTTTGTGTATTGCAAGAAAAAGTGACGAAATCAGGGCGCGGTTTTTCCGGAAGATGCCGCAGGCGTATTGTGCGGTGCTGCCTTAGGGAAGCGCCGCTTCAACCGAAGAGAGCGAATTTACGAAAAAGGGGCTGTGTTTTTTCACAGCCCCCTTTGTTCGCTTCAGGGAAAACGCATGAGTTCATGAAGTTGTCACGAAGTGGATTACAACGGGGAAGCAGCGCAGGCTCGCTTTCCCCTGCGCATTTCTTTCCCCCTTTTCTCGGAAGCTGCCGGAGGCCTGCTCGGTTAGCCCAGCAGCTCCAGCAACTCCTCGCTGCTGAGCGCGGCAAGGCTTCTGCTCTCCCCGCTGAGAACCGCGTCGGCCAGATCGCGCTTGGCCTCCTGCATGGCGAGGATGCGCTCCTCGATACTGTCCTTGACAATGATGCGGTACACCGTGACCTGGTTGGCCTGCCCGATACGGTGGGCGCGATCCGTGGCCTGATTCTGCGCCGCGAGGTTCCACCAGGGGTCGTAGTGGATCACGATGTCCGCGCCTGTGAGGTTCAGCCCGGTGCCGCCGGCCTTGAGCGAGATCAGGAAAACGGGCACATCCCCCTCGTTGAAGTCACGCACAAGCTTGAGCCGTTCCTCCTTCGGCGTCGCGCCGGTGAGCTTATAGCAGGGGATGCCGGCCTTGAACAGATCGGCTTCCAGCAGAGCGAGCATGGAGGTAAACTGTGAAAACACCAGCATCCGGTGCCCGCCGCCGATGGCGGTCTGTATGAGGTCGAGACAGGCGCTGCGCTTGGCGCTGCCGCCGTGGTAGTCCTCCAGCAGCAGCGAGGGGTCGCAGCAGATTTGACGAATACGCGTCAGCTCTGCAAAAATGCGAAGCTTGTCATCGCCGCTGCCCGTGACGCTTGACACAAGCTGCTTCATCCGAACCACCTGCCCGTCGTAGATCTTGCGCTGCTCGTCGTCAAAGCGGGTGTAGCGCACCTCCTCCAGCTTCGGGGGCAGATCTTTGAGGACGTCCGCTTTGAGACGGCGGAGAATAAAAGGCGCTGTCATGCGCTTGAGCCGTTCGGTGGCCTCCGCGTCCTGACGTTTGGTGATGGGCGTCTCAAAGCGCTCGGAGAACTCAGAATAGCGATAGAGAAAACCGGGCATCAAATAGTCAAAAATGCTCCAGAGCTCGGCAAGGCGGTTCTCAATCGGCGTTCCGGTCAGCGCGAAGCGGAGATTGGCGGGCACGGCTTTGACCGCCTTGGTCATCGCGGCTTTCTGATTCTTGATATACTGCGCCTCGTCCAGCACCATCAGGGAGAAGCGCAGTTTTTGATACTCCGCAATATCCTGGCGCAGCAGATCGTAGCTTGTGATGCACACTGCTCCCTTCGGCAGAGCCGCGAGATGTTTTTTTCTCACCGCGGCGGCACCGGCTATCACATGGGCGTCGAGCGTTGGCGCAAAGCGCTGCAGCTCCTCCTGCCAATTGTAGCAGAGCGACGCGGGACAGACCACAAGACACAGCGACAGCTCTCCCGCGTCAAAGAGCGCCTGGGCAAGCGTAATGAATTGCAGCGTTTTGCCAAGCCCCATCTCGTCGGCGAGAATGCCGCCGAAGCCAGCCGCCGCGAGGGTGCGCAGCCATTTGTAGCCGTGCGCCTGATAGGGGCGCAGAATCTCCGCCTGCGCGCCCGGCAGCTCATAATCCGCGTCGCGGATGGTCTTGAAGTTCTTGATGAGCGCGCGATAGGTACGGTCGCGGTTGGCGGCAAGCGCATCGTGCTCCTCCAGCAGGGAATCCAGATACAGCGCCCGGTACATCGGCAGTTTCACGCCTCCGTTTGCGGCGTCTGCCAGGGAGAAGTCCATCCCCGCGCTAAGCCGGTTGAGCTCCCGGAGCTGGCTGTCATCCTCCAACTCCAGGAAGGCGCCGCTTGCAAGCCGGTGATAGCGCTTTTTGAGCCGGTAGCTCTCCAAAACCGCCAGAAGCTCCTCCGGGCTCATGTCACGACTCAGCAGGTCGATCTCCAGCAGGCCGCTGTCAACCGAAACGCCGACGCGAAGCTGCGGCATGGGACGCACGGCGCTGCGGTCAAAGGCGCTGCTGCCCTCGATTTGTCCGAAGCGGGAGAGCTCCGGCAGAGCCTCGCGCAGGATCCGATAGAGGGCGTCTTCGGTGAAGTCGGCCCAGTGCTGGCCGCGGCTTGCCAGATATTCGGGGAAATAGCGCTTCACAGCGCTGAGCACCCGCTCCTCCTGAATGGCGTCGCGGTACTCTCCGTTTGCGGCTGGATAGGGCAGATCGCGAGGCGCCGTCTCCGCATAGCTGACCTGCGCCTCACAGGTGATTCTCCGCGTGGCCTCGTCAAGGTCAAAGCGGAAGAGAAACTGCGGCTCCGGCGGCAGCAGCGCGGAGACTTCCTCGGCGCAGTTGTCGATGAAGTCCACATAAGGGCTCTGGGCAAGCAGAGGGAGGGCGCGGTAGTAGAATTCTGCAAGCTTGTCCTTGCCCACGCGAAACAGAATATTTCCCGCTGGATCCGCCGCGGCGGAGAAGGGACGCAGCGTAAGCGTCTCCTCCGCCGTGATTTTGCTGAGACATTCGCTGCTGAGCATATAGCTTCCCGCGCTTCCCTTGAGGATCAGAGGCGTTCTGCCGGAAATCTCCACGCCCAACAGGCGGTGTTTTTTGTCCTCAATGCGCGCGGAGGAAAGGGAGACGCGCAGCTTCGTATGCCCCACCAGAAGCCTCCCGTTTTGCTTGCGGTCGCTGTCCTGGTACTCCACCGTACTGCCCTCGGCCAGCTCATAGAAGCGATCCAGCGTTGCGCCGACGAGCGTATCCCGCGTTTTGACCTTGAGCGTGCTGCTGTAATAATAGCCCTGCGAGAGCTTGTCGTTTGCTACGTCGGTTTCGCTGATGCGGCGCTGTAAAAAGGTGAGCCAGGGCAGACTGCTGTCTGTCAGATCCATCGCGGAGAAATCAATGCTCGTCGTTTTGCTGAGCGAGAAGACCTGATGCTGCTCCACGGCGTCCAGAAACTCCCGGTAAGAGTGCAGCAGCATGGCTTTTTGCCCCTCAATGCCGAGCTTATAGGAGAGTACCGCTGTCCCATCCGCCATCAGAATGCGCGGGGCAAGCAGAACGCACCGCGGCCTCTGCGGCTCCGCGGCTTCCTCCGCCTGCTCCTCCATGGCACTGGAAAACCGATTCATGGCCTGAAAGAAATTCTCCGCCGCCTTGTCCGTGACATCCCCGGGATTGTGTATGTTTACATAATGCAAAATGTTGTCCAGCAAAGCCAATTCGTGCTCACACAGCTCGTCGTGCATACCGTAGGCATAAACGTAAAACTGATAATCGGCGTTACAGCTGCAGTGGTGGAAATCCAGCGCGTTTGGCAGCAGTTGAATCCGAACCCGGCAGTTGCCCCCGGAATCGCGCACCGTCGCGCTGACATCCAGCGTGCGAGCCCCCCTGACGTTATAGCTGAGCTGGGGCTCGTCCATCTTCACGGCGTCTGCCTTCAAGAGCGCGGAGGCTCGGTCGGCACAGTAGCGGTTGGTCTGTGAATCGGAGAGGGCGCGCTTGACACTGAAAAAAAGATCGTCCCGCTCCTCTGCCCCAAAGAAGCTGACAGCGGGGAGCTTCTCCTGCACCTTCCTTTTTTTCTCCCGCCGGAGGCGTTCCTGCTCGGCTCTGCGCTGCTGGCGTTCCTGCTCTTTCCTGACGCGCTCGCTGTAGGCCTCCTGGGACTCGCTAAACTCCCAGACGCCGTGCTCGGCCTCCCATTTGAGCAGCACCGCCGCCTCATGCTGGCAGATGGTGGCGCTCTGCCAGCCGCCCTTTCGCAGGTATCTGTGATGGCGCTTGGCAACGCAACTGCAGCTGAAGCGGTCGCTGTCCCAGTCCTCCTCGTAGCGCGTGGGAGCAAACAGGCTGACCCTGCACTGGAAGCCCGGCTTGGTCTCCAGCAGAGCGTTTGCGTGATCACCCGAGGCTTTGAAGCTGAGTATTTTTCCGCTGTTCAGAATCCTTTCGGCACTCTCTAAGTAGCTGGCGGGAAAAAGTTCACGCCAGTTTTTGATTTCTTTGCGAAGCTTAATGTCTTTCGCCATTACCGTATCTCCTTGTTGTTTTCCCAAGCATAACACAAGAGGCTAAAGCTGACAAATTATTTTTTCAGATTCTTGACAGGGGCATATCCTTGCGGTAGGATAACGAAAGCACTCAATTATATTGCGTCATTGTTTTATCGGCGGCACGAAAGGGAGCAGGGAAACACAATGGCAGAACTGAAAGCAACACTGACCGGCCGGGACGAGCGCTTTTTGGAGCGCAGCCTGAACGGCTCGATGTGGGAGATTATCCTTCAGGTTGGAGCGCCGCTTGCGCTCTATCAGGGGCTCAACCAGCTTTTTACCATTCTGGATACGATGATGGCCTCCCACATCAGTGAGGAATCGGTATCGGCGGTAGCTTATCTTTCACAGCTCAATCTGATGCTCTCGGCATTGGGCGGCGGCCTCGCGGTAGGCGCGGGGATCCAAATCAGCCGCGCCTATGGGGAGGGGAATTTTCCTCTGGTGCGGCGGCGTGTGAGCAGCCTGTATGTGATCTGCCTGGGGCTGGGGCTTACGCTGCTGCTGAGCATTTTGCCTTTTACGGATCGCTTTCTGCGTATGGCAGGGACGCCGGACGCGCTGATTGCCGTCGGTACGCAGTATTTCACGGTACAGCTTTTTGTGATGCTGATACAGTTTCTGAATAATGTCTATATCGCGGTGGAGCGCGCCCGCGGCAATTCGCAGCGCATCATGTTCTTAAACTTTCTTGTCACCGCGGTGAAGCTTTCCATGACGGCGCTGTTTGTCTATGTGCTCGAGAGCGGGCTTGTGATGATCGCGGTGGCATCGCTGCTCTCACAGCTCACGCTTTTTGTCTTCGCGGTGAAAAACAGCCTTGCCGGCGACGGGGCTTTCAGCTTTTCAAAGGATGCGATCAGCTTTGACAGGCTGACGACGCGGCCGATGCTCCGCCAATCCGTCCCGGTCATCACGGAGAAGGCGCTCTTTGCCTTCGGCAAGACCGTGGTCAATGCCATGAGTACCCTCTACGGCGCCACCATGGTGGGGGCAATGGGCGTGTCGAACAACCTCGGCGGCATCACCACCAATCCGCAAAACGGCTTTCAGGAGGGCGCGGCGGCGGTCATCAGCCAGAACTACGGCGCGGGGAAGCATGCCCGTGTGCTCAAGGCCTTTTACGCGGTACTGGGCGTCAATATGCTGATCGGCGCGGCGATTTCGGGGCTGGAGCTTTGGCAGCTGGATGCTCTTGCCCGGCTTTTTGACAGCGGCAGCGCGGAGTTTCACCGACAGAT
This sequence comes from uncultured Oscillospiraceae bacterium, assembly GCA_905233785.1. Lineage (GTDB taxonomy): Bacteria > Bacillota > Clostridia > Oscillospirales > Oscillospiraceae > Limivicinus. The sequence goes on from CAJOCV010000030.1 coordinate 12,808, forward strand.
CGTGATGGTTTACCGTTTTGAGGCGCTTGGCGCGGTGCCGCTTGGCGTGAACGCCGCAGTCCTGGCGCTTCTGTACGGCTTGGGTAAGACGGAGCTGACGCTGCTGCTGAATTTTGCGCGGGTGTTTATCTTCCGTATCCCGGTGTTCTGGTTTTTGCAGCATGGCACAAGTCTCGGGGAGATGAGCGCGGGCGTCGTGATGCTGGTGAGCAATTTTTCCTCCGGCGTTCTCGCGGCGATTCTGGCCGCGCTTGTGATCCGGCGGTATCGGAAGCAGTACGGCGTGTAATCATACGGCTCTTCAAGAGTCGCCGGGCAGCTTTTGCGTATGGAACTGTTCATCCCCCCTGCGGCGACGAAACAATTGGGACTGTGAAAAAACTCCGTTTTTTCACAGTCCCAATTCTTGTGTAAACGCCGATCAGAACGTCTGCGGCGCCTCCCGGAAAATTTGCGCCCTACCGCAAGCGGTATGCAGAGCTTCGAGATGCGAAACGCAGGAAGATCGTGTGATTTCGTCACTTTTTCTTGCAATACACAATAAAATGAATTATGTTTTCGAATGTTTTTCTCGCTCTGCAATCAGCCTTGCCAGGGTTTTGTACAGCTTTTCCGGCTCAATGGGTTTGCCCAGGTGAGCGTTCATGCCCGCCTGAAG
>CAJOCV010000031.1 GCA_905233785.1 uncultured Oscillospiraceae bacterium
CTGAGGGCGTTGGAGGCGGCGCGCTTGGCGATGGTGGCGGCGCTCGTCGTCTTGCCGCCGGTGGCGGCGTTCACAAGATTGTGGCTCACGGCGCTGGCCACGGAGGACGCGGCGGCGGTCGCTGCCCGCTGCGCGGTCTTCTTCTTGGCGTCACGCTCCTTCTGGGCTGCCTTCTCGGCGGCGAGAGCTTCCTTCTGCGCCTGCTTCTCGGCGGCAAGCGCCTCCCGCTCGGCCTGCTTCTGGGCGGCGGCTTCTTCCTTCAGCCGCTGCTTTTCGGCGGCGGCCTCCTCTTTGAGCCGCTGCTTCTCCGCCTCGGCCTCGGCGGCGGCCTCGGCCTTGCGGCGCTCCAGCTCCTCATTGGCGGCGACCAGCACCTCATAGGCGGATTCGCGGTCTACGCTCTCGCGGTACTTGAGCTCAAACTCGTCCAGCAGGATGACAGCCTTCATCTTCTCCTCGTCGGCCGTTCCCATTCTGCTCTGCGGCGGGAGGATGAAGGCGCGCTCCACCACGGCGGGGATACCGTCTTCATCCAGAAAGCTCACCAGCGCCTCGCCCACGCCGAGGGCGGTCAAAGCTTCCTCGGTGTCAAAGGCGGGGTTGACACGGAAGGCCTTCGCCGCGGCGCGCACGCTCTTCTGCTCGGCGGGCGTATAGGCGCGCAGGGCATGCTGCACCCGGTTGGAAAGCTGCGCCAGTACATCGCCCGGAATGTCGGACGGGGACTGGCTGATAAAGTAGATGCCCACGCCCTTGGAGCGAATGAGCTTGACCACCTGGACGATCTTCTGCACCAGCGCCTTGTTGGCGTTGTCGAAGAGCAAATGCGCCTCGTCAAAGAAAAAGATCATGCGGGGCTTCTCAAGATCGCCCACCTCGGGCAGCTTTTCGTAGAGCTCCGTCATCATCCACAGCAGGAAGGTGGCGTAGACCGTGGGACTCTGGATCAGGCGCTGGCTGGAGAGGATGTTGATATAGCCCCTGCCACTCAAATCGGTGCGCATCCAGTCGCGGATGTCCAGCGCCGGCTCTCCAAAGAAGAGCTCGCCGCCCTCGCTCTCAAAGGCGAGGAGCGCGCGCTGGATCGCGCCGATGCTGGCGGCGGAGACGTTGCCGTATATCGTGGTAAATTCCGCGCGGTTGTCGCCCACAAATTGCAGCATTGCCCGCAGATCCTTCAAATCAAGCAGCAGAAGTCCGTGCTCATCGGCAACCTTGAAGACGATGTTCAGAACACCGGCCTGAATCTCCGTCAGCCCCAGCAGCCGCCCGAGCAGCAACGGCCCCATTTCGGACACGGTGACGCGTACAGGATGACCTTTTTCTCCAAAGATGTCCCAGAAGCGGGTGGGATAAGCCTGCATGGCAAAGCTCTCGCCCAAGCCGAAGCGCTCGATACGCGCCAGCATATCTTCACTGAGAGCGCCCGGCTGGCACATGCCGGACAGGTCGCCCTTGACGTCCGCCAGAAAGACGGGCACGCCCATCTCGGAAAAGCTCTCAGCCATGACCTTCATGGTAACGGTCTTGCCGGTGCCGGTCGCGCCGGCGATGAGGCCGTGGCGATTTGCCATCTTCGGCAGCAGGTACAGATGCTTATCGGACTGCGCAAGCCAGATCTTGTTATCGCTGTACATAATCGTTTCCCCCTGAAAATTTGTGTTTTTCCGATACTCTTATCTTATCACAGCTTTCCCCTCGGTACAACTAAAATGTAAATTTTTCGCCAAAGCGGAAATCTGCATATTGAGCGAACGGAAAATATATGTTATTTTATAATTTGAAATGATTTCACTATGAGGGGGAGCCATGAAACAACGGGTAATATCCGCAGCGGTTCTGATTGCGGTGGCGGGAGTCTGCGTCTTTGTATCGGATGTGACGCGGGTGCTGTTCTTCGGCGTGGCCGGGCTTCTATGCGCATATGAGCTGAGCCGGAACCTGGAAAAGCTGGAGGTTTACTGCTGCGCCTGGGTGATGTATGTCTTTACCTGCGCAATGGCGATTCTGGCACTGTGCCATGCAAGCCCCACGGCTTACCTTGCCTGCTTCACAACGGGCGTATTCCTTGCGCTTTTCTCCGGCATCCTGCACCACAAGGTCAGCGGCAGCGGCGCGCTCTACACGCTTGCAGGGCTTGCCTACCCCTGCTTTCTCTTCGGAATGCTGATGATGATCTCCGTCAGCGAGATCTGGCTGGTGACGCTGGCCTTCGGCTGCATTTCCACCTGGGTGTGCGACAGCTTTGCTCTCTTCGGCGGTCTCCGCTTCGGCAAACACAAGGTCGCGCCTCTGGTCTCCCCGAAAAAGAGCTGGGAGGGCTGTATCTGCGGCGCGGCGGCTTCGCTGGTCGCGGGCTTTGTGCTTTGGCTGCTGCCCGCGTTTCCGGAGGTCAACCTGGTCACGGCGCTTGCCACCTGCTTCATCGCCTCGTCCCTCGGGCAGATCGGCGATCTCGCGGAGAGTCTCATCAAGCGTATGATCGGCGTGAAGGATTTCTCAAACCTGATCCCCGGTCACGGCGGGATGTTCGACCGATCCGACAGCCTGCTCTTCTCCATCCCCGCCGCCTACATCTGCCTGCACATTGCGGGGCTGGGGATGTAGTGCTCCGGGAGACGCCGATGCATTCCTCTTCGGCGTCTGCCGGGAAAAAGGATTCCTGCGTTTTCGTGCCTTGATCTGTCGAAGCTTTGCTCAGCTTTGGCTCTCGCCGTTTGCTGCAAGCGCCTGTTTCTTGCCCCTGAGGGGGCAAGCGAAACGGATGCGTAAAAACACCCATGCGTTATGCGCTTTTATGCCCCGTGACGCGGAGGAAGGCACGGGTGTTTCAGCAGTGCTTCCATAGCGAACACCCCGTCGTTGCAGAGCGCGCCGACGGGGTGTTTGTTTTTGGGGTTATCCCCAGCTGGTCACAGGACATGACCTGCGCAGATGCGCCCCATGCTTTCTTTTTTGCGATTGCCCCAAAAGAAAGAACGCGCCGCGCCCGGTGTAAGAAAGAGAAAGGCGCTTGTCAAAATGGGGAGTCTATGGGCGAAACCGGGGTCGCCGCTATCGCAGAATCGCGCTGCCGCTTGCGCAGCACGCAGCGTTCATAATGCAATATCGTCTCTTTTGATTTTCTCCCAGGAAAAGAGCGAGATCAGCTCCCTTGGCGAGACAGGCGCCGCTGTCTCTGCCAGGCCGCAGAGAAAGGCAAGCCGCCCGGTCAGCGCCTCCGCTGTGGTATTTCTGCGAAAAAACTCGGTGCTGAGACTGCCGAGACGCTTGGAAAGCTTGCCGCTGCCGTTTGTGAGCAGGGGAGCGTGGCAGTAGTCCGGCGCGGTGCCGCCGAGGGTTTCGATCAGCCATTTCTGCCGCGGTGCGGAGGAGAGCAGATCGCGCCCGCGCACAACGCGCGTGACGCCCATCATCAGATCGTCCACACTCACGGCGAGCTGATAGGCAAACACGCCGTCAGCCCGGCGAATGATGAAGTCGCCCACGTCCCGCGCGGGATTCTGGACGATTTCGCCATAGTGCCCGTCGTGCACGGTGATCGTTTGATCCGGGCAGCGCAGCTTCCAGGCGCATCTGCGCCCGGAGGCCTCCAGCGCCAGGCGCTCCTTTGCGCTCAAATGCGCGCAGCGGCAGCCGCCGTCGCACTCCCGCTCGCCCGGGTGCGGCGCGGAGGCCGCCGCCAGGCGTTCGGCGCGGCTGCACCAGCAGGGGTAGACGAGATCGCGCCGCTTTAGCTCCCGGAACGCCTCTTCATAGATCGCCGTGCGCTGGGACTGCGCGTAACCCGGCGCGGGAAAGCCCTCGTCCCAGTCAAGCCCCAGCCAGCGCAGATCCTCAACGAGCGCGTCGATGTAGACCGCCTTGGAGCGGGCGGGGTCGAGGTCTTCCATGCGAAAGACCAGCTCCCCGCCGAGACTTCTCGCATCCAGCCAGGCCAGCAGCATTGAGAGCAGGTTCCCCAGATGCATATAGCCCGAGGGGCTTGGCGCAAAGCGCCCGCGCACCGGGCTACTCATGAACCTCCCGCTCCCGCTCCAGCGCCTCCTTCTTGCCCTCGATGCGCCCGAGCGCGTACATCAGCAGCGTCGCCGCGAGCAGATTGATCACGCCGAGACCGTGCAGGCTGATGGTGTTGCAGACGCCGATCACCAGATTGGCAAGCCCCACCACCCAGAGCATCTTTGCGATGCGGCTGAGGTGTTCGATCTTCGCGTCCAGATCGAAAAGCTCAAAGGTGCCCTCCGCAGCCGGCTTGCGGAAATAGATCCACTTGAACATGCGCCCGAGGTACTCCGCGCCGATCTCCTCCATGAAGCTGAGGTAATCGGGATCGTTCTCCCGCATTTCGAGCCGCACGGTGTATTCGCCGGGCTCGCAGCGCTCGAAGCTGTAGCGGCAAAAGCCCACGCCGCAGAGCGCCCAGCCCTGCATCGCCATCTCGTTGAGCCAGCGCTCTTCCTTGTCAAACTCCCAGACCCAGAACCATTTGGTAACTGTCTTCCGTTCGGTCATTTTCTCAAGCCTCCCAATACCGCGTCCCCGCTCTGCAGCAGCGCCCGCAGGCGCTCGATCTCGCCGCAGAGCACGTCAAAGCCCTTTTCCGTGAGCATATATTCCTTTTTCCGGCTGCCCTCCACGACCGGGAGCAGCAGGATCCAGCCCTTCTCACACAGCGTGCTCAGCGCGCCGTACAGCGTCCCCGCCGCGAGGCGTACCCGCCCGTTTGAAAGCGCCTCCGCCTGCTGCATGATGCCGTAGCCGTGCCGCGGCTCGGTGAGCGAGAGCAGGATATAATAGGTGGTTTCCGTGAGCGCAAAATCCTTGTTCATACTGCATTCTCCATTATAGCGGATTCCGATATATCGTACAAACAATATATCACCACCCGATATATTTGTCAAGGGGCTGTGAAGAAATCATTCTTCACAGCCCCTTGACTTGTTACGGTTTCTCGATATAAACCTCTGCCGTGCCGCTGACGGTGCTCCCGGCGAGGATGGCGACGGTGTATTCACCCGGGTCGATGGTGATGCGCGCCGTGTCCTGACCGCTGACCTCCAGCTCCACAGCGGGTTCATCGGGGAAGTCCTCGCTCCCAAGAAGACCCGCGAAGAAGCGAAGCTGAATCTTGCCGCCCTCGTTAAATTTACAGGCGGCTGCGACCGTGTCGCCCTCTTCGACCGTGAGATAGCCGATGCCGCCGCTGCCCTTGGGGCCTTTCTCGGCGGTGACGCTGATGCTGTTATCCTCGTTGCTGCTCACGCCAAAGACGGACTTCGCCCCGCAGGCGGAGAGCAGCAAAACGGACAAAAGCAAAATTGCCAGAACTTTTTTCATAGGATCCTCCTTTCCGTGCTTTGCCCCGCGATTATAGCACAACCGGGAGCACAGCGCAAGCTGCAACCAAATCGTTTCCGACACGATACCGATTCATCATAAAAATGAACTTATTTGACCATAAATCCCAAGCTTCTTCAAAAATTTTTGATAGTTTTCTCATAAATAATATGGAAAAATACAAAAGGCTATGCTATACTGAGCTCTGGTAATTATGTAAATCATTTTCTGTAAATTGCTTTTGGGACACACGGCGGCGTAAGGCTTTGCCGTGGGAAAGGAGCTCCCCATGGACTACTTTGAAAAGCGCATCGACGGAGAGAAGAAGTACGAGGGCGTGATTGTGAATGTGTACCTCGACCGCGCCGAACTGCACACCGGCCGTATCGTAAAGCGCGAGGTGGTGGAGCATCCCGGCGGCGTAACCATTCTTCCCATCGACGCGGAGGGCAACTGCTATCTGGTAAGACAGTTCCGCTATCCCTTCGGGCGCATGCTGCTGGAGGCGCCGGCGGGGAAGCTGGAAAAGGGAGAAGCGCCTCTGTACAGCGCCGCGCGCGAGCTCTCGGAGGAGACGGGGTTTTCCGCGGACGAGCTTGTGTACATGGGGCCGAACTATACCTCTCCCGGCATCTCCACCGAGGTGCTGCATATTTACCTGGCCTTCGGGCTGCACGGGGGCAAAAGCCACCCCGATGAGGGCGAATACCTGAACGTGGAGAAGTACCCGCTGAGGGAACTCGTCGAGATGGTCATGCGCGGTGAAATCGAGGACGGCAAGACCATTATCGCCGTGCTGAAAGCGGAGAAATACCTGCAGCAGCGCAAAAGCTAATACGATTCTTCCATAGACCGCAAGGAAGCGTTTCATTCAGATTTGCGCCATGCTTTGTGCTTGTCTTTGACCATACACAAAGCTCTGCCCGCCCGGCGCAAATCCGTTCACCGCATGGAAGAATGTGCGAACAGATACTTGCAAGCAGAAAGCGCTTGTGCTATTATTATGTATTGGTGAGCCTTTGTTTGCTCCCTTTTTGAAGTTGGAAGGTGCTTTGTTTGGATAAATATGTCATTCACGGCGGCACGGCGCTGCACGGTGAGGTCGAGATCAGCGGGGCGAAAAACGCCGCGGTCGCCATTATCCCCGCGGCTCTGCTGGTCGAAGGCGTGTGCCGCATTGAGAATATTCCGCAGATCAGCGATACCGATATGCTCCTGACCATCCTTGCCGAGCTCGGCGCGAAGGTCAGCTATATAAACCGTACCACCATTGAGATCGACTGCACGGGCGCCCGCTATCAGGACGCGCCCTACGATCTCATGCGCAAGATCCGCGCCTCCTACTATCTGATCGGTTCCATGCTGGGGCGCTTCGGCAGCGCCAAGACCACCATGCCCGGCGGCTGCAACTTCGGCGTTCGCCCCATTGACCAGCACATCAAGGGCATGACCGCTCTCGGGGCGGAGATCAGTGTAAAAAACGGCTTTGTCTATGCCGACGCGATGGGCGGCAGACTGCATGGCGCGCGCATCTATCTTGATAAGGTCTCCGTCGGCGCGACGATGAACATCATGATCGCCGCGGTGCTGGCCTCCGGGCGCACGATCATTGAGAATGCCGCGCGTGAGCCGCATATCGTCGATCTTGCAAACTTCTTAAATTCGATGGGCGCCGATGTGCGCGGCGCCGGCACCGATACCATCAAGGTCAACGGCGTGGATAAGCTGCACGGCGGCAGCTATTCCATCATCCCCGACCAGATCGAGGCGGGCACCTATATGGTCGCCGCCGCGGCCACGGGCGGTGAGGTGCTGGTCAAGAACGTGATCCCCAAGCACCTCGAGTGCATCAGCGCCAAGCTGCGCGAGACGGGCACCATTGTACAGGAGTATGAGGATTCCGTGCTGGTCAGGGGCGCAAGCAATCTCAGGCGCGTCAACGTCAAAACCATGCCGTATCCCGGCTTCCCCACGGATATGCAGCCGCAGATGGGCGTGCTGCTGTGCCTGGCAAACGGAACCTCTGTCATCACCGAGGGTATTTACGATAACCGCTTTAAATATGTCAACGAGCTTCGCAAGATGGGGGCTGAGGTGCAGGTGGACGGGCGCATCGCCGTCATTGAGGGCGGTCGCCGCCTGACGGGCGCACCCGTGATGGCCTGCGACCTGCGAGCGGGCGCGGCGATGGTGATTGCCGGTATGTGCGCGGCGGGGGAAACGCAGGTGGAGGATATTCACTTTATCGAGCGCGGCTATGAAAACTTTGTCGGTAAGCTGCGCGCGCTGGGGGCGGATATACGCCTCGTGAGCTTCCATGAGGACAATGACGCCGTGGAGAAGATCCTTTCGATCGGCTGATGCAGATCACGGTGTTTGCCAGCGGCTCGAGCGGGAACTGTGCGCTTCTGTCAAGTGTCGAAACGCATATCCTTCTTGACGCGGGGATTTCCATGCGCCGGACGGAAGCCGCACTGTCACAGGTCGGGCGCAAAATCAGTGAAATTGCCGGAGTGCTCATCACCCATGAGCACTCCGATCATATTGCGGGGCTCAAAATGCTGCTCAAGTACCATCGCGTTCCGGTCTACGCGCCGCGCACGGTGGCAAATCGGCTGCGCGGGATGCTGCCGGAGCTTGAGGGAAGTCTGCACGTCATTCCGGTAGGGGAAGCCTTCCGCCTGGGCGGCGTCTCGGTGATGGCCTTTCACACGATGCACGATACGGACGAGAGCGTGGGCTACCGCGTCACCGGCACGGGCGTCTTCGCCCTCGCCACCGATATGGGCTGCGTGACGGAGGAGGTTTTTTCCGGCCTTCGCGGCGCGGACACGGTGCTCATCGAGTCCAATCACGATGAGCAGATGCTCTCCTACGGCCCCTACCCGGTGCAGCTAAAGCGCCGCATCCTCTCCGATCACGGGCATCTGTCGAATGAAAGCTGCGCCAAGCTCGCGCGAAGCCTTGCCGAAAACGGCACGACACGCATCGTCCTTGGCCATTTGAGCCGGGAGAACAACAAGCCGGAGCTTGCCTATGAGACCACGCGCGCCGCGCTCGAAGGGACGGGCGTATGGCTCACGGTCGCCCCGGCGTCCGGCTGCCTTACGGTACCGGTGGAGAGGAGAGAAGCGTGTTACAGGTAAAGCTGATTTGCGTCGGCAAACTGCGCGAAAAGTTTTACATCGAGGCTTTTGAGGAATACCGCAAGCGACTCGGCGCTTACTGCCGGCTCGACTGCGCGGACATTCCGGAGCAGCGCCTGCCGGAAAACCCCTCCGACGCGCAGGTGAAGGCGGCGCTTGAGCGGGAGGGCGCGGAGATTTTGAAGGCCATCCCGTCGGACGCCTATGTGACGGCGCTCTGCGTGGAGGGCAGACAGGTTCCGAGCGAAGCTATGGCGGAGCTGATCGCCGGGCGGGAAAACTCCGGCAAGCCGAAGCTCTGCTTCGTGATCGGCGGCTCCTTCGGCCTCTCCGACACCGTGAAAAACCGCGCCGATCTGCGCCTGAGCATGTCGAAAATGACCTTTCCCCACCACCTCGCCCGTGTCATGCTCGCAGAGCAGCTCTACCGCGGCTTTAAGATCAAAGAGGGCGGCAGGTATCACAAATAAACCGGCTTTAGAAAACGGAGTTTTCTGAAGCCGGTTTATTTAGTGGTCAGTGGCCAGTGGTCAGTGGCCAGTGGTCAGTGGCCAGTGGTCAGTGGTTAGTGACCAGTGCCTGCCTGAAAACTGAAAACTGAAAACTGAAAACTGAAAACTGAAAACTAATCAAATAATGGCTTCCCTTTTTGCCTGTAATCGGTTATAATGGTAAATTAGAACAGGAGGGCTTGCGATGAACGATGAATTCAAGATCACCTGGGGGCAGTATCAGCACGGCGAACTGCTGGACTCCTGGCCTCGGAAGGACGACGGCGAACCTGTTGAACCGCAGTACCTCTGCACCCGAAGCTGCAGCGATATGGCCGATCAGCTCACGGTGAACATGCTGAGAGCCTACGGTATCCCCTGCCTGTGCATGGAGCGGGCGGAGGGAAGCTTGGGCCGCGTGGTGCTGGGCATCAGCGGCTACGGCGTGGAAATCTTTGTTCCGGAAACTCTGTTGGATGATGCAAAAATACTGATTGAGGAGGAAACCAACACCAATGAAGAACTTTAAGGAAGAGTATCAGCGCTGGCTGGACAGCCCCGCACTTTCCGAGCAGGAATGGGCGGAGCTTGACGCCATCAAGGACGATGAGAAGGAGATCGAGAGCCGCTTCTTCGCGCCGCTGGAGTTTGGCACCGCGGGTCTGCGCGGCACGATGAAGCTGGGGCTTCACCATATGAACGTACACGTTATCCGCCACGCCACGCAGGCCTTCGCCACCGTCATCTGCGCCGAGGGCGAGGAGGCGAAGCGCAAGGGCATCGCCATCGCCCATGACTGCCGCTTAAACGGCGTGGAGTTTGCGCAGGAGGCCGCCTGTGTCATGGCCGCAAACGGCATCCATGTCCGCATCTTCGACGCCCTGCGCCCCACCCCGGAGCTGAGCTTCGCCGTGCGTTACTACGGCTGCACCGCCGGCCTCAACATCACCGCCTCCCACAACCCCAAGGAGTATAACGGCTACAAGGTCTACTGGTCTGACGGCGCGCAGCTTCCCCCGCAGCATGCCGACGCCATCGCCAAGCTCATGAACGAGATCGACATCTTCACCGGCTTCAAGACCTGCGATTTTGACGAGGCCGTCAAGGCCGGGCTTATCGAGGTCATCGGCGAGGAGACCGACGAGGCATTCCTCAAGGAGACCATGGCCATGGCGATCGACACCGAGGCGGTCAAGGCCGCGGCGGACGACTTCAAGATCGTGTATACTCCCTTCCACGGCTGCGGCCATAAGCTGGTTCCCGAGGCTCTCAAGCGCCTCGGCATCAAGCACCTCTATCCCGTGCCCGAGCAGATGGTCATCGACGGCAATTTCCCGACCGTCGTTTCCCCGAACCCGGAGAACCCCGAGGGCTTCTATCTGGCGGTCGATCTGGCCAAGAAGGTGGACAGCGACCTCATCATCGGCACCGACCCCGACTCCGACCGCGTGGGCACCATGGTGCGCGACGGCGACAAGTATGTGACCATCACCGGCAACCAGATGGGCTGCCTCCTGCTCGACTACATCATCCAGGCCAAGAAGAGCACCGGCAAGATGCCGAAAAATCCCGGCGCGCTCAGCTCCATCGTTTCCACCAGCATGGCTCGCACGATCTGCGAGGCCAACGGCGTCCACTTTGAGGATACCTTTACCGGCTTTAAGTTCATGGCCGAGCGCATTGCCGCCTGGGAAGCCGCCGGAAGCTATGAATATATCTTCGCCTTTGAAGAGAGCTACGGCTACATGATGGGCGACTATGTCCGCGACAAGGACGCGGTCTCCGCCTCCATGATGATCGCGGAGATGGCGGCGCACTACCACCTCAAGGGCATGACCCTGCTGGACGCGCTGAAGGCTCTGTACGAGAAGTACGGCTTCTACGCCGAAAAGACCCTGAATCTCGTGATGCCCGGTCTCGAGGGTATGGCGAAGATGAAGGCGATCATGGACGATCTGCGCGCCAACCCGCCCGAGAGCATCGCGGGCGAGGAGGTCATCCGTCTGCGCGACTACCTGGACGGCAGCATCGCGGTCGCGGGTCTCGGCAAGGTGGACAAGACGCCCTTCTTCGGCTCCAACGTCCTCTACTTCGAGCTGGCTGACGGCTCGAGCTTCATCGTTCGCCCCTCCGGCACCGAGCCGAAGATCAAGGTCTATCTGCTCGTGCGCGGCAAGAGCAGTGAGGACTGTGCACAGAAGCTTGCAAAATATCAGGACTTTGCTGAAAAAATCGGCAAATGAGCCTGCTGCTTGACCTGTTCCTGGCCTTCGCCAAGGTTGGCGTGATGACCTTCGGCGGCGGCTATGCCATGCTGCCGATCCTGGAACGGGAGATCGTGGAAAACAAGGGCTGGGCTTCGCGCGAGGAGCTCATGGACTATTACGCCGTGGGGCAGTGCACCCCGGGCGTCATCGCGGTGAATACGGCGACCTTTGTGGGCTTCCGTACCGCTGGCACCCTCGGCGGCGTCGTCGCCACACTCGGCGTCGTGTTCCCCTCCCTTGTCATCATCAGCGTCATCGCCGGGGTGCTCAGCAATTTTGCCGACATTCCGGCGGTGAAGAGCGCCTTCGCGGGCATCCGCGTCTGCGTGTGCGTGCTGATCTTCAACGCGGTCACCAAGCTTTGGAAGAGCGCTGTCCCGGATAAGGCGGCGCTCTGCCTCTGCCTGGGGGTCTTTGTGCTCAGCGTGTTTCTGGATGTCTCCCCGGTGGTGTTCGTGATCTTCTGCGCCGCCGCCGGCATCCTCTTTACCAGACTGGGGGTGCGCGGAAAATGATCCTGCTGCGCCTCTTCTGGGAGTTTTTTAAGACCGGGCTCTTCGCCGTCGGCGGCGGCATGGCGACGCTGCCGTTCCTCTATGACATTTCCGCGCGCACGGGCTGGTTTACCGCCGCGCAGCTTGCGGATATGATCGCCGTCTCCGAGTCCACCCCCGGCCCCATCGGCGTCAATATGGCGACCTATGTGGGCTTCACCACCGCCGGCATTCCCGGCGCGGTGATCGCAACGCTGGGACTCGTGACGCCGTCCGTGATCGTCATTCTGATCGTGGCGCGCGTTCTCGCGGCCTTCCGGCAGAACCAATACGTGGACGCGGCGTTTTACGGCCTGCGCCCCTGCTCGGTGGGGCTGATCGCCGCGGCGGGCGTGCTCGTGGTGAAGGTCGCGCTGCTGAAGCCTGACGCCTTCGCCGCAAGCGGCGCTTTTCCTGATCTCTTCAACGGGAAGGCGATCGCGCTCGCGGCGGTGCTCCTCATGTTCACGCGCTATGTCAAAAAAACCAAGAAGCTCCACCCGATTTTGTTTATTCTGGCGTCCGCCGTGGTGGGCGTGGTATGTTCGTTCTAATGGGCAAGCGCAAACGCCAGTACATAACTTAATACCGCGCTCAGAATGCGCCCCGCTGTGTGCGGGGCGCTTTTGATTTCCGCGTCCGCGAGCAGGGAGAGCGTTTGAAACTGCACCGAGAGCCCGCCCCAGCCCATCAGCGCCGCCGCCAGGGCGAGGTTTTCCCGCGTCGGCGCAAGTCCGCGCAGGGCGCCGATCCCGCCGCCCAGCTCAAAAAAGCCCGTCAGCAGCGCGCGGCACCAACGCAGGCTCTGCCCCGTGAGCTGGGACAGATACCCCGCAAGCAGGGAGAAGAAGCCGTTTGCGTTCAAAAGTCCCGTGAACACCGCGAAGCACACCACAAAGCCGCACACGTTCAGACTTGCGCTGACCGCGCCGCGTACCGCCTCCGGCAAGGCTTTGGCGAAGGGCAGGGGAGCGGGCGCGGCGAGTTTCGCGCGGCTTCCCGTGCCTTTGCCGCGCAGCAGCAGCCCCGTCAGCACCGCCGCCGCCGCGTGCACCGCGTAGAGAAAAACGCCCCACTTGACCGAGCCGAACACGCCCGTCCCCAGTGCGCCGAGAAAGAAGGCGGGGCCGGAGTTGTTGCAGAAGGCGAGGAGCTTCTCGGCCTCCTTCGCGTCCACCGCGCCGGCGTCAAACAGCCCCGCAAGGTACGCCGCGCCCAGCGGGTAGCCGCCCAGAAGCCCCATGAAGAGCGCCGTGCAGCCCGCGCCGGAGACGTGAAAGAGCTTTTCCGAGAACCGCGCA
>CAJOCV010000032.1 GCA_905233785.1 uncultured Oscillospiraceae bacterium
TCTCAAGAAAACCACTTGATAAGCGCTGTTAGCTCAGCTGGATAGAGCGTCTGGCTACGGACCAGAAGGTCAGGGGTTCGAATCCCTTACAGCGTGCCACCCGGAAACCCGCAATTATCAAGGGTTTCCGGGTTTCTCTATTTCTGAGCGGGTTTCTCAAAAACAGCGATTTCGTGCACATTTCGTGCACAACATCAAAAAAACTGCGGTTACGGCTCCTCTGCTGCGAGGAATCGTAACCGCTTTTTTGTTCTCTTTTTTCGGCGGCGGGTGCTCACGCCCTCCGGCGCAGGAGCGCGTCCGCGATGACTTCGCTGGCGTCCGTGTCGGCCTCGGCGATCATGTGCGAATACACGTCAAGGGTGGCGCTTGTCCGCGAGCGGCCCAGGCGGCGGGAGACCGTCACAATATCCTGCCCCGCATTGATAAGCACGCTGGCCACGGTGTGCCGGAAAGCGTGGGGATTGATATGCGGCAGCTCCGGGTGCTTCTCCGAGAATTTACGAAGATAGGTCGTCAGGCTGTCGGGATGGATCACGCTGCCGTCATCCTTCACAAATACATAGTCGCCGCCCTGCCAGCGATCCCCGTTCTTAAAACGCAGCTCCAGCCAGTATTGCCGTTAGTCCTTCAAAAGCGCCAGCGTCTCGGCGGGCAGTTTCAGGAAGCGCGTGTCGCCGGTCTTGGTGGCGTTCTCGTAGATGCCGCGATCCGTACTGTAGAGGAGGGTGCTGTCAATCTTGATTTTCCCGCTCTTGAAGTCCACGTTCTTCCATTTGAGCCCTGCGATCTCACCACGGCGGCAGCCGGTGACGATCAGTAGATTCACGATCGCGCGCCATTTGATCGGCTCCGCGTCCAGCGCGTCCAGAATTCGGCACAGCTCGTCCGGCTGGAAGTAGTTGACCTCCTTGCGCGTCACCTTCGGCGGCGTGGCTTTCTCTGCGGGATTGTAGGGGATCAGCATTTCCCGCTCTGCCTGCGCCAGGATCGAATGCACACAGCGGTGGTACTCCAGCAGGGATTTATTGGAGAGCGGGCGCAGATCGCGTTCCACCTTGAAGCCCTTCTTCACATCCAGGTCGAAGGCTGCGCACATCTTTTCCGCCGATGCCAGGGAGACCGCCTCTCCCCGGCAGATCGCGTCCACCGTGGCGGCGGACAGGCCCGCCAGCTCTGCGGCCTTTGCGTGGCTCAGCTTCTGCGCTTTCAGCAGTGCCGGGATCGTGTCATCCTTCGCCGTGGCCTTGCCCTTATCGGCGCGCAGGCCGCTTTTGGAGAGGTTCTTATACATCTGATTCAGGTGCTGCGGGCGAATGTCCTGCAGCTTCATATAGCCGATGGCGGGATTGATGCGGGCCAGCAGGAAGCGATAGCTCTCAATGGTCTTGTGCTTTGCCCCGCTGCGCTCCTTCAGCTCCAGCACATAGTCCGCGTACTCCGCGAAGCTCTGCCGGTCGTCGGCCACATAGCCCTGCTCGATCGCGCGCTCAAACTCTGCTGCGGCCTTCTGCGCGGCCTTCTCCATCTGGCGATCTTTCATGCCGGGATCGGGCGTCCAGGTCTTGGTATGCCGAATCTGCTTGCCGTCGCTGTCTCGCCCGGTGGACACGAAGAAACGGAAGGACACGCCGTTCTTGCCGTCAATCCTCTGTATGCTCGCCATTTTCGGCCTCCTTACATAATTCATTATAACCCAGGACATCTTTGAGTAGCTTTTGAATCTGCTTTGTAGAGCGAAGGACAAACATTTCCGCCATATCTACAAATGTATCGACAACACCATGCGGCTTCTTCGCCAGAATACCCTGTATGTGCTTTCGCTGACGGTCAATCCCGTTTTGTGATGCTACCAGAGCCTTTAGCGTGTCGTCGAGTTCAGGGCTTTCAAGGATCGCGCTCAGTATATCGGCGGTGCGGCTCCCCTGCAGTTCGCAAAGATGAACCAACTGTTCCGTTGCGCTCAGCGACAGACCAAGCGTAAATGCCGTTATCTGAAGCTGATCTGCGGTATTCTTTATTGGAGAATAGCCGAGAAGATAATCCGTCGTAACACCGTAGTAGTCAGCGAGCGCAACAACAGCATCACCGTTTGGTACGCGCTGATCCCGTTCAAATTTGTCCAGCGCCTCGCGTGACAATTTGAAATGCTGATGAGTATACAATTCTCTAACAACCTGCTCACAGGACACTTTCTCCGGTTCTGGGCGCATATTTTTGCGCAATTCCCTCAGTCTTGTACCAATCGTTTCCCGCTCGTCCATAATGGTAAGCATCCCCCTCTGTTTTTGTACCAAGCATTTTTTACGTTGGTACTTTTCATCTTGCATTTCTTCATCTTTTTGTTTACACTTATCTTGTACCTAGAATAGCACACGTCGGTACAAAAATCAAGTGTATTTTTCGGAGGTAAAAAAAGATGCTTAGTGAAGAAGCGCGCGCGGCTCGCAATCAGTATATCAAGGAGTGGCGTGCGAACAACAAGGATCGCGTGCGCGAAACCAACCGCAAGTACTGGGAGCGTCGCGCGGCGAAGCAGGCTGCAGAGAAAGGTGGTGTTGCCGATGCTTCCGAGGATGCGCACAATCTCTGATGCCGCAGCATGGCTCCAACAGGCAGACCCGGAGACCGCCTTCACCAAGACCGCCCTGCGGCGCTTGGTGACTACAGGGCAGCTCCCCAGCGTCCGGGTGGGGCAGAAGTACCTCATCAATCTCGAGGCGCTGGAAGGCTTCCTCTCGGGCAGCACAGCAGCCGAGGCCAGCGAAGCCGCCGGCAGGAGGATCACAGCATGACCAACAGCGAAAAAGCCGTCCTCGACGCTGCGAACATCGAGAACGGCGGGAGCGGGCAGCTTTCCCTGGGCGGGGTGCGGCTTCCCAATCCACAGTCTATCACGATCCGGCCCGGCGCGCAAGGGCTGGCTTCCCTGCTTCGGCAGGGGCCGGAGAACGCCGTCACCGTTGGCCAGATCGCGGCGCTTTGGGACTGCGACGCACGCGCGGTCACAATGGCGCTATACAACGCCCGCCGCCTGGGGGAGCCCATCTGCTCCGGCACACAAGGGCTATATCTTCCGCGCGACGAGGCGGACGTGCGGCTCTGCGTCCGCTCCATGCGGCACAGGGCGAGAGAGATCACCCGCTCCGCAACGGCCCTGGCCCGCGCGTGGGTGAAACAGCAGGAGGCGTGCGACGATGGGCAGTAATCGAAAAGGCAGGCCAGACGGCTTCGTGGTTTATGGGAAGACGCTTCAAAGCATCTGCTTGCTGCCGGAGGAAAAGGCAGGCCGTGTGATGAAAGCGGCGGCCCGCCTTTTTCTCGACGGGCAGGAGCCGGAGGGCCTTGAACTCAGCGAGCAGATTGTGTTTGCGCTCTTTCAGGCCGACATTGACAGCGCCCTGGCCCGTCATACCGAAGTCTGCACGCGCAATCAGCGGATCGCAGCAAATCGAAAAGCACCAGTCGTTACCAGTCGTGACGTGTCGTTACCAGACGCACAGAATAGAAACGAACAGAAACAAGACGAAACGAAAAGAAAAGAGACTGAATCGAAAGAGAGTACGGCGGACAAGCCGCCCACGCGCACACGCTTTACTCCTCCGACTTTGGAGGAAGTCAGAGCCTATTGCCGAAGCCGCAACAGCCCAGTCGATCCCGTGAAATTCTATGACTATTTTACAGAAGGACACTGGAAAGACTCAAATGGGAAGCCCGTCAAGAGCTGGAAGCAGAAGCTCATCACCTGGGAGAACATGAAAGACTGGAAAGCCGCTGTGCGAAATTGGGAAAGGAGGGATGACCATGCCGGAAGAAGTGATTCAGGTCATGGGGCTGACGCTGCGCAAACCGGCAGCATCGGCGGCATCACCCGCCTCTAAGCGCTGCGTCTATCTGGACAACGGCTTCTGTACCGTCTGTGACTGTGACAAGTGTGGCGATCAGGGTCTGCTGGTGGACGAGTGGAAAGCCCGGATGCGAGCGGGCGACACGACCTGCGGCCCGCGCGAGTGCGACTGCGTGCAGCGTGCGAGGAATCGGAAGCACCTGCGGGATTCCGGCCTGGAAAGACTGGTGCGGCGCTGCACCTTCGACAGCTACACGGCGGACACGCCCTGGCGACAGGCCGTGAAGCGCAAGGCGTGGGAGTATCTGCGGGAGTGCCGGGGCAGGAGCTTCTTTATCGGTGGACAGTCCGGCAGCGGCAAAACACACATTTGTACAGCAATCGCCGGGGAGATCATGCAGCGCGGCGGCCGCCTGCGATACTTCCGCTGGGTCGAAGACGGCAGACGGCTCAAGCAGCTGCTCGGTGATCGGGAGCTGTACGAGCGGGAGCTGCGGCAATGGACGGACGCGCCGTTTCTTTACATCGACGACTTGTATAAGCAGGAGATCACCGACGCGGATATCCGCCTGCTGTACGAGATTCTGAACGGGCGGTACAACAACGCCATGCCCACGATCCTGTCCTCTGAGCGCAGCCTGGAGCAGATCCGGCGCGCCCGCGGCGGTGACGGGGAAGCTCTGGCCGGGCGCATCTACGAGATGTGCGACAGCGGGCGATACTGCATAGAGCTGTCCGGCGCGGAGAAGAATTACCGCTTTCACGGTCAGAGAACGGTGGACGACGGTAGACGGGTGGACGAAAGTGGACAGGTGGACAAGGGTGCCCAAGTGGGCAAGATGTGTTTTTTCGGAACAGCGGAACACTTTCGGACAGTCGGACAGGGAAAACGGCACCGGCGAAATGGCACCGGCTCCCGAAATGACACCGGCAAAGGACACCACGGGGGGTGCTTTTCATGGGTAAAACTTCCCAACGCAAGGGCGCGGAGGGGGAACGGGAGCTGGCCGCGCTCCTGCGGGATTACGGCTTCGACACGCAGCGCGGCGGCTCCCTCTCCTTCGGGGAAGTCCCCGATCTCACAGGCCTGCCGGGGGTGCACATCGAGTGCAAGCGCGTGGAGCGCCTGAACGTGCCGGAGGCCATGCGGCAGGCGATCCGGGACGCGGAACGCTTTCAGGACGGTGTTCCGGCTCTGTTCCACCGCCGCAACCGTCAGCCCTGGCTGGTGACGCTGCGGCTGGAGGACTTCATGAAACTCTATCAGAAAGGGGGTGGCACAAACGGAAGAGAAGAACTGTAAGTGTCCGGCGCCCGTGCCGTACATCGTGCATGAGAGCAGCCTGGCCCGCATGGAGCGGGTGCAGCGGCGCTTTACGCTGCTGTTGCTGGTGGAGCTGGCCGCGCTGATTGCGAGCAACGCTTACTGGATCGTGCGCATTTTCGGGTGAGTACGGACAGCAAAACCCGCTCCCCGGTAATCTGCCCGTACTACAGGGGCGGAAACGGAACCGCAACCGTCTGTAAAGGGATTGCAGGCGCAGAAACAGTCCGGCAGAATTTCTTGTCCGGCAGCAAGCTGCGGCTGTTCCAGGCCAAATACTGCTGCCGCAACTGGCAGAGCTGTCCGCTGGCGAAGCTGCACTAAGCCCTGAAAACCTTGTCAATGTCCAAGTCCGGCTCATGCATGTGCCAGAGCAGCCGCGCAAAGGCGCAGTGCGTCCAGCTCTTGCGGCAGCACTCGGTGATGTGGGCTGCGGCCCCGTTCGGGAAAGTGAATACCGTCGTGGCCGCGTCACCGATGCCGTCACAGAAGATTTCTCCGGCCTTCTCGCCGCGGTAGAAGGGGCATTTCGCCTCGCTGCTTTGATATAGCCACTCCATGTCCTGTGCCTCCTTTTTCCCCATTGTACCACAAGCACACAGACAGGGAAAACCGCCGTCCCATCCGGGGCGGCGGCTTTGTCATTCCTCGCTGCTTTCCTTTATGGCTTCCTGGAGCGCTGCGTAGCGCAGAGGGTCGTCAAGGATCGCGCTCAGCGCTTCGACGATGCCCAGCGAAATGAGGTAAGCGCTGTCTACAAACTGCGCCTTGTTTCCCTCTGCCGGGTCGGTGTGAAATGCTGTCTCCAGCAATTCGTGAAGGGTAAACACGCGGGTCACAACGTCGGGATTCTTCACAGTCAGCTCCCTCCTCTCATCGGATCAGATAGTAGTAGACGAAAATCAGCTCTTCACGGGTGGCAATCGGCAGCGCCTCAATGATCGCGTCAATCAGCTTTTGATTCTCGTTCATGCCGCTGCCTCCCGCACCTGGTTTGCGCCGAAGAAGCTGGCCTTGTAGCAGGCACCGTCTCCTCTGCTGCCGTAGATCAGCTCCACGCCGAAGAGGGCGCGGCTGCCGTGGATCACTTCATAGCCCAGGGCTTTCCAGCCCGCCCAGGTGTTGACCGCTTCCGCGATCGAGGCTGCCTGCTTGGCCGCCTCGATCCGCCGGGCGTTCACCGGCTCCGCCTTTGCCGAGAGCCAGGCCCGGTGCAGCGCCTCGGAGAAGCTGATTCCCAGCTTGCGAAACAGCTTCCACGCCCGTTTCATGATCTGCGAGAGATTGTATTTCATGCTGTATCCTCCTTCTTGGGGCCCCGCATACTTGTTGCCGTTACGCTGCTCCGATTGCAAGCTCCGTATCCATCTGCTGTCGGGCCCCTTGTCCTTACACGCACAGCATAATATATCTGTGCAGATATATCAATTGTGAGTAGTGACAAATCTATCTGCGTAAATATGTGGAATTTGTATATTTGCACAGATAGATTTCGGGAGTATAATCATGGTATACTATCAGCATCAAATACACGGGAGGGATGACCATGCCCACGACAAAGGCGCAGCAGCGCGCCGTCAACAAGTACATGAAAGAGAACTATGACCGGGTCAACCTGACGCTGCCGAAGGGCCAGAAGGACAGAGTGAAGGCCCGCGCGGACGCAGCCGGGGAATCGGTCAACGCCTATATCGCACGGGCTATTGAGGAACGCATGGAGCGGGAGGGGGAAGCATGAAAATCTACACGATCATCGGCGGCGTCAACGGCACCGGCAAGAGCAGTCTGACCGGCGTCCTGAAAGCGCAGACGAACGATCTGGGCCGCATCATCGACGTGGACAAGATCACCGCCGAGAACGGCGGCAGCGCCATTCAGGGCGGCAAGATCGCGCTGGAGCGCATCCGGGAGTGTCTGGATAAGGGACTGAGCTTCACGCAGGAGACGACGCTCTCAGGCCGCAAGACAGAGCTCACAGCACAGGAGGCGCGGGAGCGGGGTTACAGCATCCGGCTCTACTATGTGGGTCTGGACAGCGCGGAGGAGTGCCTGCAGCGCATTGAAAACCGCGTGGCCCACGGCGGGCACAACATCCGGGAGGAGGACGTGCTGCGCC
Organism: uncultured Oscillospiraceae bacterium; assembly: GCA_905233785.1. Classification (GTDB taxonomy): domain Bacteria; phylum Bacillota; class Clostridia; order Oscillospirales; family Oscillospiraceae; genus Limivicinus. Next base: position 7,288 of record CAJOCV010000032.1, read on the forward strand.
GCTTTGCCGGGCGCTGGGAAGCCGTGGCGAAGGTGCTGCCCTATTGTGATGAGGCCCATTTCTTCGATAACTACAACGGCTTTGCCGAGGTCGCGGAGTACGTCAACGGTGAACTCATCACCAAAGGCAGCAGGCTCCCGGCCTGGGTCGAGGAGCTGCGGGAGTTCCTGCAATAAGGCGGTGAGTATGAAATCCTGCGACGCAAGGGGCATCCCCATCATGGATGCCCTGGAAGCGGCCATGAGCGTATCTTTCGTGCACAAGCGTGCACGAAGGACAGAGGCTGTGAAGAAAGTCCCTGAAAAAAGAAGGACGGGGATGTGAAGAAAGCGCTTTCTTCACATCCCCGGAGTTCTTAGCTGAATCCATCGCCTGCGGCGCCGGATCGTTTGCGCCCTGCCGCAAGCGGTATCAACTCACACGACGCCCTGCGCCATCATGGCCTCGGCTACCTTGAGGAAGCCCGCGACGTTCGCGCCGACCATCAGATCGCCCGGCTTGCCGCAGGCAACGGAGGCGTCGTAGCAGGCCTTGTAGATATTGCGCATGATGCCGTGCAGCTTCTCGTCCACTTCCTCAAAGCTCCAGCTCATGCGGATGGAGTTCTGGCTCATCTCCAGCCCCGAGGTGGCGACGCCGCCGGCGTTCGAGGCCTTGCCGGGGGAGTAGAGCAGGCCGTTACTCTGCACCACGGCGATGGCTTCCGGCGTCAGCGGCATGTTCGCGCCCTCAAAGACCGCGATGCAGCCGTTGTCCACCAGCGCCTGCGCGCCCTTCTCGTCCATCTCGTTCTGGCTGGCGCAGGGATGGGCGATGTCGCACTTGACGTTCCAGATGTTTTTGCAGCCGGGGACGTACTCCGCGCCCTCGACCTCGTCGGCATAGACGCTGATGCGGGCTCTTCTCTTCTGCTTGATGTCAAAGAGCTTATTGAGGTCGATGCCCTTGGGGTCGTAGACATAGCCCTGAGAGTCGGACATGGCGACGACCTTGCCGCCGAGCTGCGTGACCTTCTCGGCGCAGTACTGCGCGACGTTGCCGGAGCCCGAGACCACGACGGTCTTGCCCTCGTAGCCGGTGTTCGCCTGGTATTTGAGCGCCTCGGCCGCGAAGTAGCACAGGCCGTAGCCGGTGGCCTGCGTGCGGGCGAGGGAGCCGCCGAAGCTCAGCCCCTTGCCGGTCAGCACGCCGCCCTCGAAGCGGTCCACGATGCGCTTGTACTGCCCGTACAGATACGCGACCTCGCGCGCGCCCACGCCGATGTCGCCGGCGGGGGTGTCGGTGAACTGACCGATGTGGCGATAGAGCTCCGTCATAAAGCTCTGGCAGAAGCGCATGACCTCGGCGTCGGACTTGCCCTTGGGGTCAAAGTCGGAGCCGCCCTTGCCGCCGCCCATGGGCAGCGTGGTCAGGGAGTTTTTCAAAATCTGCTCGAAGCCGAGGAATTTCATAATGGAGAGGTTTACGCTCGGGTGGAAGCGCAGGCCGCCCTTGTAGGGGCCGATGGCGGAGTTGTACTGCACGCGGTAGCCGCGGTTGACGCGCACAACGCCCTGATCGTCCACCCAGGGGACGCGAAACTCGATCACGCGCTCGGGCTCGACAAAGCGCTCGAGCAGGGAGGCCTTCTCCCACTCGGGGTGCTTGTCAACGACGAGCTCCAGAGACTCAAAAACCTCGCGCACGGCCTGCAAAAACTCAGGCTCATGCGCATCGCGCCGCTCTACCTCGGCATAGACCTTCTTCAGGTATTCATTGGTAAGCATAGAAGAACCTCCTGATGTTGTATTTTTTGGTTAGCTCAAGTATAGCACAGCTCGTTTTCGCTGACAAGCAGTCGTACACATGAATTATCATGCAGGAAGCACCGGATATTCCTGTATAAAACGCACAAAAAGCACGCCCCGGCGACAGCGGCTTTCCCGATTCTCTCCTCGTTTTCTTGACAAGTCCCGCCGGGGATGGTAACATGATTTGGTTACGATACTGGGAATTGTCAGGAGCTGTTATGGATACCGAGAAGCTGCAACAGGAGACGAAAAGAGGGCTGCCGAAGCCGGTCAAGTATACGCTGAGCTTTCTTGGCGTGACGCTTTTGTGCGCGGCGCTTACACTGCTGGGCGTGATCTGGGTGTTGGAAAAGGGACCCTCTCCCACGGCAACGGAGACCTTTACCCGCTCCGTGCGCGAGACGAGCGCCATTCGCTGGGTCGCCCGCATCTTCTTGAGCGAGGAGGAGCTGGAGCGGTATAAATCCGTGAGCTCCCCCAGCGCGGAGGGGAAGAGCGTCAACACCTCTCTCATCCACATCGCCGAGCGCGAGCAGTCCGGGGAGGACGAGGGCGCCGGATACGAGCTGCTGGACATCTCCGAGGGGACGTGCAAGGGAAAGCTGCTGATCGTGGACGATCCGAAGCGTGTCATCCTCGGCACCTCCGACAACTTCGGCAGGGACGCCGGCTGGGAGCTGACCGAGATGGTGGAGCGCTACGGCGCCATCGCGGGCATCAACGCCGGGGGCTTCAACGACGAGGGCGGCCGCGGCAACGGCAGCACCCCGCAGGGGCTTGTGATCGACGACGGCGAGGTGACCTGGGGCGCCAAGCATCAGGGCGGCTTCCATGTGGTGGGGCTGGATGAGGACGGCATCCTCCGCGTCGGCTTTATGACCGTGCAGCAGGCGCTTGACGAGCGCATCCGCTGGGCGGTGAGCTTTGAGACTTATGACGGGCTGGCCTCCGCGCTGATCGTAAACGGAGAGGTGCAGAAGCAAAACCTCGGCGGCGGCGTCAACCCCCGCACGGCCATCGGCCAGCGCTCGGACGGGGCGCTGCTGCTTCTGGTGCTCGACGGGCGCAGCATCAGCACCCTCGGCGCGACCATGCAGGATATTTGCGACATTATGCTGGAATACGGCGCCGTGAACGCCGGCAACCTTGACGGCGGCTCCTCCACCGTCATGGTCTACGATGGGCAGATCATCAACAACTGCGCCTCCGTGGTGGGGCCGCGCCGCATCCCCACGGCGTTTTTACTCATGGAAGAGGGTGACGTGGATGGCTGAGGAAGGGAACAATACGCCGCAGAAGCCAAAGAAAAAGCTCTGGCCGCTGCTCCTGGGCGCCTGGGCGCTGCTGCTGCTTTTGGCGGGGCTGATCGGCTGCTTTCTGCTCTATCAGTATCTCGGCATCTATGAGGTCACGCGCCCGGAGACGCGCATGGACGAGCTGATGGAGCTGATGAGCGCGGAGGACTGGCTCGACAAGGCCGCCGAGAACCCGGACTTCACCGTGAGCGAGTATGAGGACGCGGGCGCGCTCTTCGCGGCCTACCGCGCCTCGCTGACCACCACGGAGCCGCTTACATACCGCAGCGAGAAGAGCGGCAGCGACGGCGAGCGCGCGGTCTTCTATGTCCGCTCCGGCGCCTCCAATCTCGCGCGCGTGGAGCTGACGAGCAGCGACAAACGCCTGCCCTTCGGGCGGCATACCTGGAAGCTGACGCGCGTCAGCACCGGGGACATCACGAAAAATCTGCGCTCTGCCACCGTGGAGGTCACGGCCTTCGCGGGTCAGGAGCTCTGCCTCAACGGTCACCCGCTGGGAGATGACTGCATCGCCGAAAAGGCGGTGAAGCTCGAAAACCTGAGCGACATCGAGAGCCGGATGGACGAGGCGCCGCGGCTCGTGCGCTACAAGGTGTCCCCGCTGTACGGCGAGATCCATGTTACGGCCGACGGGCGGGAGCTTGCCGCCGAGCAGCGCGGGGATACCTTGTACTATCACGCGGCGCCGGAGCCGACAGGCAGCCTCACGGTCGTCGCGCCGGAGGACATTCGCGTCACCGTGGGCGGCGCGGAGCTGAAGAAGAGCGATGTGAGCGAAAGCTCCTTTGCGCTTTTGGAGGGGCTGGAGGCTTACACCGGCGAGGCCGCCTACAAGACCAATGTCTACCGCTTTACCGGCCTCTATACCGTGCCGGAGGTGCTGGCTTATGACCGGGAGGGAAGGCAGCTTACGCCGATTCGGAGCGGGGAGACGGTCTATCATTTCTTCCACCCCTCGGACACGGCCGCGGACGAGACGCAGCGGCAGGAGCTTGACCACCTTCGCCAACTCGCCGAGAGCTACTTTGGCGCGTACATGGACTACACCACCAGAGCCTTTGACGCTTCCCTCTATCACAGGCTGCTCAACGCGACGCTGGGCGGCTCACAGCTTCGCACGTATATTGCCCAGTCCACCGCTACGATGCAGTGGGCGGCAAACAGCACCGTGGAAGGGCGTGAAATACGCCTTGACAATCTCCACCGCATCGGCGGCGCGTGCTACACCTGTACGGTGGAATTCAGCCAGGATAAAACGGCGAGCACCTGGGCGGAGGATGTGAGCTCCACCGAGCGCAACGCCGAACAGCTTGTTTTCGTGGCGATCGGCCCCTACTGGTATGCCGCCGCGATGGCGATGATCGGGGAATAGTGGTCAGTGGTCAGTGGTCAGTGGCCAGTGGTCAGTGGCCAGTGAATCAGGAACAGGACAGGAAAAGCATGATGGATATTTACGGAACCCTGGGGCCGCGCTGCGCGGACGCGGATACTTTGGAGCGGATGCTGCGCCTCGGCATGAGCGGGGTACGGCTGAATCTGAGCCATGTGACGCTGCCGGAGAGCGCGCGGATGCTGGAGGCGCTCAAGCTTGCGGCGGCGCGGGCGGGCGCGAAGCCCAAGCTCCTGATTGATATGCAGGGGCCGGAGATTCGCGTGGGCAGGCTCGCCGAGCCTCTGCCGCTGGAAACGGGGTCGCTGTGCCGACTCGAAAGCCTGCGCTTGCCGGAGGCGGTGCGCGCGGTGCTCGAGCGGGGGCAGGAGCTGCTGCTGGACGATGGGAAGCTGCTGCTGCGCTGTGAGACGGCGGACACGGCAAAGGTCGTGCGCGGCGGCGTTCTTCACAGCCGCAAGAGCGCGGCGCTGCCGGGAAAGGAGATCCGCCTGCCCGCGCTGACGGAAGCGGATCGGCAGAATCTCGCCGCGGCAGCGGAGTATGGCGTGACGGGCGTGATGCAGCCCTTCGTGCGCGACCGGAACGACTTGGAGCAGGTGCGCGCCGCGCTGCCGGATGGCGTGCGGCTTTTTGCGAAGATCGAGAGCCTTGCGGGCGTTGGGCAGCTTGAGAGCCTGATGGACGCCGCCGACGAGATCGTCATCGCCCGCGGCGACCTTGGGAATGCCGTGCCTCTCTGGGACTTGCCGGTGCTGCAAAAGCGCATCAGCGCGCGCTGCCGCGAGCGGGGCATCCCCTTCATGGTGGTCACGCAGATGCTCGCCTCCATGGAGCACAGCCCTGTCCCGACCCGCGCCGAGGTCAGCGACATCGCAAACGCCGTGCTCGACGGCGCATCCTCCGTCATGGTGACGGGCGAGACCGCTGTGGGCGAGTACCCCGTGGAGGTCATGCGCTACCTGTGCGAGACGGTGCGGGCGGCGGAACGGTATAATACGGGGCTGTGAAAAAACTTCGTTTTTTCACAGCCCCAGTTTTCAGTTTTCAGAATTTAGTTTTCAGACAGAAATCCGGAGTATATTGCACAATTTATAC
>CAJOCV010000033.1 GCA_905233785.1 uncultured Oscillospiraceae bacterium
GTATTGCAAGAAAAAGTGACGAAATCAGAGCGCAGTTTTTCCGAAAGGCGCCGATGACGGATTGTGCGGTGCTGCCTTAGGTATCCTTAAGCTTTCTCTGCTAAAGTAGCATCACAGACGGCTGAGCCGCTTTTGACTTCGCGAATCCGCCTTCGCTGCCGCGCTTCAACAAACAAGGCGATGCCCCATGATGCCTGCGCTGTTCCGTCAGCCGACCCGGAAAGCCGCCCAGGCTCGGCGGGCTTTTTCCCGCGGGAGCGCGGAGAAGCGGAAGCAAGCTTCGCGGACAGGATGCGGAAAGATGGCGACGCCGCGCTGAAGCCCGGGGCAGTTCCCGCCGGACAGGACTCAGCCATTATAATGAAAAGGTAAACGACGATTCAATCGGCAAGAGCGAATCCCGAGAAAATTTGTCTTCTGATGATGAGGGCGCAAATTTTCCGGGAGGCGCCGCAGGCGGTTTCATCAGCGTTTACAAAGGAGTACGACCATGAAACGCTTTCAAAAACGATATACCCTTTGCTTCTCCCTGCTCCTGCTCGCGTTTTCCATCTACGCCCTGATGGACACCTTCGTTATCTCCCGCGTGTATGCAACGGTGGAGCAGGGCACAGAGAAAGCCGTGGCTTCCGTGAATGAGGAAGTCGCTGCGGCTTCAACGCTTTCCGCAAGTCACTCCGCCGGGCACGAATACGGCGCAAGCGCCGGGTCGTCGGGCGTCAGTGAAAGCACGGACGGCAGCACGGCGCAGATTCAGATCTCCGAGTATCGGGTAGATGACACGACGGTTTATGTGGCAGACATCCTGCTCAGCTCGGCCTCGGAGCTTAAAACCGCCTTCGCGCAAAATAGCTACGGGCGAAATGTGACGGCCGACACTTCGGATACCGCCGCCGCGGTCGGCGCGGTGCTGGCAATCAACGGCGACAACTACGGCTCCCGTGAAAAAGGCTATGTGATCCGCAACGGTGTCCTCTATCGGGATACGGCGGCTGCGCAGGAGGATCTGGTGATTTACGCCGACGGCAGCTTTGAAATCATCAGCGAGTCGGAGATCACCGCGCAGCAGCTTCTCGCCAACGGCGCCGTTCAGGTCTTTTCCTTTGGACCGGGGCTTGTCGAAAACGGCAGCGTCATCGTAGACCCCAACGACGAGGTGGATCGCGCGAAGGCGAGCAATCCCCGCACCGCCATCGGCATCCTGGGAGAGAAGCATCTCGTCTTTGTGGTTTCCGATGGCCGCACCGAGGAGAGCGAGGGGCTGACGCTGTATGAGCTCGCGGAATTCATGCAGAGCCTGGGAGTTCAGGCCGCGTACAATCTGGACGGCGGCGGTTCCTCCACAATGGTCTATCAGGGATCGGTGGTGAATCAGCCGACAAGCGGTCACGGCATCGACGAGAGAGCCGTGACGGATATCGTGTATATTTGAGGAGGCGCTTTGCCATGAGCATGAAACAAGAGAGAAACCGTTATTTTGCTGCGACCGTTGGAACCGCGCTGTTTGCGGGGATTTATGAATGCTTCAGCCATCAGGTCTACTCCCTGTTTATGATCCTTGCGTTCCTGCTTCCGCTGCTTGGCGGCGTTCTTCCGTACAGCATTCTGATACGTGCGAAAAAGCACAGCAGTCCCGGCGTTCTGAGCAGATGCCTGTACGCTTCCGGGATCGCCGCGCTGACGACAGGAAGCCTGTTTCAGGGAATCCTGGAAATCTACGGAACGACAAGCCATCTGAGCAAATACTATTGGATCGCGGGCTGTGTCTTTCCGGTGATCGCGCTGCTTGTGAACCTGATCGAACAGAAGCGGAGCTTTCTCCGCTGATCGGAGCAGACGATCCGAACGGGCGCGATAAGGGGTTGTGAAAAAACTGCTTGACTCGGTTCTCGAAATCAAAGCGTAAATTGATTCAGCGTTTCCCTGAGCATTGCCTGCGGGCGCTGCCTCGGCGGACGCAAATCCGCCTCGGAAATCTTTTACAGCGCCTTATAGGGTACCAATATGCAGAAAACGATGCGTGAGATCATCAGCTGAGGAGAATATCAATTACGGATTCCATGGTTGAAAAATCCACCGATAGGAGGTATAATAAACTACTAAATTTTGCGAGTGTGACGGAGAATTCGTTACGTCGGGATTTGTGAGGCTAACTATGAAAAACAACGCAATCAGAACGATAGCAATACTGCTGGCGCTCTGCATAGTAAGCGCCGCTGGCTTCTGTTTCGGCAAGACCCAGGGCGCAGCCCAAGGAACCAGAGAAGCCCAGGAAGCCAGGCAGCGTCTGTCCGATTTGCAGGAGCTCAACAGGCAAAGCATCGCAAAACTGCAAGTTACAGACGGCCCCATCTATGTTATCGGCCACAAGAGCCCGGACTCAGACACGATCTGCAGCGCCATAGCATACGCCAGGCTCCTGCAGCTTCTTGGCTACAATGCCCAGGCCGCAGCCAACGGAGCCCCCAACAACGAATCCAAATACATATTAAAACTGGCCGGAGCCGAGGTTCCGCCCATACTCGAAGACGCCTCCGGCGCAAACATTTTTCTGGTAGACCACAGCGAGTACCTGCAGGCCACTGCAGGTCTGCCTGATGCCAACTTGGTGGGCATCATAGACCACCACGGCATAGGCAGCGTAAGCACCGGCCGGCAGGTACTCTACGACGCAAGACCCATAGGCGCCACAGCCACCATCATTTGGCTCAGCTACCTGAACTACGGTCTTGATATAGACAAACAGACCGCCACGCTGCTCCTTGGCGCCGTGCTGTCCGACACCGGCAATCTGACAGCATCTACTGTTACGGAAGCCGACAAAAAGGCCGTCCCCGCGCTTGCAAAAATAGCAGGCATAGACGATGTAGACGCCCTGTACGACATCCTTCACAGGGAATCCCTTTCGTATGACGGTATGACCGATCTGGAGATACTGTTCCTGGATTACAAAGAGTACGAGGCCGGCGGCGTCAAGTTTGGCATAGCGATCCTGAATTCCATAGACGAGCCCACATCGCAGGAGCTGTCCACAAGGATGAAAGCTATCCTGCCGGAGGGCTTCAAGACAAGAGACGTGGATCTGATGTACGCTTCCGTGGGCATCCGCGAAAACGGCGAAAAGATAGACTATATCGTGCCGGTCAACGAACATTCGGACGCCGTTTTCAAGGCCGCCTTCCCCAACTATGACGACTACGACGGCACAGCATATATATTCAGAACGCCGGGTCTTGGCAGAAAGAGCCTCTTTGTACCGGGTCTGACAGATTATCTGCTGTCGCATCCGACGGAGTAAGCCCCCCGGCTCCTGACCCGATCATAAAAGGCGCCCATAACTCATAACAATGATCGAATGCTGACGGAAGCCCGGTCGATGGAAAGTGTAAATACAAAGTTGAGGGTATTATGAATCATGGCCGTTACAGCCGGATTTCTATATGAGGTATAATAAACTGCTTAATGTTGCGGGCGTGACGGGAGATTTCGACGATTCGAGGTTTAGGGAGAGAAACGCATATGAAAAATGGAAAAAGACCTGACCCGAATATGGTCCACCCGATCATGGGATATGACAAAGAAATCTATGTAAAGCCAACGATCACGAATCCCAACATTCTCGTTGGAGATTTCACCTATATCGCAGACGCGGAATTTGAGCGTCATGTAACACACTTTTATCCGTGGAGCAGGGACAAACTCATCATCGGAAAGTTCTGTCAGATTGCGGCTGGTACTGAGTTTGTAATGAATGATGCAAATCACCAGATGAACGCCGTATCTACATTCCCGTTCTACACGCTTGAAGGATGGGATATGGAGCCGCCCGCTCCATCGGATATGCCGTTCAAAGGCGATACTGTGATCGGTAATGATGTATGGATCGGTCAGAATGCTGTGATCCTTCCTGGTGTTCGCATCGGTGACGGAGCGATTATTGGTGCCAACAGCGTTGTCGGCAGTGATGTTGATCCCTATACCATTGTAGTCGGGAACCCGGCTAAAGTCTTGCGGAAGCGCTTTGATGATGAACTGATTGACCTCATGCTGCGATTCAAATGGTGGGATAGAGGTATTGATGAAATCAACGCTCTCATTCCACTGCTGACATGCAGCGACTTGGAAAAGGTCAGAATTGAATTGAAGAAACATCTCGTTTGCCACGGCACGGCACAAACCAGCCCCCTTTTGCGCCGTTTCACCACGAAAAGTCACGGTTTGTTCTGATTTTTACTACCGATTTACTACTAATTACATAGCCTCAGTATGACAAAAGCCGACGGCGGGAGGATCGCAAATGCGATCCTCCCGCCGTTAGAATATCCTTTTTTCGCTCTTTGTCCGGAGGGTGAGAAGCAAAGGCGTTTCTCCGTGATCCGGATCAATACTCCCGGAAGAAATGCGGCAGGCTGTTGATACAGGTACGCATGTTTTCCTCCGTTTAGACCATACTCCCGCAGGGTCTCTGCGGGAGTACGAATATACATGACCCGAACCTTCTTCGCAGAGCATCTCAGTTGCGCATCAGGTAGATGTCGAGCACGAACACATCCCCCGCCGTGGCGGCGTTAATGCCTCCGCCGTATTTCTGAGCGATTTGCTTCATGTCTCTCATGGCAAGGGTTTTCCGCTCAGATCTGCCGATCTGCGGAAAGCCGTTTTGAAAGATCACATCTCCGCTGAAATAGTTGCAGATATGGATGTTGATCAAGTCTCCTTTTCGCTCAGAGACAATGTCGATGAGTTTTTTCTCCGGATCTTCCATGATCTCAACCGTCTCTGCCGCCTGGGAAATGGCGGAATTGAACAAGGAACACAGGTCCATGAGGCGCATGAAACCGAAATCGGCACTGTTGACCAGATAATTCAGTCGAATCCCTTCGTCGGCGCAGCACAATAAGCTGCTCTTCAAGAGCTTATCCAATGCACTGCCATATCGCTCAGACGGATACTGAGCTTTCCCGACATCGCTATTCAATTGGGCGGAATGGAACAGTACAGATTTCATATTCTTGCTCCAACTTCCTCTTCCCGAGGTTCACCGGAAAAAGGTATTCAGAGAGTGGTAATAGTTGATCGCTCTGTAGTATCAAAAAAGGGCAGACCAGCGGTCGGCCCTTTAGGGGATCGTGGGAGGAAGAGAGCTGGTGGTGTTCTCCCCTCCCACAGAGATAACAGGTTTCAGGCTTCGGGGGCAACGAAGGTGTTGTTGCCGTAGTTGGCGGTGATGCTCAGGGGGAAGCTGTAGGCCAGGATCTCGGGATCCTCGGCAGAGGTGGTCAGAGCGCCGTTCATGACCATGGAGCCGGAGGTGGGAGCAGCGAGGGTGATTTCCTTGGTCATCTCGTCCTCATCGACAGCACCGGCGGTGTAGGTGCCGCGGAAGGTGTAGGTCCAGTTGGTGACCTGCTTGCCAGCGCCGACGTGGGCGATAACAGTGGTCTCGGTGTAGAGGTACTCGGTCTCGGACACGAAGGTCAGGTCGCACACGACAGCGTCGATGACGTCGCCCTCACGGCCCTCTTCGTAGTAGGCATAGGAGCGGGTATAGGTCTGGGTATCATACTTTGCAGGAGCGGAGCCGCAGCCGGCGAGAGCGGCGCAGGAGAGGATCATCACAAGAATCAGGCCGAGGGAAACATACTTTTTCATTTTTCTTTTTCCTTTCAATTACTCGTTTTTGTTTTTCGGCTACCACCATAACCGAGTGTTCGCGTTGTATAAGCACCGTGCTCTATCGCGCGGGTCTTATCAGGACTTTTTCTTCTTGTTGCACACCAGCATGACGGCAGAGCCAACGGCCAGCACGCCCATGAGGGCAGCCAGCGCGATCGTCAGCGTCATGTACCAGGGCGTGACCTCCACGATCTCCGAGTCAGAACCGATGCCGTTCATGGCAGCAGACTGACCGACAGCGTAAATGATGCGTGCGGCGGACTCTCTCATGCAGGAGACCACGTAGGGGTCTTCCTTGTACTCGTTGAGCTGGGGGGTTCTGGGATGAGAGGGGTTATCCGGCCCGTCATAGATGTCGGTGCCGGTGCAGACCGCACGAGGTGCGAACATGAAGCCGGTGGGGCCGTTGTCCATGTCGGTGCAGGAGAAGCCGTCGAAGCCCCATTCGCCGCGGGCAACCTTCTCGATCAGGTTGATGCTGTCACCGGTCCAGGTGGTGCCGAGCCGGTTGAAGCCGGTCATAATGGCGTGGGCATTGCCTCCGTCCTTGGAGAGGATCTGATGGAAAGCCGTCAGATAGATCTCGCGGATAGCCTGCTCGTTTGCCCAGGTACCGACGCCCTCACGATGGGATTCGGAATCGTTCAGGGCAAAATGCTTCTCGTACACGATGATGCCTCTGGACTGGATACCCTGGCATTCCTCGGTACCGATCAGGGAGGAGAGGATGGGGTCTTCGGAGTAATACTCGTAGTTTCTGCCGCAGAAGGCGTTGCGGTGGATGTTGGCGCCGGGGCCGTACAGGCCGTTGGAGCCGGAGTGCAGGCCGTCCTCGCCGATGATCTCACCGACGCGGTGGGTCAGATCCTTGTTCCAGGTGGTAGCTCTCAGCGTGGAGGACGGGAAGGCTGTGCCGGAGCCGCCGGAGACGAAGGTAGAAGCGAAGCCGCAGGGACCGTTCTGGTCGCTGGTGGCGGGTTTGGCAATGGAGGCAACATTCTTGGTGTTGTGCTGCCCAAGGAGGATGAGGCTTCGCATCTCGACGAAGTTCATCTGGTCGAGCAGATCGTCAAATGTCCACTCCTTGCCGTGCTTGGTGATGGCCTCATCCCGGCCCACACCCACGAAGTCCGCCAGAACCAGGCCGTTTTCGGCCTTCATGGTGGGCATCTTGACCTGGTCGGCGCCCTCGGGCTTTTCAAACTGCTCGTTGATCAGACCCTGATAAATGGCGTCGGTCGCGTTGAGGGAGATTTTGCTCTGCAGCATCGTTTCCACAGAGCTGTCATCAAAGGAGCCTCTCCAGTCGCTGCGCGTTACGTAGCTGACTGCCTGCGCGCCGCCGTCAAAGAGATTGATGTCAGTCTCCTCGAAGAGGTTGGTGATCGCGGCGCCGGTCTCGGCGGAGGTGGAGTAGCTGGTGCTGTCGAGCGCGTCCTGGGTAAACTTGTAGGTGAGACTTTCAGCGGTCTCATAGGTGGTCTGGGCGGGGATCATCTTTTCCGCGTCGGCGTTCTTCTCGGTGAGGATATGGTTCACCGCATCATGAGCGCCTTCGGCAACGGTGATGTAATACTCTCCCGCGTCGAGGATATAGGTTTTGGCGTTCACCGCGTCATAGCTTGCAAGATTGCGCTTTTCAAAGCGCACGGTCACGGTCTGGCTCTCACCCGGCTGGAGAAGATCGGTCTTGCCAAAGCCCATGAGCTGGACGGACGCTTTCTCAATGCCGTTGTCACGGTCATACTGGGTGTAAGGCGACTGGGCATAGACCTGCACGACCTCTTTGCCGGCCATGTCTCCCACGTTCTTGACTGTGACCGTCACGGCAAAGCCGTCGCCCTCTTCCGTGACCTGGAAATCGGAAAAGGCAAACTTCGTATAAGACAGGCCTTCGCCAAAGGAGCGGGCCACGATGTCAGAATAGGCAAAGTCGTCGGTGTTGCCGAGGACGAAGTCCTCGTAGCGGGTCTCATAGTAGCGGTAGCCGACGTAGATGCCCTCGCGGTACACGTTGTAGAACTTCTGGCTGAGCTCCGCGTCGCCGGATTCCTTGGCGGAGAGGGCGGCGTAGCCGTCTTCGACCCAGCGGCCGTAGATGTTGGTGCCAAAGTTGTAGATGGAGGGCTCACGGAGGATGTCATAGCAGATGGTGTCCGCCAGCTTGCCGGAGGGGTTGACCGTGCCGTTGAGGATCTCGCCGACAACCTCGACGCCGGACTGGCCGGTGGCGCCAAGCCACAGAGCGGCGTCAACGCCGTATTCGTCATCCACAGTCGGGTTCAGGAAGTCGACCTGCATGACGTTGCTGGTGTTCAGAAGGACCACGATCTTCTGAATCTTGCCCTCGTCCTTCAAAGCCTTGAGGCCGCGAAGCAGATCGCGCTCGGCCTTGTTGAGCTCCAGGTAGTTGTTGCCGGTCTTGCTGCCGTCCGCCACGCTCAGCGCGTCGGTGCAGAGGATCTCGTTGCCCTCGGGGCCAACGGTAGAAACGCCGGAGCAGATGTCATAGCCCTCGCCGGAGTTTCTGGCAAAGACCACTACGGCCACGTCGCAGTCGGTCATCTTCGAAAAGGAGCTGTCGGAGGAAAACACATCCCAGGGAACCTCACCGATGGTGAAGGGAGTGGTTGCAGTCATGGGAGGAACAGCGCTGTTGTAGTTCTTGCCGGCGCCGTTCAGGTAGAAGTCCTGGCTCGCCTCGTTCACATCGAAGCCAGAGGCTTTCAGCGCGGAGGCAAATGTGGCGCCGTTGCCGCCGGTCTGACCCGAGCCGGTGCCAGAGGTCACAACCGTTTTGGATGCTGTGCCGAAAAGCGCCACGCTAACGCCCTGATCGAGAGGCAGCGCGCCGTTGTTCTTCAGCAGGACGAAGCCTTCTTTGGCCACTTCCTGGACAACACGGTCACCCTCTGCCATCAGAGCCTGGTCGTCATAGACTTCTTTTCCGTTTTCATTGAGAAGCGTATTGCCCTCGGCGTCCTTTTTGGTGAATTCCGAGGAGAACTTCACACTGCCGGATCCCTTGGACTCCGTGGCCTTGATGCCCATTGCCCAGTTGATGGTGTCCTGGAAACGCTTTTCCACGAAAACCGCGCTGGTCAGCAGGATCGCAAGGGCCAGTGTAACGCAGAGGAGAATGGTCCAAAGCTTGGATGCTTTCTTTTTCATCTTTCTTACTCCTTCTTACTTGTAGAACACCAGCATCACGTTGTAGAAGTCCGAGAGCCATGCGTTGTAGTCATGGCCGGAGGTTTTCTTTACGATCATAGCGGCATTCACGCCATTTGTGAGTTTGTCGGGCATTTCCTTGATAGCCCCTTCAAAGAAGACGGGGTGGTGCTCGTTAGCGCCGCCGACTGTGTCGGCATCGCCCGTGCCGTTGTACCAGTAGCCGATGGGATAGGAATCGAAAGCGGGATCGGTCAGTGCAGCCTTCAGCTCGCTCACCTCAGTCCAGACGCCGGAGAAGTTGCCGAAATAGGAGATGTAGTCCAGGTTCTGCATCAGGCCGGATTTCATGACGGTCATACTGCCGCGGGAAACGCCGCAGAAGGCGCGGTGCTCGCGGGTCTCAATGAGCTTCTCGGGGCTGGTGTCGCCGCCTGCATAGGTGGAATACTTGGCTTCCACCGCGGGAATCAGATCATTTCTCAGTTCTGCGCCGAAGGCACTGGTCCAGCCGTCAGGGTTGGGATCGGCGTTGTACTCCTCCTGGGTGGTGTAGGCCGTCTCGGGAGAGTACCAGGTGGGGGTGACCAGGATGACCGGCTTGCAGAGCCCCTGGGCAACCATGTTCTCCAGAACGTTGATCACGTCCTTGCCCTTGAAGGTCAGCCAGCATTTCTCATCCTCGCCCGTGCCGTGGAGCAGATACATCACGTCGTACTGCCGGGAAGGGTCGTAGCCCGCGGGGAGATAGACCAGAGCGGTCTTGGTCAGTTCGATCTCTTTCCCGGCGTTTTCGGGCAGAGATTCGAGGTAATAGGAGCGGGTGGTGTAGCTCAGCTCCTCGATGGTGCCCACCTGGGCGGGAGCGGCCCTCTGCTCATCGGTGAGCTTGCCCTTCAGGCGGAAGGGCGTCTCGTAGGTCCCATCGTCCGGGCACACGCCGTTGACGAAGTTATGCGTGTGGGTCTGCTGGGAAGTCTGCTTCGGCGCCGCGCCGCCGCAGGCGGCAAGCGCAAAGCAGCTCAGCAGCAGACAGAGCGCAAGGCCCAGAGAAACAAGCGGCTTTTTCATTTGAGGTTCCTCCATATCCTCTATTCTGTTAGGGCAATACCGCATAATGCGGCAAGAGCAGATTCCGAGAAAAACCGAGTTCTGATGATGGCACTTTTGCGCAGGAATACTTTGTGTATTGCAAGAAAAAGTGACGAAATCAGGGCGCGGTTTTTCCGGAAGATGCCGCAGGCGTATTGTGCGGTGTTGCCTTAGGGTTTCTCCTTGCTCAGAGAATATAAAAAACGCTGCTTCTGTACAACAGAAACAGCGTAATCTGCTTTTTTAGCGCCCATCTGGCATTACTCCGGCATAAAAATGGCGTCGAGATAGAAGACCCCGTCCTTTTCGCTGGCGCTGACGGTGCCGCCGTATTTGGCCGCGATCCGGATCATGCTCTTCATGCCGAAGCCGTGGTAATCCGGGTCCTGCTGGGATTGGGGAATGCCGTTTTCAAACACCACATCCACACAGGGGTTTTCCTCGTGCAGCGTAAGGATCCCGCCTTCGTTCCGCGCGGTCAGCGAGATGAATCTCTCCCGGCCCTCCGGGAGCCTGTCCACCGCGTCCACGGCATTGTCCACGGTGTTTTTCAGGAAGGCGTACAGATCCAGCTCCTCCATAAAGTCCAGATCGGCGCCATTTACATAGCAGGTAAACTGGATCCGCCGACGGCGGCACAGCTCCCGCGCCTCGGTGAGCACGATGTCCACGGCGCTGTTGCCTGTCCGGACCTGATCGTCATAGGCCTCGATGGCGTCGCTGAGCCTGCTGAGCATGTTGGGATCGATCTCCCCCCGGAAGCTGTTGATGATTTTCTTGAGATCGTGATACTTTTCGTTGACCAGCTCCGTGTACTCTTTCCCCTGCTGCCACTGCACCTTCTGAATGTGCAGCATGGATTTCATGGCGTTGACATCGCTGTTCAGACGCTGCCGCTTGATATAGTCATACTGCATCAGAAGCAGGAAGAAGGAGCCGATGGCGCTGTAGAGAGAGTTGATGGTCAGCTCGATCGGCGAAAAATGCTCCCAGCCCCGGACATACTGATTGACGGTATAAAAGCCCAGGCTGAACATCAGGGCAAGGATCGAGAATACGGCCATCTGCAGGCTGGAAAGCTCCTCCTTCTCCATGAAAACCTTGTCGTGATATGTGCGCCAGATCACATAATAACCGGCGGAGAAGAAGAGGATGTCCAGCAGGACGATGGCGCCGCTGTAATCAAATAAGGCGCCTATGGCGGGAATGCTGCGAAAGGTGAGTTCCAGCGAGCCGCAGATCTGCTGCGCCAGAAAGCCGCTGGAGCCGACCATCAGCGCCGCCCAGGGGGAGACTCTGCAGCAGACCAGCACCAGCAGCACGGAGAGGCAGTAGACGATGTAGACGTTGCTTCCCTGCTCCAGAAACAGCAGCCCGTGCGTCCTCGAAAGCAGGAGGAGCGCCGCTGAGACCAGCGCATACAGTGCGAAAAGCCAGCGCCAGTGCTGCCTCTTCGGCACGCCTGCCCAGAACATCGCGACGCCGCCCAGGGATTGCCACAGCATGCCCACGTCCCGCAGGCGGGCATACCATTCCGGCGTATGGTACATCAGAAGCTCCCTCCCTTATAGCGCGCAAGCTCCTCCAGGAACTCTTTGCGGCGGTTTCTGCTGATGCTGAGTTCATGGCCCCCCACGCTGACCGTCAGGCCCTTCACCTGCTCCACATATTTGAGATTGACCAGATAGCAGGCGTTGCAGCGGGAAAAGCTCCCGCCCTCCAGGTCCTGCTCGATTTTGGAGAGGGTCCCCCAAATACGGTATTCCCTCTCTAACGTGTGGAAAATCAGGTCGTGGCCGCTCACCTCCACATAGAGGATGACGTCCGCGTCCAGGCGGAAGGTGAGCTGTTTGGTCTTCAGCGTCAGCATTTTTTTTGCACTGGCACGATTGAGGATATTCAAAATGCGCGTGAGCTTCAGCGCAAAGGGCTGATACATCAAAGGCTTGAGGATATAATCAAAGGCGTTCACCTCATAGCCGTCGATGGCGTACTGGGTGAGGCTCGTAACAAAAACGATCATCACATTGGGATCGATCTTGCGGATCTCCCGTGCCGCATCGATGCCCAGCATATCCGGCAGGCGGATATCCAGGAAGAGCAGGTCATAGTCCTGCTTATAGTCGAAAAGCAGCTTGCCGCCCGTTTCGTAGACCTTGACAGAATAGGAAAAGCTTCCGTGCTCGTTTTTGTACCGCTCCAGGAAGCCCATCAGCTCATCGCTGCGCGCCTTTTCATCTTCAAGGATCCCGATCCTCAGCATTCCTTCACCCTCTTTTCCGAGATGTTAAGGTTCTATAAAACACTGTATTGTAATCTTATAACGAAGCTTCTTCTTTTTCAAATAACAATCTTCCCGATAGAGAAGATATTGAGACACTCCGGGTATATTTTAGCAGAAGAATATCTCAAACGCTGCCTGGGTACAACAGAAACAGCGTAATCTGTTCTTTTAGCGCTCATTTGACATTCTGCGGCAGGGATGCTCGGATTGTTTCTCCGCGAATTGCTGGGAATAATACTGATACCCAATAAAAACAAGACAATCTTTGCGGCCAGAATTGTGCCATACTGCGTTGGGCTCCTTGACCATATATCTCCATTATGCTCTGCGGAGCCCGTCTTGTCTGGCGCAATTCTGCCTCGCAAATCTTTGTCTACTTTCTATCGGGTATCAGTAT
>CAJOCV010000034.1:0-12604 GCA_905233785.1 uncultured Oscillospiraceae bacterium
GTGAGAAAGATCTCCATCAGCTCCTTGGGGTATCCTCCCTTCTCCGTACCAAGCAGGAACACATCGTCGATCCACCAGGTTGTGAGCGTGGAGAGCAGGTTAGGATCAGAGATATACAAAAACGGGATGTGAAGGTCTTCAAACTGCCTGAGATCGGCATTATCCGTCAGGCAAATGCCCACGATCTCATGGTCGATGGCAGCGCCGCCGTGGCGGATTCTTAATATCACATTTCTGACCTGATCGCTGGAGGTAACCACCAGAACCTGCCGCCTGTCCCTGATATGCGTCAAGCGAAAGTGCTTATACAGCTGGCGACCGAAAAAGCCAAGGTCAAAATAGAACAGCGTCGCAATCAGCAGCTCCAATATATCGGCCTGGATGTCCGCAAGCAATACAAAGAGTCCGCAAAGCAGCCAGATTTCCGCCGAGTAACGCAGCATAACTATAAACTCTTCGTGGAGATCACGCTGCAAAATGCCGTTGTAGTTATCCGAAAACAGCCCCAGCGCCATCTGACCGCTGAAGAAGATGATCGCCTGTACATGGTAGGAATGGTTTACATAAATCGATCCGCTGTGTCCAGTCACCCAATACATGAACATAAAGCTCAGCTGCATCAGGAAAATATCAATGATAACAAAATCTATATGCCGCAAGGCATTGTCTTCGCCGCGCCGATGCATGTGCACTCCCCTCTCTATCTCTGTTTTGGATACCTGCCGGAATTAATCAAAATCCAAAATGGTATCAGGCTTCCGACAGGTAATAGCGTAGCCCCAGATCCCGATAAACACCCAAGCCGCAAGGCTGACATACATTTTCACACCCATCACGGATTCCGTAGAAAGGATCGGAAAACTCAGAAAAACGAGCCAGATCGAACAGGCAAGCAGCCCCGCCGCTCCACTCAGCAGATAACGCTTATCATGCCGCTTTCTGGCATTCAGCAGGGCGGAAAGTGAGCAGTAGCCATAGCCGAAGGCGGTGCAAATCGAGGCGACCATTTCCATTGTATTAAAGGTTGTGGAGATGAGCACCAGCACAAAAGAAGCGACCACCGCAAAATTAATGGCCATCGCAGGGACGCCATTATTGTTGGTCTTTCCAAGGATCGGGAAGAGGGAGTTGCTGCGCGACATGGTGTAAACCAGACGGCTGACGTTTGCGACACTGCCGTTTACACCGGTCAGGATTGCCGCCAAAAGAGTAATGAGAGAAATCACAAGGCCGGGAGTCCCGAACAATCTGCGCGCGGACGCTACCACGGCGATGCTATCCAGGCCTTTGCCCATGTTGCGTACATAGATTGGCCAAGGTTCTGGGGCGCCCAAAAGCGTGATAACGATATTGGCCATATAACCGAATGCTCCGATCCCCACAGCCCAGACCATGATCCTGCCCAGCTTCTTTTTTGGAAAAGCTGCTTCACGCGAGAGAGCCGGGACGGAATCGAAGCCGACAAAGGCCCAAGGGATCATAATGAAGATCAGCATGAAGGATTCCAGCGCTTTTCGGCCCGGAAAAAAGGCTGGGCTGAGTTTTTGCCGGATGTCCACGCCGGAGAAAATTGCCATGAAGAAGAGCAGTGTAATTCCGATTGCCATGATAAGCGCGAAAATAGTTTGTATCCTGGCACTGATGCGGATCCCCTTGGAGTTAATGTAAGCGGAAGAAGCAAAAGCAATGGCGATTATGATGAAATCTACCAGCAGTACGTTCAGTCCAAACAGATGCATATGGAATTCGATGTGTGCATACTCCAGCAGCAATGCGCGAACCATACGTGCCAGCGCTCTCGCGTTGAGCGGGATAATCAACAAATGCGCAAAGCAGATCCCCCAGGAGGCCGCAAAGGCATGACCGCGCCCCATGGTGTTTTGCAGGAGATAGAAAATTCCCCCGGTACCAGGGCATAACGAAGTAATGTAATGGTAGTTCATGGCGATAAGCGCGATGAACACCGCCCCTACTCCGAACGCGAGCAGCGAACCTATTACGCCACCCTGCGGCAGAAACACGGTCGCCGTCATAACGAAGCCGCCCCAACCCAGCAGACATCCGTAGGAATAGGACCAGGCCTGCAGCGGTGTCAACACCTTGTGAAACTTGAAGTCTTCCATGTGCGTTTCCTCCTATTCTGTCTATTTGCGAAAGCGTAGTGAAAAACCGAAAATTCAGTATCGTTTGTTATACATCTGAGTCGCTATCGTTCCGCTTGCGGCGCAGCGTTTTCTCGTCCTTTTATTTATGTACATCAGATCGTCCGCGCGGCGAACGACGTCGCTAACGGAAATGTCCTTCTCCGAAGAATAGACAGCCATTCCTCTGGCAACATCCAGTTGATCCCAGCGATAGTGGTTTTTTTCACGGGTCTCGGCGCATCTTACGTCAAACTCGACCAACAACTCCTCGCGATGCTCATAGTCGCTGCGCTGCAGGATGGTGACAAACTCATCGCCGCCGATGCGAAATACCGGGCTGTGACGAAACACATCGCAAATCAGTGCACAGGACGAGCGCAGATAGAGATCGCCCTTATCGTGTCCCTCCTGATCGTTGATCGTTTTGAGACCGTTGCAGTCGAACACAACAATGGCAAATTTGTCCGACGACTCCAACTCCTCCGTCAGTTCGTTCTGCAGCTTATGTAAGTACAGGTTGAATGCGCCTTTGTTGTGCACAGAAGTCAGCGCGTCGGAGTAGGCAAGGTTATTGAGATCGGTAATGTATGTTTTGAGATGTGCAATCAACTGATTGAACGCCCGTGTTAAAACGGCAACCTCATCATTCCCCTTGCAGTCCATTTGCAACTCGTAGTTGCCGGCATTGACTTCCTCGGCCATCATGGTGAGCTGATGCAGCGGCTTGGTAATCCGTTCTGTAAACTGCAGGGTTATGATGATAAAGACGCCCAGAAGAGCCAGGGATACAATGAAGATTTGTCTGACCCAACCATGCCAGCCTGCGTGTATCTCCGAAACCGGTACGGTAACATTCAGAATCATCCCGTTGTTCAGCGGCATGCACCGCGCCTGCATCTCTACGCCCCGGACTTTGTAGCGCACCACGCCGGAGGAGCTTAAGGTGCCAGGCCCTTTGGGCTTCGGTTCCATCGTCGTCACATCCATGTGCGGGTGATAGATGATGTTGTTTTCCTCGTCTGTTAAGAAGGCGTAGCCGCTTTGATAGAGGCGGATACTGTCAACCTGCTGGGCGAGCGTGGCGTAGTCGATCTCAATTCCTATCACGCCGATGAATTCGTTGTTGCGATAAATCGGCGTATTATAGGAGATCACGCGCACATTGAGGTTCTCTGTGATGTAGGGCGGGAGCCAAATTGATGAGCCTGTGACTTTGGGAACCGTAAACCACACAAGTTGAGAGGTATTATCCGTGTCATAGAGGGAGATGTCTGTTACCTCATGCTCCTGAAAGCCGTCCTTCTCCGAATCTACGAACCAGAACCCCTTGGCGGTATCGGATACGGCGGGGTCAATGCGGTAGTAATAGGTCAAAACTCCGCTTGTTTTCTCGGTCAGCCGGGTGAAGATGCCCTTGACATGCTCCAGATGCTCCTCAAGCGATCTGTCCGGCATCGTCTCCAAATCAGACTCAACATAAGCGGAAACAATCTCGACCGACTGTTCCACGCTGATGAAGTAAGAATCCAACTTCTTCTCCCCAGCCTCGCACTGCAGTTGGAGCATCTGTTCGGAATCGCTGTTGCCAATGTTTTGGATTGCGATCTCGCCCAGCGTTGTCGCGACGGTCATCGCGATCACAAGGATGGACACCATCAGGAAGGTTGTTTTAGTTCTTATTGATTTCATAACGAAAAACGCCCTTCTTCGATCATCTGGAACAGACTTTTCGTTCTTCAGCCCGGTTCGCGTACGTCAGAGACCAGCAGTAGATAGAAGCCGGAATCGGGATCGACCGCATAGTAACTGAAATGCTTCAGGAAGGTCTCCCCTTCTGCGGCGCAGGTCAGCTCAAATACATAGGAGTTGCTCTTCTCCAGCCTTCGGGAAACCGTGCTCAGGCAGAGTGTCTCCTCGATGGCCTTCCGGCTGTGTGCATTCTCTGAGGCGAGGGGCATGACGCATTTCCGCAGAAAATCTGCGTACAATCCCTCTTTACTCTTTGGGAGAAAGGCTGAAGAGCGCCCGGCCTGCGAATTATCCAGCACCAGACTGTAATGCCCGCCGATGATAAAGAAGATCAGCTCAAATTGCTGAGCAAGGATCTTCTCCTTCAAAACATTGAGAACCGGCTCCAGCTTGGACTCCGTTTCGGTTAGAAAGAGAATCTTATCGCCATGCACAGGTTCCGTTGATATGTTTGCGGAGAAGCGGACGATGCATTGCTTACCCGAGGCACGCCTGCAAAAGCCGGTGAAGACCGCGCTCGTATCCCCCTGTTCATAGCGCAGCAATAGCGCCTCACGGGAGAAGCGCTCTGTAAAACGATCGCGATCCTCTTCCGAGCTGAAGGACGCTGCTCTTTCCTCAAGGCAGCTCTGAATCGAAGAACCGATATAGTCTGTCTCATAGAGATCGGAACCGCGAACCTCGCCGACAACGCCGACGCTCAGATTTGCGCGGATTACTGCAAGGCTGCTGTCCGACATGGCCTCATGCCGCGACAGTATGTTCTCATAGAGATGCAGATGCTGCTGTGTTTCCTCCTGAATACGTCGTTTATCTGTAATATCGCTGACAAAAACATAGGAAACCAGACCATAGCCCGGCGCCTCCGCATCATGAAAGTACGCGATCAGCCAGCGGAGACTGCCGTCCTTGCAGAGAATGCGGTACTCCACATAGTCAAGCTGATCCCTTTCCTGCTGCTCAAGGATGGCGCGCTGCACGGAATCAAGATCGTCCGGGTGAATCAAGCCGCGAAGGCTGTCTCCCTTCAGCGCAAAAAGCTCCTCGCTTGAAGAGCAGCCGTAGAGCTGCACAAGCTCCTGGTTTACAAAAAGAAGCTTCTGACTCTGGTCTGCCCGGTAGATAAAGAAGCCGCCGGGGATCTGCTCAGTTACCCATTGCAGCATGGGCAAAAAGCTCTCATGCGGCACCGGCGGCAGCGGATGCCGCATGCGCTGCAAGTCGTTTGGATCGTTCCGCGGGGGCTGAATCTCCGAGTCCGGCTGGGCTTTTCTTTGCTCGATACAGTCGAGCAGGAAGTCCTCAAACTTTTCCGCAGGAATCGGCTTGGAGAAATAGTAGCCCTGCACCTGCTGACAGCCGATGGTCTTGAGGGCGAGAAGCTGTTCCCGTGTTTCCACACCTTCGGCGATGATGGGGACGTTGAGGTACTCCGCGATCTCAATAATGACCTCGATCAAGCGCATATCGCGCCCAATACGGAAGGCATCCTGAATGAACTTCATATCCAGCTTCAGCGCGTCAACCGGCAGGCTGGAGATCATGTTCAGCGAGGAATAGCCGGAGCCAAAATCGTCCATCTCGATTTGGAAGCCCTGCTCCCGCAGCAGATTGACCGTACTGATGATTTGAGAAGAATTCTGGGTGTAGACCGATTCCGTAATCTCAATCTGCAGCTCCCCGGCGTTGAGCTGAAAGTCTGACAAAATACCGCGGAAAGTATCCATAATATCCGGATTGCAGACGTCAACACGAGAGACATTGACGGAAATGGGAACGGTGAAGCCGAAGCGTTCCTTCCAATTTTGAATCTGCTTGGCGACCTCCCGCCATACATACCGGTCAAGTTCTTGAATCAGTCCGTTAGCCTCAAAAATCGGAACATAAATGCTGGGGCTGATTAGCCCAAGGCGCGGATGCTGCCAGCGAACCAACGCTTCTGCGCCGACAAGCCGCGGGACATCGGGACGAATATCAAATTTCGGCTGATAATAGGCGAGAAACTGCCTGTCCCGGATTGCGTCATAAAACTCGTCTGCCAGTTGAGAGTCAAAGAGCTCCTTTTCGTGTAGCGAGCTGTCGTAGTAACCGACCGAGTGCATCAGTGTCCCACGCATCATATTGGCAGCGCTTTGGGCGCGGTCAAAGCGCCGCTCGATCTCCAGTGCCTTATCAACCTTCTCATACACGCCCATTCGCATAAAGACGGGGAAATTGATCCCTTCGCCCTCCGGTAAGGCAGCCGAGAGCCATTCCAGGGTTTCCTGATGTGTTGTGCTGTGGGGGCAATAAAGCAGAAAGGTGTCGGAATCCCGGCGACAGACAATGCCGTGCTTGTGCTTGGCAAGCTCGAGAAGCTTGACCGAAATACGGCGCAGCAGACTGTCCGCTTTTTCTTTTCCGTATCGCTCGTTTATGAGATGGAAGCGCTGCACATCGATGACAACCGCATCCATTTGCTGCGATGCATGGGCGGCGTCGTGCTCCGCAACCTTGTGATAAAAATGATCGCGGTTATATAAGCCCGTAAGCGGATCGAAAGCCGAGAAGCCGATCAGCTTTCGCTCCTCCGTCAAGGAAATGCAGCGCCGGATGCGTGCAAGAACAACGGGGGCGGGAGGCAGCGGCCTTCGTAAAAAGTCAATCGCACCAGCCTCCAGACTTTCGCACTCCAACTCCGGATCGGAGGAAATCAGAATGGTCGGAATGCGAAACAAATAGGGCTCCTCCCGCAGCTTATGCTGAAGAGCGCGGATCCTCTCGGGTGGTTCCTCCAAAGCCAAAAGCACAAGCGCCAGCTTCTCTCGATTGGAATACATGAGCGACAGCAGTTCTTCCCTGCTGTTGGCGAAGACCAGCGTATAATAAGCTTCCAGTATCTCCGTAAGCTTCTGGCGGCTGTCCGAGTTGTCATCCGCAATCAGAACGGTAATTTTTTCGGCGAAATTGTTTTCTTGCTTCATAATGCTCCTCATATGTACGCAGGCACTGAAAGCGAAATCAATCAGGCTTGCTCCTGCTCGAGGTTCCCGCTCAGGCTTTTTTGAAATTTCCAAGGGATCGCCGATGAAATCGGCGAGAGCAGATTCCCTGAAAATTTGCGTTCTGCTGAAGGCTGTTTTTCTCAGAAATACGATGTGTATCGTGAGAAAAAGTGACGAAATCAGGGCGCAGTTTTTTCCGGGAGCCGCCGCAGGCGATTTGATCAGCGCTTACCAAAAACAAGTCTCTGAACAAGCTTCACGCTTGCGTGAAACAGTGGGTGATTTCGATAGATCAGGAAGAACAACAGCGAAGGTACAGCGGCGCTGATCAACATATTGACGAAAAATGTGGGCCAAGGGTCAAGTTGAAAGAGGCTGCACAAGAGCCAGGCCGACGAACAACAAAGAAACGTGACAGCCACAAAGCCGCTGAACAGCTTTACATAGCGCCAGAGATACTTATGAGGAAAGACCTCCTGAAACAGGTTGTGAAAGAGCCAGGGAATCTGAACAAGCACAATGGATATTACGGAGGAGAGCACAACACCGTACAAACCGAGCCATTGAACGGTAGCAAGATTCAGACCAAGGTTTACAAAGGCGCCGACCAGAGGCCGCCAACGATCCCTTCGCCAAATCCCGGCGGCATCCTTGAACATGTTGATGAGCTTGTTGACGCCCATGGAATAATAGTATGCCGTAAAGCAGATCACCGTGGCGAAGGAGAGAAGATAATCCTTCCCCATCCATATCTCGATAAAAGGCTGATACATACACAACAGCATAGGGGTGCTGACCGATAACAAAATGGCAAACAGAAAGCTGTAGCGCTCCAAATCGCGGTAGTTTTTCTCCTCGCTCTCTGTGACGAGGCTGTTTCCGATGCCTGCGATGCATGCGCCGACGATGACATCAATCAGGATACGAAGAGAGGTGATAACAAAAAAGTAATTCTGGAAAATCGCGAGGGGGGCGAGTCCCATGAACGCAGTGATGACAAGAGTGTCAGCCGAGTTGAAGATCACATTGGAGAATTTGGAGGTAAAGAGATCCCTTACTCGACGGATAATATCCAGCATCTGTTCCCGGGGCAGGCTACCCCTCGGGGAATATTGCGGGTAAAGCTTGTCCACCCGAAGGGAGGTGAGCACATTGATAGCGATTTGCGTAGCGAGTTGAATGCCCAGATAGATATAGTAGTTCCGCAGAAAGACCAGAACCGCAATTTTCAGAACATATTCGACAAGGTGTACCGCAAGGCTGATCTTGCTTCCAATATCACCGCGCTGATGAGCCGCAAGAAGGCAGTTCTTATAGGCGAAGAGCCAGTAGGTCAGAACCGTATTCCCGAGATTCATAAAATACAGGATATACAGGTTCATGTCCGGCGGCAGATCACCTTTGATTAAGGTTCTCAAAAACGGTGTTAATGCCAAACCGACAATAGCGATGAACAGCCCGATGAGCCGATAGAAGCTTCGATAAAGCCGCATTAAGGCGCAGATGGTATCGGTATCGTCCTCGGCGATGGGCTTATACATACTAAACACCATTGCGCTGCCGACGCCCAACTCCGCAAGGTTCAGAATTGAAAGGATGGAGCGGAAAAGACCGCTCAGTCCGAGGTACTGAACCCCCAGAAAATGGAGGATGACGGAACGCATGATGAAGGGTACAATCAGGTTCACGATCTTCGTCAGACCGCTAAAGACAATGTTGCGTGCGGCGTTTTTTGTTCGGTGGATTTTCATACTGCTGTCATGCCTCCGGTAAAATGTGTTTGCTGATGCCGCGCTTCATACGAGGGCGATCAATCACGCGCAACGGAGTCCTCATACACGGAACTGAGGGGCGGGATCTGGTGCTGCGGAAGGGGGCTTTGCGGCTCGGTACGCTTTTTCATATCTGCGCCATATCCCACGAAAGCGATGATCAAAGGCGTTGCGGCGATCAGCGGATACCCGTAGCGGATCAGGCCGTTTACATGGGACATGAACAAGCCGATCAGCAGGAACAGATGCGGCGCCAGACCCATCAGCGACAGCCCGGAGCGGGCTTTGAGGGAATAGCCGAGCATGACGATCAAAAGCCACGCGGCCAACCCGTTTCCGCACATGAGCCTTGCGAAGGGATACTCGCTCCAGGCAGACCAATAGGCGAACATCTGCTTGGCAAGCTTCCAGTTGGCGAAATCGATATGATAGAAGTCCTCGTTTTTCGAGATATAGATCGCGCCAGTGAAATTGTGGTCATACCAGGGGTTGATATGCTCGAAGGAGGTCATGAGCGTACTTCTTACGAAAAAGAGCGGGTGCCGCCTGAGCATCTGATGGTAGAGATCCCAGAAGGCCTCGTGATCCTCCGCTGTGCCGTGGTAAGTTGCCTTGACGTCGTCGGAGATCATGGGCGTATAGTTTGCGACGATCCGGTCCAGGTCGAGCGTACCGTTAATGATCTCCTTTTCCTCATCTGTCAGTTCGTCTGCGTACACCTTGCAATACAGAGCAACCTGCTGAAACTGCAGACTGTAATTTTCGCGCTCTTTCTCAGGTCTGAAATGCAGCGAGGGCAGCAGAATCTGGTTGTAAGCGGTAAAAACGGAGACCAGCACGAGCAGGCAGGCCGCAAACTGCAGAAAGTGGTGCCGGATGTTTTTCAGAATAAGCACGATCAGGCACAGAAGCGCCAGATAATAGGTCGCCTTGCGGGTAAAGCTGACCATCAGAGAACAGACGATCAGCCAGACATAGTCCAGAAGGCTGAACTCCTTTTTCTCGATGCAGCTTAGAAATTGCAGGTAGAACAGCAGATACCAGCCGGTATGGATCACGTCCTTGACCGCCTTCACTGCGGTCATCTGCCACACAGGGGCGATACCGTAATACAGGACAGAGCAGTAGAAAAACAGTCTGGACCCGGTATATTTATAGGCTCGCGTACAGACAAGCCCCATACTCAATGCGTTCACAACCGCCTGAATGAGGTTGATCTTGAACAGCGAGCTTGCGTCATCGCCGAAATGCCTTCCGTTGGAGAAGAGCCATCCGTAAAAAATCGTCGTCAGCGCCGGGTGAGAGGCGTCCAGAGGCTTCTCTCCCATGAAGCTCTGGATCTGCCACAGGGTATCCTGCGCGATCCCGCCGGGGTAACACGCCACCATCGCGGGAACCCAGCCGGCGAAAATGATGGCGAAGGCATAGCCGAGCAGCACGGCGCGATTCGCCCTCCCCTCCTCGAAGGGGCGCGCGCGGTTTTTGTCGATCAGATGGAAGATCCAGCCGATCAGCATGGAGAGCAGAACCGCAAAACCGTAGAACGTGATGGCGTTGAGCGCGATGCGCCCGATCCAGGCGTCCCCGGGCAGGAAAATTTCCTGCAGCTCACTGTGCTCCATCGACAGTGAGATGATCATATTGAGCGCAAGCGGCAAAGCGGTGAGCTTGCAGGCGAGGCCGCGCATCCAGCCCTTGCGCAGAGACCATGCGTAGACAGCCGCAAGCACCAGAAGCACGATCAGCCCGCTGCGCAGCATAGCGTCAATCACGTCCCGCGTAAGAGACAGCGTTGGGTTAACATAATACTTTTCGGCTCCGGGGACTGCGCGGAAGAAGTGGAAGAGACAGACGGAAAAAGAGGAAAACGCGGCGTTTACGCTTCCCAGGATTACACAGAGCGCGACGGACAATTCTTTGTGTTCGGTCTTGCTGATGTGCTGGTGCCTGATCAGCCAGACGTTATAATCCTTTTTGAACAGGCTGCACAGGAAATCAAATGCGTGCAGAAGCTTTAGAATCCATGCGATCAGAACATTGGAAGCGTTCTCAAGTCTGGCGGCTATCTTATCATAATCGTGCAAAGGGTAAAAGCCTCCTTAGAACATTGCGAATTTTTCCTTCCGAAAAACAGAGAAAAAGAAATCCATTAGGGCAGCTCTAAAAACGCAGGTCTGGTGATGCGCCGAGAGGTTTTGCCTCAGATTGAAGGGCAAAAAACGCAGGAATACTTTGCGTATTTCAAGTTTTTTGGGCAAAAGATCCGGCGCAGCGCCGGGCAGGAGTTTTTAGAGATGCCCATTACTTTTTATTCGCCTCGCAGTAGCGCACGGCGTCGATAAAGCCCTGGTACATCCGGTCGATGCTGACCTCCTTGCGGTACTGCTCCAGCGTAGCGCGGGACATCTCCGCGCGCCTGGTGTCATCCTTGAGCAGGTTCAGCACATAGTCGCGATAATCGTTCTCATCCTCGGCGAAATAGCCGGTGACGCCATCCTTGATATAATAAGCCTCCGGCGCGTGCTTACCCTTCAGGAGAACGATCGGCAGCCCCCAGAACATCGCCTCGTTCACCGCGAGGCCGATGTGGCCGGGCGTTGTAAAGATGTCTCCGATGTGATAGATCTCATTGACATCGTCGCCGTATTTTTCCCCAAGGTAATAGAGATTGTCGTGCGCGTCGCAGAACGCCTGCTGGGTCTGCGAAAAACCGGGGCCGACTATGACAACCGCGACGTTCTCCACGTCCCGGAAACTCTCCATCACAAGATCCACACGTTTATACGGCAGAATGCGGGAAATATACAGGATCACTTTGTCTTCCTTGATCCCATATTTCTTCTTGATCTCTTCCTTCGGCGGAAGGGCGGTCTTGTCAATGCCGCTGAAATTCAGGGTATTATAGGCGATAAAAAGCCTGTCCTGACAGCTCTTCGGGAAATTCTTTTTCATCTCCGGCGTGTAGGTGATCAGCGCGTCGCAGAGCCTGTGGATCCCATGGAAAAGCGCGTTTTTCAGCTTCGCGTCCGGCGTGCGGATGTTGATGCCCTGGTTCCAGTAGATGACCGGGATGCCGTGTGTACGGCAATACAGGATGATCGGAACCATGACAACGTCCTTTAAGTGCAAAAACAGAATGACAAAGTCCGGCTGAATCTCCTTGATTTTTTTCAGATAGGCGCCGATGGAAAAAGGGATCTCGTCGTGCTCGAAGGCAAATGAATAGCCCACCTGCTGAAACTCATTTGCTAATACGCGAAACTGATAGCCGTCTTTCGCAAAGGCTTCCGTAAAATAGTTATATACCTTTTCCCGGTAGTGAAGAACCGGATTTGAGACCAAAAGGACTGTTTTCATTCGGCTTGACTCCTTGTACTGTTTACACACTCGAAAAAACTCAATTGAACGCACCGGTGAAGAACTTCTCGTAGCCTTCAAGCAGCGCCTTGCTGGTGTGCTCCCAGCTCAACTCGTTGACAACGCGCTCATGACCATACTCGCCCATCCGCTTGCGTTTCTCGGGATCGCGCAGCAGCTCCTGGATCTTCTCCGCCATATCTACAGCGTCGTTGTTTTTGGCGTAAACAGAGGCTTCCTGCGCTGAGTATCGTCCTTCTGTCAGATCAAACTGCACGATCGGCTTGGCCAGCGCCATGTATTCGAGAATCTTGTTCATCGTGCTCTTGTCGTTCATGCTGTTGTACTCGTCGCTGTTGACGCAGACATCGGCTGTGTTCAGATACTCCAAAAGCTGCTGATCGGGGACGCGCCCGGTGAACTCCACGCAGTCGTCCAGCCCCATCTCGTGCGCTTGCTTCTTGAGCGCTTCCAGATGTGGGCCGCCGCCGACGATGCCCCAGAAAATATTGTTCTCTCGTTCCTTGGTGTACTTTGCGGCCTGAAGGATGTATTCGATGCCCTCCTGCTGT
This sequence comes from uncultured Oscillospiraceae bacterium, assembly GCA_905233785.1. GTDB lineage: Bacteria > Bacillota > Clostridia > Oscillospirales > Oscillospiraceae > Limivicinus. The sequence continues at coordinate 12,579 of CAJOCV010000034.1, forward strand.
CCGATCACACCGACATAACCCACCAT
>CAJOCV010000034.1:12637-13062 GCA_905233785.1 uncultured Oscillospiraceae bacterium
ATGATGCGCATACGCTCCAGCTTCGGGCCGCTGCGCAGAACGATTACCTTCTCAGGCTCCATGCCGCCGCGTTCGATGGCGATCTTCTTATAGCTCTCGTTGGTCACAAAGGCGAAGGTGCAGTGCCGGTAGGTCTGGCGCTCAAAGAAAAGCTGGCTCCAGTAGAGCGGACCGCTCTTGTGACCAAATTTGGCTTCAAACAGCTCCGGGCAGATGTCGTGATGGTCAAAGACGTACTTCACCCCGTACTTCTTGAAGCGGGAGGCCACCAGGAAAATATCGTCCGGCGGATTGCAGCCGTGAATCACATCAAAGCCGATCTCCTTATAAACCTTCTTTGCAAGGCGCAGCTCCTCCTTGAGAACGAAGCTGTACTCCTGCAGGTAGCCGATGGGACCATTGCCCTCGACGGGGAGATCGTGGCG
>CAJOCV010000035.1 GCA_905233785.1 uncultured Oscillospiraceae bacterium
GGATATGGACGAGGTGGAGGCTGCCTTTGTCAACCGAAAAATGGTCGAAACCGTGCGGCGTTACCTCAGCCGTACGGGCGAGGGGATGAAATAAAAAAGAGAAAGATGTTCATGATGATCCCGGCCATGACGCCCATTGACGCCGGGCTCGCCCATGTGGGTTTCACTCTTGCCGGCGGCGCGATCTTCGTGCCCTGCATCGGCCTCATTTCCAAGCTGGTGCTGAGTAAACAGGATCTGGTATAAAACAGATACTGGCAACGAATCTCGGTTTATTGCCGGGATTTTTTGCTTTTTTTGAAAAGCTCCCCAAACTTTAACATAACTTTAACATCCCTGTGTTACACTTCACGCATTAAAAGCTTACGGAGGACGCAGCGATGTTTAAACTTCTGGTAGTTGAGGATGACCGAGAATTAAACCGTGCGGTCTGCTCATTTTTGAATCAAAACGGATACGACGCCTTGGGCTGTCTCAGCGCCAACGAAGCCTATGACGCCATGTATGGCGGCACGGTGTTTGACCTCATCATCTCGGATATTATGATGCCGGAGATCGACGGCTTCGAATTTGCCCGCACGATCCGGGGAACGGACAAGAATATCCCCATCCTCTTTATGACCGCGCGGGACGACTTTGCCGCCAAGCAGCGGGGCTTTCGTATGGGCATCGACGACTACATGGTCAAGCCCATCGACTTCGAGGAGCTGCTGCTGCATGTGGAAGCCCTGCTGCGCCGCGCCGGGATCACCACCAGCCACAAGCTGGAGGTGGGCTCCCTCGTGCTGGACGCGGACGAGCGCAGCGCAGTCTTAAACGGCGAGGAGATCCCGCTGACTGTGCGGGAATTCAATTTGCTCTACAAGCTGCTCTCCTACCCCAAGAAGGCCTTTACCCGCAGCCAGCTGATGGACGAATTCTGGGACGGCGAGACCGGCTCCGGCCCCCGCACGGTGGACGTGTACATGACCAAGCTCCGGCAGAAATTTGCCGACTGTGATGACTTTGAGATCGTCACCGTCCACGGTCTCGGCTACAAGGCGGTGCTCAAATGAAGGCGGAGAAAAACCAGAAGAAGATCGCGTTTCTTCAACTGTTCTGCATCTTCTTCCTGCTGATCGCCTTTGTACTGACCAGCTCCATGATCCTGTTTATGACCTATCTCAGAAACTCCATGGAGATCAGCTGGAATGACGCCAACATCCGGATCGCCGCGATCGTCACCTTCGGCAATGTGTTCTTTCTCAGCCTGATCTGTGCGGCGGTGGACACGCTGCGGCGGAAGCTGACCGTGGAGCGCCCGGTGAAGCGCATCATCGAGGGCGCGCAGAAGGTCATGGACGGCGACCTGCAAACGCATATTGAGCCGGTGCGGGGCGTGGACGCGGGCTTCAACGCCATCATCGACTACTTCAACCGCATGGTCGAGGAGCTCTCCGGCATGGAGACCCTGCGTACGGACTTTATCGCCAACGTCTCCCATGAGTTGAAAACCCCGCTGGCGGTGATCCAGAACTACGGCTCCCTGCTGCAGCAGCCGAACCTGCCCGAGGAAGACCGTATGGACTACGCCCGCACGGTGACGAATGCGTCTCAGAAGCTTGCCAGCCTTATTACCAATATCCTCAAGCTTAACAAGCTGGAAAACCAGCAGATCTATCCGAAGAAGGAGCGTTTTGATTTGGGTGAGCAGCTTTGCGAATGTCTGCTGGGCTTTGAAAGCGCCTGGGAGGCCAAGAATCTGGAGATCGAAACGGAGATCGAGGACGGCGTCACGGTGGAGAGCGACCCGGAGCTTCTCTCCCTTGTCTGGAACAATCTCTTTTCCAATGCCATCAAGTTCACCGAGCCCGGCGGTACCGTCGGCCTGAAGCTGTATACCGAGAGCGGCCACGCTGTGGTCGAGGTCTCGGACACCGGCTGCGGCATCAGCCCGGAGGTGGGGGCGCACATCTTTGAGAAGTTCTACCAGGGCGACACCTCCCATGCCACCCAGGGCAACGGTTTGGGTCTGGCGCTGGTCAAGCGCGTGGTGGACATTATCGGCGGGGAGATCGGCGTGAAAAGCGAACTGGGCAAGGGCACGACCTTCACGGTGAAGATCAAAAGAGGAGGAGTACAAAAATGAGCGAGAATTTTGAATACAGCTATTCTGCCGAGCGGCAGAGCGAGATCGAAGCGATCCGCAAGAAGTATCTGCCGCGGGAAGAACAGGAAAACAAAATGGAACGGCTCCGCAAGCTGGACGCCAGCGTGGGAACGAAGGCCTTGATCGCCTCCATGGCGCTGGGCATCCTCAGCGCGCTCGTGTTCGGCGTGGGCATGTGCTGCTTTTTGTTGTGGAGCCTGTGGGTGTTGGGCGCGCTGCTGTGTGTGGTCGGCGTAATCGGAATGCTGGTTGCCCCCTGGCTGTACCGCAGGCTGGTGGAAAAACGCAAAGCGGAGATCGCGCCGGAGATCCTCCGGCTGACCGAGGAACTGAGCCAGAAATAAGACAAAAAGTCTCGAAGGAATTCGGGACTTTTTTCATTTTAACAGTTCGCAAACATTTCTTGAAACTCTCGCAAACATTCCTCTGTTATCTTATGACCGCCCCAAGGGGATGAAACAAAAAATAACCGATACGGAGGAATATAAAATGACTACGAACACCAACAACGAGCTCTACATCGTCACCGGGGCGGCCGGCAACCTGGGCAGCGCCATCGTCCGCAATTTGGTCAGCAAGAACTTGCCCGTACGCGCCTTCGTTCTGCGCGGCGAAGAGGCCGCCAAGCATCTGCCCAAGGAGGCGCAGGTCATCGAGGGTGACGTGACCGATATTTCTTCTCTGGAAACCCTGTTCGCGGACATTCCCGAGAACACCAATGTCTACTGCATCCACTGCGCGGCCATGGTCTCCGTCAGCAACCTGGTGGCGGAAAAAATCTGGCATGTGAACGTGGACGGCACACAGTACATCATTGACAAGTGCCGGGAGCACGGCGTGCGCCTCATCTTCATCGGCTCCACGGGCGCCATTCCCGAGCAGCCCATGGGCACGGCCATCAAGGAAGTGGATCATTATGATCCCAACGCGGTCATCGGCCTGTACGACCAGACCAAGGCTGCCTCCTGCCAGCTGGTGCTGGACGCCATCCACGCGGGCGAGATCGACGGCTGCCTGATCCTGCCCAGCGGCATTTCCGGCCCGATGGACTACACCTTCGGCAACGTGGCGGGCGTCATCCGCGAGTACACCGAGGGTAAGATGCCCGCGGGCGTCGAGGGCACCTTCAACTGCGCCGACAACCGCGACATGGCCGAGACCATTCTCCGCGCCTGCAAGGACGGCCGCACGGGCGAGAGCTACATTCTGGGCGGCGATCAGATCAACATGAAGGAAGTCTTCGACATCCTCTCCGCGCACACCGGTCTTCCCACCATCAAGACCATTCTGCCCGCCGGGATCGGCAAAATGCTGGGTAGAATGAGCGATGTGGCCGAGAAGCTGACCCACAAGCCGCAGCGCATGACCAGCTTCGCCGTGTACAACCTGGTGCGCAACAACGAGTTCGATTCCTCCAAAGCCATCGCGGAGCTGAGCTACAGCCCCCGTCCCATGGCGCAGAGCATCGCTGAGGAGATCGACTGGATGATCGAGGAGGGCATCGTGACGCTGCCGACACCTGTGGCGGAAAAGGCAAGGAAAGAAAAGTGGGCAGATCTGCTGTTGCAGGTATCCGAGGCTCTGGCCTTCTCCTCCGGAAACTACCTCCATCTGAGCAGCCGGACAAGAGCATAAAAACGCCACAACGCACGCACGGGCGCGGCCGATCCGGCCGCGCCCGTGCGTGTATAATGATGAATAGACAGGAGAGATCACCATGCTGAAAATCGGTATTTTGGGCTGCGGCAAGATTGCCCAGGTGCGGCAAGCCCCTCCCCTGCCGGACACTCACCGCTTTTCCCGCCGTGCATAAAAGCTGGGACTGTGAAGAAGACCTTTCTTCACAGTCCCTTTTTGCGTCTTAATCAAAGCGCGTTGATGGCTTCCTCGATCTTCTTGGCCACGTCCTCGGGCACCAGCTTCTTGCTGACGACCAGGTCAAAAATCTCGCCGCAGGTCTTCTTGTTGAACAGGGCGATGGGGTACTTGCCCAGACTGGGGGCGTTGTCCAGGATGATCTTCTTGACGACAGGATTGCTGAAGGCTTCTTTTACGGTCATGGTTCTGAAATTCATAAGAATGCTCCTTTATCAAAAAATATCCGTTTCAGCCTGGGCATATTGTAGCACAAACGAACGAGCGCGTCAATCAGACGCGGCAAACCCAGAAAGTTCATCCCCAAGAAGAAGTGGCCACTATTCACTGGCCACTGGCCACTGCCGCAGCACCGCTTCCGCGCATCTTACGCCGTCCACCGCGGCGGAGGAGATGCCGCCGGCGTAGCCCGCGCCCTCGCCGCAGGGGTAGAGTCCGCCGATCGCGGAGCATAAATCCGCGCCGCGCAGGATACGAACCGGGGAGGAGGAGCGGGTCTCCGGCGCGGTCAGCACCGCGTCGGGATCGTCGAAGCCCTTCATTTTCCGGCCGAGCGCCGGGATGGCCCGCTCCAGCACGTCGGTGATGCGCTTCGGGTAGAGCTCGTGCAGGTCGCACCACTGAACACCCGGGCGGTAGCTTGGCTGCACTGTGCCCGCGCCGGAGCTGGGAACGCCCGCGAGGAAATCCCCCACCCGCTGTGCGGGCGCGTGATAGCTCCCGCCGCCGAGACGGAAGGCCTTCCGCTCCAGCTCCCGCTGCCAGTACATCCCCGCAAGCACGCCCTCGCCGGGAAAATCCTCCGTGTGCAGCGTGACAAGCAGGGCGGCGTTGGCGTTCTCGCCGTCGCGTTTCGAGTAGCTCATCCCGTTGGTAACAACGCCGCCCGCCTCCGAGGCCGCGGCAAAAACCTCCCCGCCGGGGCACATACAGAAGGTGTAGGCGCTTGTCCCGTCCGGCAGATGCACGTTCAGCGAATAGTCCGCCGCCGGGAGCGCTCCGCGCGCTCGCCCGTACTGAGCCAGATCGACCGCGCTCTGCTTATGCTCGATCCGCACGCCCATCGAGAAGGGCTTCGGCTCCATCGCAAGGCCGAGCCGGTGCAGCATCTCGAAGCTGTCGCGCGCCGAATGGCCGATGGCGAGGATGAGCTGCTCGCAGGGGAGCACTTCCGTGCCGTTTACTTCCGCGCCGCGCAGCCTGCCGTTTTCCACCCGCAGTCCCGTGAGCTTTGCGCCGAAGCGCACCTCGCCGCCGAGGGATACGATCTCCCGCCGGATGCTCTGCACCACGTTTACGAGAATATCGGTGCCGATGTGGGGCTTTGCGTCATAGCGGACACTCTCGGGCGCGCCGTGGGCGGCGAACTGCTCCAGCACCCAGTGCAGGCGCGGATCGTGGGTGCCGGTGTTTAATTTCCCGTCCGAGAAGGTGCCCGCGCCGCCCTCGCCGAACTGCACATTGTTCTCCGTATCGAGCGCTCCGCCCGCGCGAAAGGCTTCCACGGCCTTCAGGCGTGTCAGCGCGTCCTGTCCGCGTTCCAAAACAATGGGTCTTGCCCCGGCCTTCGCCAGCACCAGCGCCGCGAACATCCCCGCCGGGCCGAAACCCACCACCACCGGGCGCACCGCGGCCTTGACCGTCGGAATCTCATAGACGGGCGGCGTGTAGTCGCTCACGTCCTTGTCGCGGATGCGAAGCTTGCCGCTGATTTCCGCCGCCACAGCGCAGACATAGTGCAGGTCGTCCTTTTTGCGCGCGTCCAGCGATTTTTTGACCAGCCGCCAGTCCGTGATGCGCGCCTCCGGGATGCGGAGCTTTTTGGCGGCCTTTGCTTTTAAAGCCTCATGCGCTTCGCCTGTTTCGAGGCGCAGATTGCGTATCAGGATCATGTGCCGAGCCTCCCCGCGAGTCTTCCGCTTGCCCAGGCCCACTGGAGATTGTAGCCGCCGCAGTCGCCGTCAATGTCCAATAGCTCCCCGCAGACGAAGAGCCCGGGCATAAACCAGCTCTCCAGCGTCTCGGGGTTAAAGCCCGCCGTGCGGATGCCGCCCGCGGTGACCTGGGCGTTGTCAAAGCCCTCCACCCCGCGCACGGGCAGCGTAAAGTCCGCGCAGGCTTCAGCGGCGCGCCGAAGCTCCCTGTCCGCAAGGCTCCCAATGGGGCGGTTTGCGTCCAGCGCGGCGTATTTTACCAGCATACGTCCCAGCCGGTTTGGCAGCATACCGGTGAAAAGCTCGGCCGCGGGCTGGTCGGGGAAGGTTTTCCGCCGGGACGCAAGCAGCGCAAAGACGTCCGCGTCCGCCGGGAAGAAGCGGGCGTGCAGCGTCAGACCCTCGCCCCCGAGGGAGGCTGCGCGCGAGAGGTCGAAGGCCGCCGGGCCGGAGACGCCCGTCTCCGTAAACTGCAGTTCGCCCCGGCTCTCACCGAGAAGCGCGTCCCCCGCCATGAGGCGCAGAGAAACCTGGGCGCGCACGCCCTTGAGCGCGCGGGGATAGTCCGGCGCGGTGAGGATCTGCGTCAGCGCGGGGCGCAGCGCCGTGCGTTTGTGCCCGAGGGGCTTTAAAAGCTCGTAGCCGTCGCAGACGCCGCCGAGCTTTGCGCCTGCTGCACCGCCGCAGGCCACGATCAGCCGGTCACAGGCGATCTCGCCCTCGTCGGTGACGACGGCGTAGCCCCCGTCCCGCCGCCAGATCTGCCGTGCGGGGCAGGCGGTACGCAGCTCGACGCCCGCCTTCTCCAGCGCAAAGCGCAGCACATCCAGCACGGAGTTGGCAGAATTTGACAGCGGGTAGACCCGCCCGCCATACTCCTCCACCGTCATCAGGCCGAGGCGGTGGAAAAAGTCCAGCGTGTCCTGCGGCGTGAAGCGCGAGAGCGCGTATTCCGCAAAGGCCGCCTGCTCCCCGTGATAGTTTTCGGGCGCGGCGCCGGTGTTGGTGAGGTTGCAGCGCCCGTTTCCCGTAGCCAGCAGCTTGCGCCCCACCCGCTGCTGCCGCTCAAGCAGGATGACGCGGTTTTCCGGGTTCTCCGCGGCGGTCAGCGCGGCCATCAGGCCGGAAGCGCCGCCGCCGATGATTATGATCGTATTCATAGGCAATACTCCTGAGACAGATGATATTGCCAGTATAACAATGAATTCTAAAATTGGCAACGTGTACGTTGACACCTTTCAGACTTTCTATTATAATATAACAGTTTATTGTAAGCAGAACTGAATGATTATGGAGCAAAGATGGCTTTTTCTCGCAAAATCAAACGACGCTTCACGGCGCTTTTCCTTCCGCTTGTACTGCTGACGGGCTGTGTCAGGGCGGCAAACGCCGTGCCGGAGCTTCCGGCGGCACGGTCCGAACCGTCCCCGGCGGCGCGGCTTGAGCAGTCCCCGGCGACCCTGCGGATCTCGGAGCTGATGGGGAAGAACCGGGCGGTATTGCGGGACGGGGACGGCGACTTTTCCGACTGGATCGAGATCGAAAACTACGGCGATGAGGCTGTGGTGCTTGCCGGCTTCTTTCTGAGCGACGGGGGAAAAAAGGCGGAGCTGCCGCTCTCGGGTGTGATCGCGCCGGGCGAGCAGCGCGTTTACTGGGCTTCCGGCAAGGATCGCCCCGAGGAGGGACATGCGGCCTTCTCCCTCTCCGAGGGGGAGAGCGTGTATTTGCTGGATACCGCGGGGCGCGCGATCTCCACGGCTCCCTGCCTGACCGACGCCGCCGACCGCTCGGTCGCGCTGAAGGAAAACGGCGAGTACGCCGAGACGTGCTATCCCACCCCCGGCTGGCCCAATACCGCGGCGGGCTACGTCGGACGGCAGGAGACGCAGTATCCGCAGAGCCCTCTGCTGATTCAGGAGGTGTGCGTGTCAAATCCGGGCACGGACGCCTGGCGCCTGTTTGACAGTGACTGGGTGGAGCTCAAGAACGTCTCGGACGAGGCGATCCTGCTTTCGGACTACAGCCTGTCCGACGATGCGGAGCGTCCGGATCGTTACCGCCTGCCGGACAAGCTCCTGCCGCCGGGGGCGCTGTTTCTTCTGCGCTGTGACGAACGGACGGAAAAGCTGCCCGACCCCTCGGCAGGCTTTGCGCTCTCGAGCGAAGGCGAGCAGCTGTATCTGAGCCGCGCCGACGGCGCGCTGCTGGACTGGGTTCCCCTCCAAGGTATCCCATACGGCGGCAGCTTCGGCCGTATGGAGGGGGAGCCGGGCTGGTTCTACTTTGCCGAAGCCTCCCCGGCGCAGGAAAACGCCGCGGGCTGCCGCCGCGTGTCGGCGCGGCCGACACTGACCACGCGCGAGGGCGTGTATGAGGGCGTGGATTCCGTGCGCGTGGAGCTCACCGCTCCCGGAGCGATTTATTACAGTCTTGGTGACGAGACGCCCGATTCGGACAGCGAACGCTATCTGGAGCCCTTCACGCTGGAGGAGACGGCCGTTGTGCGCGCGATCGCCGTGGAGGAGGGAGCGCTGCCCAGCGGGAGCGCGGAGTTTACCTTTGTCATCAACGAAGGACACACACTGCCGGTTTTGAGCCTTGTGACGAAGTCCGGCCGGCTCTTTGACTGGACGTATCTGAACAGCAACAAGGAGCGGGAGCTTCCCGCCACGCTCTCCCTCTGCGACGGGGAGGGCGGCTTCAGCGCCCCCTGCGGCGTTCGCCTGCACGGGGAGACCAGCCTGGCGCTGGCAAAGAAAAATATGAGCGTCGCCTTTCGCAGCCGCTATGGACAAAGGGAGCTTTGCTGTGACCTCTACGGCGGCGGGGTGGAGCGCTTTGAGAATCTTGTGCTGCGCGCGGGGCAGGACTATTACCACACCGCGGTAAAAAATGCGCTCTGCCAGAACCTCTGCCTGCAGGCGGAAAACCGCGCCGTCACCGGACGCAGCAAGCTTTGCGTTCTTTACATCAACGGCAGCTACTGGGGCATCTACAACCTGATGGAAAAAACCAATGAGCGCTTCTACGCGGATCTTCTGGGCGTCAGCAAACAGAGCGTGGAGGTCATTGAATCCCCGGCGGATCGGGACGACAGCGTGTACGGGCTCTTTGACTATCTGCGGGGGCACGATCTGTCCCTTCCGGAAAACTATGAACAGGCGCAGACGCTGCTGGACATTGACAATGTGATCGACTGGGTGATCCTCGAGGGCTATACCGGCAACACCGATCTGACCTACGGCAACGTCCGCTATGCCCGCTCTTCCGAGGGCGACGGGAAATGGCGCCTGATGTTTTATGATCTGGACGCTACCTTCTGGGACGACGAGGTCTGCTTCCGAAATATGCTGCTGCCCGGAAACCTCCAGACGCGGCAGGTCAGCGCCTGCGTCGTGCGGCCGCTGCTGGAAAGCCCGGATTTTCGTGACCGGCTGCTGCGCCGCGCCGCCGAGCTTTTTGGGGGAGTGCTGTCGCAGGAGAATGTGCTGGGGGAATTCGACCGACTCATCGCCGAAATTGAGCCTGAGATCGAGCGGGATTACCGGAACCACGGGCTGCAAAAAAGCAAATGGGAGTCTGACGTTGCCGAACTGCGGGCAAAGCTTGACGATGACGCATGGAACAAAAGCTGTCTGGAGCAGCTCTGCTATTATCTGAACCTCACGGCAGAGGAACGCGAATACTATTTCGGAGACCTGTATGAGTGAAACCATTCTGAGCTTTAAGCGCGTGGAAAAGAAATACCTGCTTTCCGCCGCGCAGTACCGGGAACTGATGGAGGGACTGCGCGCCTATATCGAGCCGGACGAATATTTTCAGAGCACGGTCTGCTCCCTCTATTACGACACGCCGGACTTTTGGCTGATCCGCCATTCCCTCGACGCGCCGGTGTACAAGGAGAAGCTGCGCCTGCGCAGCTACGGCGTTCCCGCGCCGGAGGGGGAGGTGTTTGTGGAGCTCAAGAAGAAATACCGCGGCGTTGTGTACAAGCGGCGCGTCACCGCCACAGCAGCGCAGGCTGCCTCCTGGCTCTCCGGCGAAGGCATCGCCCCGGAGGACGGGCAGACCGCGCGGGAGATTGCCTGGTTCCTGCGACAGTACCGCCCGGAACCGCGAGCCTACATTGCCTGTGAGCGAACGGCCTGGCGCACAGTGGAAAACCACGGGCTTCGCATCACCTTCGACGAAAATCTCCGCTATCGGGAGCGGGAGCTTGACCTCTGCGCCGGAAGCGACGGGGAGGCTCTGACCGCGCCGGGTCAGGTGCTGATGGAGCTCAAGATCCCCGAAGCGGCGCCGCTGTGGCTCGCGGGGCTGCTGAGCCGGCTGCGGCTCTACCCCACAAGCTTTTCCAAGTACGGCACAGCCTATAAAGAACATCTTTTATACGAGCTTTTTGAGGTGACACAACATGCTTAACAGTATTATCGACGCCGAAATGAGCGTTTCTTCCTTTCTGGTCTGTATCTTTACGGCCATGGTGTTGGGGCTGCTGTCAGCGCTGGTCTTCTCCGGGCGCGACCGGCATTCCGCGGCCTTCCGGCAGTCGCTCGCGCTGCTGCCGCCGGTGGTGGCGCTGGTCATCATGCTGGTAAACGGCAACATCGGCGCGGGGCTGGCGGTCGCCGGCACCTTCGCGCTGGTTCGCTTTCGCAGCGTGCCGGGCACGGCCAAGGAGATCACGGGGCTGTTCTTCTCCGTGGCCATCGGCCTTGCCTGCGGCATGGGCTATGTGGGCTACGCGGCGCTGTTTTTCCTTGCGGTAGCGCTCTACGCCCTCGCGCTTGACCGCTTCCGCTTCGGAGAGGGCGCCGCGCAGCGCCGGGTGCTCAAGATCACCGTGCCGGAAGATGTCGCCTATGATGAGCTGTTTGACGACCTCTTTGCCGAATATACCCGCAGCCATGAGCTGATTCGCGTGCGCACGACAAACCTCGGCACCCTCTTTGAGCTCAGCTACGCTGTGGAGCTCAAAGATCCGGGACACAGTAAGGATTTTATCGACGCCATCCGCTGCCGCAACGGGAATCTGAACATCTCCTGCGGCGTGGAGGAGGACAAGGAGCTGATGTGATGAAAAAAAGAGCGAGCCTTTCTCTTTTGCTCTGTATGCTGCTGCTGTGCGCCTGCGGAAAAACACAGAGCGCCCCGGCGGCCGGGAATGAGAACAAGGCCGTGCGCATCACGCTTGCGGGCGACACGGCAAGCGTCAAGGGCGGGGGCGCGAGCGTAAACGGCAGCACGGTTACCGTCGGCTCGGTGGGCGAATACCGCCTGACGGGGACGCTCACTGACGGCCAGATCGTCGTGGACACCGGCGAGAACGCGGTGGATGTGACGCTCGTGCTGGACGGGGCGGACATCTCAAACAGCGCCGGCCCGGCGCTCTGGGTCAAGCAGGCGAAAAACGTGCACGTCGTGCTGGCGGCAAACAGTCAAAATCGCCTCGCCTCCGGCGTGGAGGCGGACTTGGCCTCCTATGACGAAGGCCGCAGCGGTGCCGCCGTCTTTTCCGAGGATGATCTTGTCTTCGAGGGCGAGGGGGCGCTTGCGGTGTACGGTTACCTCAACAATGGCATCACCTGCAAGGACGACCTGAAAATCAAGGGCGGCGCGCTCACGGTGCTTTCGGCGAACAACGGCGTCCGGGCCTCGGAGTCCATTGCGGTCTCAGGCGGCGCGCTCAGCGTCACCGCCGGGAACGACGGGATCAAGACCAGCTCCGACGCCAAGCCGGGCAAGGGCTATATCGAGATTTCCGACGGCAGCATCCGCGTCGCCAGCGGGGGCGACGCGATCGCCGCCGTGACCGAGCTGCGTGTCACGGGCGGCACGATCCAGACCGAGAGCCGCCGGGAGCTTGTCACGCTCGCCAGCCGCAAGGGGCTCAAGGCCGGAACGCTGCTCGAGATCACGGGCGGCAGTCTGGAGATTCGCGCGGACGAGGACGGTCTGCATTGTGACGGGGATGTTCGCGTCACGGGCGGCAGTCTGTATGTGGCGGCTTCTACCGGGGTGCAGAGCGGTGTGAAGGGCAGCGGCGTGGGGGACATTGCGTTGTCCGGAGGAAGCGTCTTTCTCTCCGCCGCCAAGCAGGCTATGAAGGCGGAGGGCGGTCTTGCCGTTTCGGGCGAGCTGCTGGCGCTCTGCAATTCCGAGAAACAGGCTGTGCCCGACGCGGGCGGCCAGGCCTGGCTCCTTGCGGCGCTCGAGGGCAGCGCGGGCGAGACGCTGCAGATCGGCGGGCAGAGCTACTCTGTGCCGCAGCGCTTTACACAGCTGTATTTCACCGCCCCGGGCGTCGCGGCGGGCGAGACGCTTACGGTGCGCCTCGGCGAGCGCAGCTATACGCAGCAGGCACGGCAGTGAGAAAAGCCGGGGCGGCTCGCACGCTGAAAAATGCGGGGTCTGCGCGTGAAAAAAGATACAGTTCCCGGCAAATTCGCGCAGATGCGCGTGTTTGCCGGGAATTTTTTGCTTCGTCGTAACGATTCCGTCTTGCGTGGCTTAGGGGGAGTTCAGAGGGGCACTCCCCTCTGATTTGCCGCCTCGGAAGGCGGCAAACAAAATCAAATCTGTTTTTTCCGGGGGCGTGTACCTCGGAAAAAAGAATTTGTAACTTTTCCCACCTTTTTACAGGGTGGGCGAAATACCGGAGGGAAGTTTTATGAACGATCGGGTACGCAAGCTTTTATCCTTGACTGTTATGCTGGTCATGCTGCTGAGCCTGGCGGCGCAGGGCTTTGCCGAGGGGACGATCAGCGGCGCACAAGCGCCGGAGAACGTCAGCGACACGCTGGACGCGGAGGCGCTCAGGAGGCAAGGCGCGCGGGAAGTCTATGTATCCGCAAGCGGAGACGACGGGAACGATGGCAGCGAGCAGCACCCGCTCGCTACGCTGAACGCCGCGGCTGAGCGGGCAAACGAGAACAGCGGGGAGCCGATGTACATTATTCTGCTCAGCGACCTGACGGTGAAGAGCGTTGTGCGCTTTCGCGGCGGGAACGTGGTGCTGATGAGCAACGAGGGCGCGTACCGGATTGCCCGCGGTGGTGACTTTGCGAAGGCGTATGACAGCCCGCGCGGTATGTACAACCCCGCCATGATCGAGCTGGGCGCGCTGCACGGGGACGAGAACAGCCGCGCGCTGCTCACGGTGGAGAGCGTAATTTTTGACGATCTCGGCGTCGGTGCGGGCGAGGAATACTTGCCCCAGAGCACCGACACGCCCGAGGGCAACGAAAACCGCGTGCAGGACGCCATCATCGCGGTCTACGGCGGCTCCGCGCTGACGCTCAACCCCGGGACAGAGCTGCGCAATTTTGGCGGCCTGTCCGCCGTGCGCGTGGCGGATGGCTCCACGCTCACGGTGGAGGATGGCGCCGCGATAAGGGATACCGCCGTGGTAGAGGCGCCGGAGGGGCTTTCGCCCATCCTTGCCGACAGTCCCGAGCAGGTGCGGGTCGGAACGGAGGCGCTGGTTCAGGGGCATTTCCAACCGGAGGAGCCTGAGGAAAGCGGCGAGCCGGAGGAGCCCGAGGAAAGCGGCGAGCCGGAGGAACCTGAGGAAAGCGGCGAACCGGAGGAGCCCGAGGAAAGCGGCGAACCGGAGGAGCCTGAGGAACTGATTGAGCAGAACGGCGCGATCGAGACGCTGAGCGTTCCCCGCGCGGGAGAGATCGGCGGCCTCGGCGGTGAGAGCGGCGGGGAGGACGGCCTGATTTGGACGGTGGATCCGGAGGAGCTGTACTACAACGCGGCCAATCTGCTGCTGACGCGGTATCAGCTCGGCTACACGCTGCGCGTCACGCTGCCCGACACGCTTGTCACCGCAATCAGGCTCGCGGCGGATCAGGTAAACGCGGCTTCCGGCAGCTTCACCGTGACGCTGGATGACCGCCTGCGCCTCGCGACCGCGGGCGGCACGGTGGATTACCGCTTTGACAGCGAGCTTTTCCGTCTCTCGGACACGCAGGAAACGCCGACCGAGCGGAAAATTACATTGAATTTCGAGCTGGCGGACGGCTGGAAGGAGCATTTGGATGAGTTGAGCGAGCCCTTCACCTTCACCTGCACCGGTGTGCTGGCGAGAACGGATTTCGCCGCGGATACTTTTCTGATCTCCCGCGGGCGGATCAACAGCCTGCGCTTTAACATCGGCGGCCAGGTCCGGGATTGGACGACGAGCAGCGTGGAGAAGGAGGCCAAAACCAAGATGCTGCCCGATCCCACGGTTATGCTGACCTACGACCCCAACGGCGGCGAGGGCGGGCCGGAGCCGCGCCTGGTTTCCGGGCAGACCGGCTACGTTCTGGAGCAGGAGAATGTCCCCACCCACGCGGATGCAGACGGAGTGCCGGTGGTTTTCCTCGGCTGGACAGCGGCGGCGGACAGTACGATCTACAACCGCAAGGACAGCGCGCCGGACACGCTCACGACCATTGACATTGACCCTCTGGAGCTGACGCGCACCGTCTACGCGGTTTATGGCAGCGACGTGAACGGGGACGGCGTTGCTGATGTGAAGCAGGAGCTGGTGGAGCTGCGCTTTGACGCCAACGGCGGCAGCGGCGCGCCCGACCCGATCCTGGCGCTTGCCACGCTTGGCGTCGGCGCGAGCATTGACATCCCCGAGCAGGAGCCGACGCTGAAATATTACACCTTCCAGGGCTGGAACGAGGACGCGCTCGCCGAGACGGGCAAATACAAGTACAACGCCGCAAAAAGGGCGGATCAGGACATTCTCATCACGCAGGACACGCTGCTCTACGCCGTCTGGCAGGAAAACCCCAGCTACACCCTGTTTTATAACGCCAACGGCGGCAGCGGCGCTCCCGCCTCGCAAACCGGCGTCAGCGATGAAAACGGCGCGGTTGAGATGACGATCGCCTCCGGCGTGCCGACGCGCGGCGGCTACGCGTTTTTGGGCTGGTCGCCCACGCGCAGCGGCGCGGCCGTCTATCAAGGGGGCGACAGGGTCAAAATCAGCAACGGCAACGTGACGCTCTACGCCGTCTGGCAGAGGAACGGCGGCGGCGCCTACAGCACGGGCGGGGGCTCCGGCGGCGCCTCGCGCAGCACCGGCAGCGGCGCCCCGCGCACCGGCGACGAGGCGCCCATCGCGCTCTACGTGGCGCTGGCGGTCATCAGTCTCGGCGCGGTCGGCACAGGTGCCTGGCTGCTCCTGCGCGGACAAAAGAAAAAATAAATCGCAGGGGGCGGCCCTAAAGGACTAACTTTGCGTCGCTGTCAGCCGCCCGCGCGGGAAACAAAAATATGCAGAAATGCTGGGCGAATTCGTTTGCAATGCTGCGAATTCGCCCGTTTTCTGCGTGAAAAAGTATCCTGTGCTGCCGGACGGCTGATAGCCCTCCCTGCGGGAAAAGAGGGAAGCTTGACTGCTTTCACAGCCCCTTCGATCAATTGCCGTATGAGTAATTTTGACCGGGATGCATAAATTGCTTGCGCGGTCGGGAATGGCGGTGTATAATGCATGAGAGAATCGAGATAATTATGGGAAAGGGGTTGACAGGCATGGCGGCGCGGCGTAGCATCAGTCAGTCAGTCAGTCAGTCAGTCAGTCAGTCAGTCAGTCAGTCAGTCAGTCAGTCAGTCAGTCAGTTAATACTGGCTTCTTTTCCCATACCTGTAAAAGAACGATAAAAGGCGTGGTGCGCCCGTTTTAACGGGAGCGCCGCGCCTTTTCGCGCGTGTTTTGTTTACGCCAGCCTGTCGGTATACTCTGACCGGCTGAACAGGAAGCGCCGAAACTCGATCACGTCGCCGTTGACGACATAAAAAGCAAGGAAGTTCTTCACGCGGATCGCATAATAATCCGCGTCTACCTTAATGACTCCCGATATTCAAACCTGTATGCCACGCAGATACGCCTCCGCCTTTTCCCGGAATTCTTTCTCGGAGAAGCTTGGCTCTCCGGCTCTGACCCGGGCGTCAGCCTCCTGCAAATAGGGGAGGTAGGGGTCGCCGCGCAGTTCAAAGGGGATCGCGCCGCGCATGACCGATTGCTTCAAAAAGATACGCACGGCGGAGGAGGTGTCCATGCCAATGCTGGCGAAAAGCCGATCGGCCTCGGCCTTGAGGGCATCGTCCACCCGTACTTGAAGATTTGCCATTTTGCACACTCCTTTCCCTTTTAGTATATGTCGAAAGCAATGCAATGTCAATACGAATCATTGCATAAACACGAAAATCGAAGGCTTGCCCTGCCCTTGCGCAAGGCGTCGAACACGGTAAACCCCGCCGCCCGTGCGGGCGGCGTAACATAGAATAGGAGGATAGTATGAAAAACACAGCAAAGAAAACCTTATCGCTTGTGCTTGCGTTTCTGATGATCCTTGGTCTGTTCCCGACCATGGACGTGACGGCGCACGCGGAGGCGGAGGAGACGTGGAGTGGAGACGTCGTGGCCACCACGCGGGACATATCCGGCGTTGAGCTAACGGCTGACACGACGCTGACGATCCCCAAGGACGTGCAGTTGAGCGTTTCCAACGGTATCAAAACGAACGGCTATACGCTCACCGTCGTCGGCGAGGACGTCGAAAAGAGCAAGCTTTTTGTCTCTGGCACGGACGGCGGATTCGGCGCCGACGGCCTTGAAGATAGCGGCGACGGCGCTGAAGCTGGCGGCGCCGGCGGCAACGGCGGTGTCGGCATCACCGGCAATGTCGTCATCAACGGCGCGTGGGTTACTGTGATCGGCGGCTACGGCGGCAACGGCGGCCGTGGCGGCGACGGCATGGAAGGTGGTTGCGACGCTGATTCAGCCAGAGGCGGCAAAGGCGGCGACGGCGGCGACGGCGGCGCGGCCGTATACGGCAACGTCACGGTCCTGGCCGGCCATCTCTGGGCCATGGGCGGCCGTGGCGGCGAGGGCGGCCGTGGCGGCGACGGCGGCGAATTCTTTTATTGGGATGATGAGGCGCAAGATATGCTTGATGCCAAAGGCGACAATGGCGAACCCGGCATCGGAGGCTCGCAAGGCGCCCACATTATCGGCACGATCAACGGCGTTTCCACAGCTGATTCCGGGGGCTTAACGATCACCCCCGCGCCTACCGTCGCCGTCACCGGCATAACGCTCGATAAGACCTCCGCCACCCTCACCGTGGGCGGCACAGAGACGCTGACGGCTACCGTCGAACCTGACAATGCTACAGACAAGACTGTGAAGTGGAGCACGACCGGCGGTGTGACGCTGTATACCGACGCGGACTGCACCCCGGGCAACGAGGTCGGCACGGATGCCACCTCTACTCTGACCGTCTATGCCAAGGGCATCTCTGCGGGCAGCGCCACCGTT
>CAJOCV010000036.1 GCA_905233785.1 uncultured Oscillospiraceae bacterium
GAAAAGACTCGGCATCGTCCAGGCATAGTCGTTCACGCCGTGGTACATCAGCACAGGCACCTTGCAGCCCTCGGGCAGCGCCCAGTTCCCGGCGCCGGGCGTGCAGTAGAGATGCTGCTCATCCCCATCCTCAAAGACGGAGATCGCGAGTGCCTCGCAGAACGAGCGGACTGGCACCCAGACCGCGCCGTGATAGTGAAAAACCTCGTCCTCCAAGTTTACGGCCTGATCTCCCAGCCGAAGCACCGCGGAATCCACAGTGACGCGCGCCTCCTGCTGCCGCCAGGTGAAGGAAACCGTATCCCCGTCCTGCGTCGGCTCGATCTCCAGAGCTTCCGCCGCCTCCATGAGGCTCATGTATTCGACCCCTTCGCGCAGGACGATGCCGCTTGCCGGGGTCTTGCCGTTTACGGTCAGGAGCATCCCCTTCGGAAGCTCCGGTTCCGGGGTCGGTTCGGGTGTGGGTTCGGGCGTCGGCTCGAAGCCGGGTTCCGGCGTCGCCTCACTGCCCGGCTGGGCGACAGACGCCGTCGGAAGGGACATCCCCCGCATAAAAACAGAGGCCGTGCAGGCCACAAGAAAAAGCGCGAACAGGATCAGAAACAGCTTTTTGATGATTTTCAAAACAGCTTCCTCTTTTTTCATAAAATCTGATTTACATTTTACCACTGCGCCCGTGGCATTGCAAGGGATCCGGTCGCATAGAATCAGACATGTTATCGAAAAAACTTCTCAAAAACACCTTTCTCCTGACCGCATCTTCCCTGCTCATAAGCGGGATCGGCATGCTCTTTCAGGCCTGGCTTGCCCGCAGGCTCTCGGCGGCGGGGCTGGGGCTGTATCAGCTCACGATCTCGGTGCAGAATCTCTGCGCCACGCTTGCCATCTCCGGCATCCGCTTTGCCTCTACCCGCCTCATCTCCGAGGAGTTGGGCGGAGCTCCCGGCGGGAGCGTTCAGGCCGCGATGCGCCGCTGTCTCGGCTACGGGGCGGTCTGCGGCAGTCTTGCCGGGGCGCTGCTGTACGTTCTCGCAGAGCCTCTGGGCTTTCTCTGGATCGGGGACGCGCGCACCGTGCTCTCCCTGCGCGTCGCGGCCTTCAGCATGCCCTGCGTCTCCCTGTGCGCGGCGATCAGCGGGTATTTCACCGCCTGCGGCAGAGTTTGGAAGCCTGCCGTCATACATCTGGCCGAGCAGCTTGCTGGCATTGTATTCGTCGCCCGCTTGCTGAGTCTTACAAGCCCCGGCGACGTGGAGCAGAGCTGCGCCGCCGTGAATCTGGGCAGATGCCTTGCCGATCTGCTCTCGCTCGGGCTGCTGCTCTGCGTCTATCTGCACGACCGGCATCGGCACTACGCAAAAAACGGAAGCGGAGAACGCCTCAGCCTGCGGATGCTGCACATCGCGGTGCCGCTCGCGCTCTCGGCCTACACGCGAAGCGCGCTTACCACCCTGCAGCAGCTTCTCGTGCCGAAGGGGCTGCGCGCCTCCGGCCTCACGGCAAACGCCGCCCTCGCGGGCTACGGCGTGGTGCAGGGCATGGTGATGCCGCTGCTGTTCTTTCCGGCCTGTCTGCTTGGCTCCGCCGCGGAGTTGATCGTCCCCGAGCTTACGGCGCAGCAGCTTCGGCGCGATACACAGGCCATAAAAAACACCGCCGGGGCGCTTTTGCGGCTGAGTCTGCGCTATTCCCTGGCGGTGGCGGGTATTCTGTTTTTCTGCGCGGACGTCCTCGCGGGCGTCATCTACCACAGCCGGGAGGCGGCGCAGTTTCTGCGGCTGCTCTCGCCGCTCGTGCCGGTGATGTACTTCGACATGGCGGTGGACGGCTGCCTCAAGGGTCTGGGGCAGCAGGTGTGGAGCATGGGCGTCAACATTCTGGAATCCGCCCTGGGGCTGGGGCTATTGTGGCTGCTCCTGCCCCGGTACGGACTCACAGCCTATCTCGGAATTTTGTATTTCTGCGAGCTCATAAACCTCGCCCTGAGCGTGTTCAGGCTTTGGCGCTGTCTGCGTGCCGCGCCTGACGGCGCTCATCCCCCTTATGCAGAAGCGGGGAGATGCGCTTATACAAAAGCGCCGTGAGCAGGGAGACGACGAAGCCCTTGAGAAGATTGAAGGGCACCACCGCGAAGGCAACGAGCGTGGAGACGCTGGTGATGGAGGCGTTGACCTTCGTGCCCATGCCGATGATGGCCTCCATGGGCATGCCGTAGAGCGCGGCAAACTTGGGCAGCAGGTAGACGGCGTTGAAGGCGCTGCCGAAGAGGGTCATCACAAGCGTACCCACCGCAAGGCCGAGGATGGCGCTCTTGCGGCTGGGTCTCGCGTGGTAGACGGCGCTTGCCGGCAGCACGAAGGAGCAGCCCACCGCGAAGTTTGCAAAGTCGCCCACAAAGGCGGTGGTCGTACCCTTGAGCAGAAGCTTGACGCAGACCTTGAGAAGCTCCGCGATCACACCGGCCACGGGGCCGAGATAGAAGGTGCAGATCAAAATCGGCAGCTCGCTCAGATCCATTTTATAAAAGCCCGGCGCGAAAAACAGCGGGATCTCCACCAGCATCAGCACGCCTGCCATGCTCGCGAAGATGGCGGTGTAGGTGATGTAGTGGGTGTCGGACAGGCGCTTGCGTTCCTTCATCAGCCCCCGCTCAAAGGCCATCGCGATCAGCACCAGCCCCGCGAAGATCGCAAGGCAGACGAGAATAAACTTCAGGTTTTCCATTTTGATTCCTCCTAAAAAAAGATACCCGAAGCCAAGGCTTCGGGCGCACAGAGGAAGAACAAGGAATATACACTTTCCCCGTCTTCTTCCATCCAGACTTAACGAAATCAAATTCGTCACACTGTCGGTTTCGGAGTTGCACCGAATCGGCTGCTTTCGCAGGTCGCGGACTGTACCGCCGGTCGGGAATTTCACCCTGCCCTGAAGACTGCTTGGAGTATAGCACAGGCTTGGGCGTTTGGCAAGAAAAAAATAGTGGCCAGTGGCGTAGGGACGAGCATTGCTCGTCCGAGTGTATCATGAATCGTGAATCGTTGTGGTGTCGCTTCGCGACAAATTCACGCAGGGGACTCCTTAGCTTTTCACTTTTCACTGTTCACTTTTCATTTTTTCTGCTATACTGTTCCCATCTCGCAGTCAAGGAGATCATCATGCCGAACTACCGACTGACGCTCTGCTATGAGGGGACGCGCTATCGCGGCTGGCAGAAGCAGGGGAACACGGAAAACACCATACAGGGAAAGCTGGAGGCGGCGCTGAGCCGTCTGCTTTCCGAGCCGATCGAGGTCGCAGGCTGCGGGCGCACCGACGCGGGCGTGCACGCAAAGGAGCAGGTCTGCTCCTTTCGCAGCCAGACGCCGCTTGACTGTGAAGAGACGCTCCACGCGCTGCGCAGCGTGCTGCCGGAGGACATCGGGGCGATCGCGCTCATTGAGGCCGCGCCGCGCTTTCACGCCCGCCTGAGCTGCCAAAGCAAAACCTACTGCTACCGCATCCGCACGAGCGATACGCCGGACGTTTTCACGCGGCGCTTTGTGCTCCCCTATCCCGGACAGCTCGATGTAAACGCTATGCGCGCCGCCGCGGCGCAGCTTACCGGGGAGCATGACTTTGCCGCCTTCTGTTCGCTGAAAAACAGCAAAAGGTCTACCGTGCGAACGCTGCGGCGCATCGACTTTCAGGAAAGCGGGGACGAGCTGCGCATCTATTACACCGCCGACGGCTTTCTCTACAACATGGTTCGCATTCTGACCGGTACGCTGCTGGAAATCGGCCTCGGGCAGCGCGAGGCGGCGGAACTGTCTGCGATCCTCAGCTCCCGCGACCGGGCGCAGGCGGGCTTTACCGCCCCGGCCGTGGGGTTGACACTCTGGGAAATACACTATGAAGAATAGGGAGCGAAGCGTTATGAAGCACCGTATCCTTTTTTCGATCCTTCTGCTGTTGCTGCTGACTCTGTGTCTGAGCGCCTGCGGGCGGAACGCCGCCCCGGCGCAAGCCCCCTCTCCCAGCCCGGAAGCAAGCCCCACGCCCTCGCCGACGCCGAAGCCCACACCCACGCCTGTCGAGACGATCCCTCTGGGCGCGGATACGGTCGTGAACGCCGACGTGGAAGAGCTGACGCTCAAGGACGGCGCCTTTGCGCCGGACGCGCTGTTGGAGGCGCTGCCGCGGCTTACGAAGCTCAAGCGCCTGACGCTGGTGGACACAGCGCTCGGTGCCGGGCAGCTCATAGCCCTGAAGGACGCGCTGGGCGAAGAGGCGAAGTTCGCCTGGAGCACGAAAATCGGCAGTCTCCGGCTCGATTCCGAGGCGGAGCGGCTTGACCTGTCGAAGCTCAAGCGTTCAGAGCTCAGAAAAGTCCTTGCCGCCGCGCCGCTGCTTGAGCAGGTCAAGGCCGTGGAACTGATGGATAAAAACGGAGAGAGTCCCTTTCCCAAGGCCGATGTACGCCGGGTCATGCGGGCGCTGCCGGACTGTGAGATTCACTACGAATTTACGCTTTTCGACAAGCGTCTGAGCACGCTGGACGAGGTGGTGGAATACGATCACGTCCGTGTAGCGGACGAGGACGAGCAGCAGCTGCGCGAGGCGCTGGAGCTTTTGCCCCGCTGCCGCCGCTTTCTGCTGGATCTGGACGCTCGCGGCATCCAGAACGAGCGCATGGCCGCCATCCGCGCGGATTACCCGACAGCCAATGTCGCCTGGCGTGTGTTTTTGACGACGGATCTGAGCGTGCTGACGGATGAGGAGATCATGCGTCTAAACTACACGGTGACAGATCGCAACTGCCGTCTTCTGGAATACTGCGACCGGGTCGTCTATCTCGACCTCGGGCACTGTGAAATGCTTTCAGACGTCGGCTTTCTGGCCAATATGCCGCGGCTGGAGTGTCTGATCCTCTCCGGCTCCTGCGTATCCGATCTCTCCGCGCTGGAAAGCTGCCCGAGACTGACCTGGCTGGAGCTGTGCTTTTGCAGCTATGTCTCCGATTTGAATGTGCTGCGGGATCATCAGAGCCTCAAATACCTCAACCTGTCCTACACCGGCGTCAACGATCTGCACGCGCTGGAGAAGGTCCCGCTGGAGCGCTTTGTCGCCTTTCACTGCCCAATCTCTCCTGAGCAGCAGGAGCTTTTCGTGCAGGCGCACCCGGAGTGTCTGGCCGCCTTCTGGGGCGAGCAGCCTTACGGATACCCCTGGCGCTACAACGAGGGCGGTCAGGGCAGCGCAAACTTCTTCCCCTATTACCGCCGGATGCGCGAGCTTTTCCTCTACGACCGCGAGAGCGCTTACAATCGCAAGACCGAGCTTTACGATCTATACGGCCCAGGCTATCTCGTGCTGCGGCCATATAACCTCGTTTACGATGAAAACCTGCGCCCCCGGCAGACTACGCCCTACCAGGAGCTGAAGGCCGCAGGGCGCTGTGTTGACCCCTTTTCGGCAAACTGAACAGATTTTTCAAAAAAAGCTTTCCTTTTGAGGGGCTATTTTCTCTGACATACGTTCTTGTGATTTTCGTTTTTGCGTGGTAAAATATTGACAATCGCGCAAACGATCCAATCGTGATACCGAAAGGTGGTTCAATATGTTTATCGATTCCTTTTTCAATCGCTTCACCCTGCCCGAGGATCTGAAGGCCGCCGTGTCCAAGGCCAAATGGCGCTGCTACCCGGAGACCAAGGATCAGCTGCTTGAGCTCTGCTACGGCCCCACGCACTCCTCCCGCTATGACGTGACCTACACCATTCCCGGCCGCGGCGTGTTCAAAGAGGCCGAGGTTGTCAGATGCAAGAACGGCCCCGTCGTCAACTTCATGGAGGACTATATGCGCCGCCGCGATCCCGACTGCATGCGTATCGGCGACGAGCTGCCCACCGACAAGCCCCGCTTCAAGGACGTGTACGGCTACGACTTCTCGAAGCTGCGCGCGGAGACCATGCAGTGGTTTGAGGGACAGGGCATCATTCTGCTCCCCTTCCACGCCGGCGGCCGCTACTACGGTTATGACGCGCTGATGGTCTGCCCGACGAACGCGGCCTTCTTCGCGCTGTCCCTTGCCAACATGCAGGGCTTTGTCAGCATCCACGACATCGACGCCGGCTTTACTCCCCGCGCCATCATCTATGTCGCGCCCCCCTTCCGTCTGACCCACTTCGACGGCAAGCAGGTCGTCGTGCATCAGCGCAGCGAGAGCCTGCACGAGGTCTTTGCCTACAACCTCTACCCCGGTCCCTCCGCCAAGAAGGGCGTGTTCTCCATGCTGCTGGACATCGGCGAGCATGAGGGCTGGGTCACGAACCACGCCTCCGCCGCGATGCTGGAGACCCCGTATGAAAACGAGGTCGTCTTCATGCACGAGGGCGCTTCCGGCGGCGGCAAGAGCGAGATGCTCGAAGAGGTGCACAAGAGCGAGAACGGCCAGGTGCTGCTCGGCACCCACCTGGTCAGCGGCGAGGATTATTACCTCACCCTGAACGAGACCTGCAAGATCCACCCCATCGCCGACGACATGGTCATGGCGCACAAGGATCTGCAGAACGACTCCGGTCACCTCGTCATCGCCGACGCGGAGGACGGCTGGTTTCTGCGCATGGACGGTGACCAGTACTACGGCAACGTCCCCATGTACGAGCGCATCAGCATCCACCCCTCCGAACCGCTGGAGTTCTTCAACATGGACGGCACCCCCGGCGCCACCTGCCTGATTTGGGAGCATGTGATCGAATCCACCGGCAAGCCCTGCTCCAACCCGCGCGTCATCATCCCGCGTGAAATGATCGACAACATCGTCCCCGGCGACCAGCCGCAGGAGGTCAATGTGCGCTC
Source organism: uncultured Oscillospiraceae bacterium (assembly GCA_905233785.1). Taxonomy (GTDB): domain Bacteria; phylum Bacillota; class Clostridia; order Oscillospirales; family Oscillospiraceae; genus Limivicinus. The sequence continues at coordinate 6,838 of CAJOCV010000036.1, forward strand.
CTTCGGCGTGCGCATGCCGCCCAGCACCGTCATGGAGCCGAACTACGGCGTCATGGGCATGGTGCAGTTTGTGCCCGCCTCCATCGCCTGGCTGTGGCGTCTGGTGTCCCCGCGCGGCTTTAAGAACCCCTCCATCGCCGACAGCAATGCCGGTTCCGGCCTGAAGGCCGAGGGCGTTGGCTCCTACTGGCCGTTCTGCACCGGCAAGAAGGTCACGCAGGCCAATCTCCTGCTGCGTCAGATGCTCGACACCCCGAACACGCTGAACATTCTGATCCCCAACCAGCACATCGGCGCCTACCGCATCGGCTTCATGGGCGAGTGGATCACCCGCGAGTACCTGGCCCGCCGCAACGGCATGGTGCGCATGAAGCACCTGGTGCCCGCCCGCTGCCCGCTGTTCGGCTACTCGCTGGACGAGATGAAGATCGACGGTCAGTATGTCCGCCGCACCTTCCTGCGTCCCGAGTATCAGTCCAAGCTGGGCTTCGAGGGCTATGACGCCGGCGCGAAGATCCTCACCGACTTCATGAAGGAGCAGGTCTCCCAGTTCCTCACCGACGAGCTCGACCCCATCGGCCGCCAGATCATTGAGCTCTGCCTCAACGACGCGCCGCTGGAGGAGTACCTCAAGATCACTCCGCTGAATCTGAAATAAGGTATTCTCCCACAAACACGGCGAATCTTCGGATTCGCCGTGTTTTTTTCTGTACAAGCGGGGAAAAACAGTGTATAATGCTTGTCGCATTCTTTTGATACAGAGGAAGACAATATGCTGGAACTGAGAAATCTGTCCTTTTCCGTGGAAGAGGACGGGGTGAAAAAGGAAATACTGCACGATCTGAACCTTTGCGTGGAGGATCGGAAATTCGTCGTCATCACCGGCCCGAACGGCAGCGGCAAGTCCACGCTGGCGCGGCTGATCGCAGGCATTGAGAAGCCCACGGCGGGTCAGATCCTGCTCGACGGCGAGGACATTACGGAAAAAAGCATCACCGAGCGGGCAAAGCTCGGCATCGGCTACGCCTTTCAGCAGCCGGTGCGCTTCAAGGGCATCCGCGTGCTGACGCTGCTGCGTCTGGCCGCCGGGAAGAACCTGAGCGTGTCGGAGGCCTGCAATTATCTGTCCGAGGTGGGGCTCTGCGCGCGCGACTATATCCAGCGCGAGGTGAACGCCTCCCTCTCCGGCGGCGAGCTCAAGCGCATCGAGATCGCGACGGTGCTTGCCCGCAAGGCGCGCTTCACGGTCTTCGACGAGCCGGAGGCCGGCATCGACCTCTGGAGCTTCCAGAACCTGATCCGCATCTTTGCGTCCATGCGGGATAACATTCAGGACAGCTCCATGATCATCATCTCCCATCAGGAGCGCATCCTGAGCATTGCCGACGAGATCGCCGTGGTCTCCGACGGGCGCATCGAGCGGCAAGGGAGCCGCGACGAAATCTATCCCACGCTGGTGGGCACCACCGCGGCGCAGACGGCCTGCAGCCGCTTGAAGTAAGGAGGCGCACAGATATGGTACAGCTTGACGCGATTCAAAAGCGCCTCATCTCCGAGATCGCCGATCTGCACGGCGTTCCCGAGGGCGCGTACAACTTCCGCGCAAACGGCGGTCTCGCCGGGCGCAACAGCACCGCGAATATCGACATTACGAGCAAGGAAAACGGCAGCGGCATCGACATCCGCATCAAGCCCGGCACCGTCAACGAGAGCGTGCACATCCCGGTGGTGCTCTCGCAGACAGGGCTCAAGGAGGTCGTGTACAACGATTTCTATGTGGGCGCGGGGAGCGACGTGGTCATTGTCGCCGGCTGCGGCATCGACAACTGCGGCGGGCAGGACTCCGAGCATGACGGTGTGCACCGCTTTTTCCTCGAGAAGAACGCGAAGGTCAAATATGTAGAGAAGCACTACGGCTCCGGCGACGGCACGGGCAAGCGCATCTTAAACCCGGTCACCGAGGTGCACATGGACGAGGGCAGCACCATGGAGATGGAGATGGTGCAGATCAAGGGTGTGGACTCCACCGAGCGCACAACGCTCGCCGAGCTCAAGGCAAACGCGAAGCTCATCGTGCGCGAACGCCTGATGACCCACGGGGAGCAGCGGGCGCTGAGCGTTTACAAGGTGGAGCTCAACGGCGAAGGCGCGAGCGCGGACGTGGTCTCCCGCTCCATCGCGCGGGACAAGTCCTATCAGAAGCTGGACGCCTGCATCGTCGGCAACGCCCCCTGCAAGGGACATACCGAGTGCGACTCCATCATCATGGACGAGGGCACGATCCTGGCCGTCCCCTCGCTCGAGGCGCATCATGTGGACGCCTCTCTCGTGCATGAGGCCGCCATCGGCAAGATCGCGGGCGAACAGCTCATCAAGCTCATGACCCTCGGTCTCACCGAGCAGCAGGCCGAGGAGGAGATCATCAACGGCTTTCTGGCGTAATCCGATTGGGGCTGTGAAAAAGCGGAGTTTTTCACAGCCCCTTTCACTTTTCTCTTGCCCATGGCATAAAATGGTGGTATGCTAACGCAAGTAGTTTTTTGATTCTGAAAAGAGGCGTTCCCTTTGAAAATTGTGGTTTTGGGCGGCGGCATCAGCTCCGAGCGGCATGTGTCCCTCGTGTCCGCCACCTCGGTATGCAAGGCTCTGCGTTCGCTGGGGCATCGGGCGATCTTTGTCGATCTCTTTCTGGGGCTGGAGGATTTTGACGCCCCGCTGGAGACGGCCTTCGACGCGCCCGACGGCTTCTGCGGCGAGGTCGCCATCGGGCATGAAGCGCCCGATCTCGCCGCTGTGGTCGCGTCGCGCCGGGATCAGAGCCCCAGCCGCATCGGCAAAAACGTGCTGGAGCTTTGCAGGCTTGCCGACTGCGTCTTTCTCGGTCTGCACGGCGCGGACGGCGAAGACGGCAAAATCCAGGCCGCGCTCGAGCTGCTGGGCGTCCCCTACACCGGCTCCGGCCCGCTCGGGAGCGCCATGGCCATGGACAAAGCGGTTGCCAAGCGCATCGTCGCCTCCGCCGGGGTACGCACCCCGGACTGGCAGGAGCTGACCTATCACGAGGCCGACATTCCCGCCCTTGCCAAAACGCTGCCGGTTCCCTGCGCGGTGAAGGTGGTGGGCGGCGGCTCGTCGATTGGCGTGGCGCTGCCGGATACGCGCGAGGAGCTGGAGCAGGCGCTGCACGACATTCTTCCTTATGGAAGCCGCGTCGTCGTCGAGCAGAAGATCGTCGGCCGCGAGCTCACGGTGCCCATCCTTGATGATCGGGCGCTCTGCCCCATTGAGATCGTCCCGCCCGAGAGCGGCCGCTTCGATTATATCTCCAAGTACCAGTCCGGCAGCGAGGGCGCGTCCGAGCTCTGCCCCGCCCCGATCGACGAGGACGCGGCGCGGCGGGTGTGCGAGGCCGCGCTGAAGGCTCACCGCGCGTTGGGGCTCAGCGTCTACTCCCGTTCCGACTTCATCATGGACGGGGACGGCCTTGTCTGGTATCTTGAGACCAACACGCTCCCCGGCATGACGCCCGCAAGCCTTATCCCCAAGGCCGCGGCGGTGGAGGGCATGAGCTACGCGCAGCTCTGTGAGAGGATCGTTCTGCTTTCGCTGGAGAAGAGCACGAATTAACAGATTCTTGATATTTTACTCCGAAGTTATGATAAAATCGTAATATCAGAACTATCGTAAACGAGTCTGAAAAATGAGCTTACGATAGAGCCATGTTATTCGGTTGCCCCGTCAGGGGCGAGAAAAACGGCTTTGATCTGATATGGTAAACGCAAATCCTTTTCGCGTTACCTATAACTTCCGTATCAAGGTGATTCACGCATGAAAGAACAATTGGAACGCTTCCTGGTCCGCTCCCGTCAGCGCATGGCAGGCTTTATGGCAGGGCGCAACGGCAACGACCGGCTCAACCTTTTCCTGTTGATCGTGGACGTGGCGCTGCTGCTTCTCGCGACGTTTTTTCCCCGCAGTCTGGGCAGGGTTTTTTATCCCCTGCTGCTGGTGCTGCTGGGCTATATCTATTTTCGCATGCTCTCCCGCAACGTCTACAAGCGCCGCACGGAGAACGAGGCGTATCTGCGGCTCTGCGGCAAGCTGAGCGCAAGGCTGCGCCTGCTCAAGGAGCGCTGGATGCAGCGGCGGGAATACAAGTTCTTCAGTTGCCCCTCCTGCAAATCCGTGATGCGCGTCCCCCGCGGGCGGGGCAAAATCCGCATCGTCTGCCGCAAGTGCGGCACCTCCTTTGAGGGAAAATCCTGATGTTCGGGTATCTTGTCGCCGACACGGGCAAGCTCACAGAGGAGGAGTTTTCGCGCTATCGCGCCTGCTACTGCGGGCTCTGCCGCTCGATCCGCGAGCGGCACGGGCAGAACGCGGGGCTCGCGCTGACTTACGACATGGCCTTTCTCGTGCTGCTGCTCTCCTCGCTGTACGAGCCGGAGGAGACGGCGGGCGAAGGCACCTGCATGCCCCACCCCGTCAAGGCGCGCGCCTACTGGCAGAACGAAGCCACGGCTTACGCCGCCGACTTGAATACCGCCCTGGCCTATCTCAAATGCCTGGACGACTGGGAGGATGACGGAAATCTCGGCGCGCTCGCGGAGGCCAAGCTCCTGGAGGCAAGCTTTCACCGTACGGAGAAACTCTGGCCGCGGCAGTGCGCGGCGATCCGTGCGGGACTTGACAAGCTCCACGAGCTGGAAAAAAAGCGCATCGAGGACGCCGACGCCGCGGCGGACAGCTTCGGCGGCCTGATGGCGGAGCTGCTGGTCTGGCGAGAGGATCGCTGGAGCGAGGATCTGCGCGCCGTCGGGCGGAGCCTCGGCCGCTTTCTCTATGTGATGGACGCGGTGATGGATCTGGACGAGGACGCCCGCCGCAGCCGATATAATCCCTTCCGGCGCTGGTATGGACTTGAGCGCAACGAGCAGCGCTTTCGGGACATTCTGGAGATGATCCTGGGCGAGTGTCTGCGCTCTTTTGACCGGCTCCCGCTGGTGCAGGACGTTTCTATTCTGAAAAACATTCTCTGCGCCGGGCTCTGGCAGCAGTTCGATCAAAAATACATGAGGAAGAAGAGAGGAAATCCCGATGGTGCAGGACCCGTATAAAGTCCTCGGCGTATCGCCCGACGCCTCCGATGAGGAGATCAAGAAGGCGTACCGGGATCTCACGAAAAAATATCACCCCGACTTAAACCCCGGGGACGAAAAGGCGGCGGAAAAGATGAACGACATCAACGCCGCTTACGACGCCATCAAAAACGGTACCGCCCAGCAGAGCTACGGCGCCGGCGGCAGCGCCTATCAGCAGGACCCCTACGGCTGGCAGAACGTCTACGGCTGGTACAATGCCCAGCAGCGCCAGCGGCAGACCGAGCGCAGCGAGTACACCGCCGCGCGCAGCTTCATCCGCAACGGTCTGTACCGCGAGGCGCTCAACGCCCTCTCCGGCGTCCCCGCGGCGCAGCGTGACGGACGTTGGTACTATCTCTGCGCCGTGGCGAATCTGTACCTCGGCAACAAGATCGCCGCGCTTGAGCAGGCCAAGCAGGC
>CAJOCV010000037.1 GCA_905233785.1 uncultured Oscillospiraceae bacterium
TTCTTGCAATACACAAAGTATTCCTGCTCAATGAGTGCCATCATCAGAACTCGGTTTTTCTCGGAATCTGCTCTTGCCGCATTATGCGGTATTGCCCTAACTATTTAGTCCCGGAACGGGACTGAATCGTTACGATTTGGGTAAGGAAAAAGGCGGGAACAGAGCGCCGCAAGACAGTAACCGATCACACCTCCCAGTGTGTTGCAGATCAGGTCGTCCATGTCCGCAAAGCGATAAGGCGCGGGGTAGATACCGTAAAGCCCGGTGAACTGGGTCAGCTCGAAAAAGAGGCTCAGCAGGAAGGAATACAGCGTCGTGCGCGGAAAGCTCTGTTTGAAGTAACAGCGCAGATAGCCCCCAAAAGGAACGGTCATCAAAACGTTCAGCAGAAGCTGCCAGAGCGAGGCGCTTTTCAGGTAGGCAAACACATTCGCCGCCGTGAGCTTCCGCCTGTGCCAATATAACCAGATCTGCCGGAAGGGGAGGAGGTTCAGATGCTTGCGCAGCGGCTCGCTCACAACCGCGCTGTGGTCGGGAAGCGGGAGGATGACCGAGAGGTAGCTGATAAGCAAATATAGAACGAAGCTGTACAAAATCAGCGTGCGCAGTCTGGACACGGCTCTGCAGCGGTGATACCGGGAAAAAGCACAGGGAAGCACGAACACCGCCGCAAGCAGCGGAAACGCCACAACCCCGTTGTAGATTTTGTCAAGACAGGCCATGCTGTGTTAATTCAGAAAATCACGCAGCTTCTTGGAACGGCTGGGGTGGCGCAGCTTGCGCAGCGCCTTGGCCTCGATCTGACGGATGCGCTCGCGGGTGACGTTGAATTCCTTGCCCACCTCCTCGAGCGTCCGGGTGCGGCCGTCCACGATGCCGAAGCGCAGCTCCAGCACCTTTTTCTCGCGGGGAGCCAAGGTGTCCAGCACCTCCTCCAGCTGCTCGCGCAGGAGTGAGAAGGAAGCCGCCTCGGAGGGCTCGGAGGCGTCCTCGTCGGGGATGAAATCGCCCAGGTGGGAGTCCTCCTCCTCACCGATGGGTGTCTCGAGGGAGACGGGCTCCTGCGCGATCTTGAGAATGTCGCGCACCTTGTCTACGGGCATATCCATCTCGGCGGCGATCTCCTCCGCGCTGGGGTCGTGCCCCAGCTCCTGCAAAAGCTGGCGGGAGACGCGGATGGTCTTGTTGATGGTCTCGACCATGTGTACGGGGATGCGGATCGTGCGCGCCTGGTCGGCGATGGCGCGGGTGATGGCCTGGCGGATCCACCAGGTCGCGTAGGTGGAGAACTTGTAGCCCTTGGTGTAGTCAAACTTCTCGACAGCCTTGATAAGCCCCAGGTTGCCCTCCTGGATCAGATCGAGAAACAGCATCCCGCGGCCGACATAGCGCTTGGCGATGGATACCACGAGACGCAGGTTTGCCTCGGTCATGCGGTGCTTGGCCTCGTCGTCGCCCTCGGACATACGCACGGCAAGCGCGATCTCCTCCTCGGGCGTGAGCAGCGGCACCTTTCCGATCTCCTTGAGATACATGCGCACCGGGTCGTCGGTGGCGAAGGAATCCATCAGCGCGTCAGTGTCGGTGATCTCCTCCTCGGGCACCTCCTCCACATCGGCGAGATCCTCTACCTCGGGCAGCACATCGTCGATGGGGGGCAGCGCGTCCTCTCCGCCCACGTCGATGTCGATGCCGTTCTGCTCCAGGGTCTCATAAAACTTGCTGACCGCGTCCCCGTCGAGGTTCAGATCCTCCAGCACCGCCAGCTCCTTTGCGGCGAGCCGCCCGGTCTTTTTTCCCTTCTCCAGCAGCTCCTGCAGCGTTTCCTCCGGGCTCTTGCGCGGCTCATCCGTGTCCTTTTTCTTGGCGGGCTTGCGCTTGGGCTTGGGCAGCTCCAGCTCGTGCTGGGAAGAGATGTCCGTCACGGAGGCCTCCTCCAGCAGCTTGTCGGCCATGCTTTCCAGTTCTTCTTCGGTGAAGTGCATTTCGTCGTTCATTTGTTATCCCCTGTACCCTTTCGTTTGTTTAAGCTTTTGCTGCAGCGTCAGCAGATCGTTTCCCTGCTGCCGCGCGTCCCTTTGCTCCTGTATTTTTTTGATGTAATCCTGTAGCGCCTGGTCACTGCGCGAGAGGACTTCGGGCTTTTGTAATATGCGCACCAGCAGGCTCATTTCGTCCGCGCTCAGCTCCTGCCCCAGCAGGTTGGGATCGACGCTCTCACCACGCGAGATGCGCTCGCGCACAAGGCTGTAAATTTTTCCCAGTGCCGGGGCGCTGAAGTCCGCCGGATCGGGCAACGCTGCCTTTCTTGCGAGCGAGGGATCGAGCGCCAGCAGCCGGATCAGTCCCTCCTCCGCCGCGGCGGAGCCGGGGTCGTCGTAGCGGAGGCTGCGCTCGATCGGCTGCATTTGCCGCTCGGGGCGGGTCTGCTCCCGTTCGTCGCTCTGCCGCGCCGAACGCAGCGCCCGTTTGCGCCGCCGCTCCACTTCGCCGGTGACGGCCTCCTGCGCGACGCCGGCCAGCTCCGCCACGCGCCTTGCGTAGACCTGCCGCTCCATCTCGCCGGGCAGCCGGGCGACGAGGTCGGTGGCTTCCTTGAGAAACTCCACCTTCTGCTCGTCCTCCGAGAGGTCGTATTTGTCTGTCACGCTGCGCAGGCGGTAGTCCACCTGGTTTTCCGAGGCCTCGAGCAGATTGCGAAAGGCGTCAGGGCCTTTGAGCTTGATGAATTCGTCCGGATCCTTCGCGCCGTTTAAGCGCAGCACCTTGACCTTCACGTCCAGGCGTTCGAGAATGCCGATGGCGCGCTGCGCGGCCTTGATCCCGGCGCCGTCGTTGTCGTAGGCGATGATGACCTGGTTGGTAAAGCGCGATAGCAGCCGCGCCTGTTCCGGCGTCAGCGAGGTGCCGAGCGAAGCCACCGCCGAGTCGAATCCCGCCTGATGCAGGGATACTACGTCTATGTTTCCCTCGGAGAGGATAATATATCCGCTTTTTGATTTTTTCGCAAGATTCAGGGCGAATAAGTTCCGGCTTTTGTTGAAGACAAGCGTTTCCGGGCTGTTCATGTACTTGGGCTCCCCGTCCCCGAGGATGCGCCCGGAAAAGCCGATCACGTTCCCGCGCACGTCGATCACCGGAAACATCAGGCGGTTGCGGAAGGTGTCGTAGAAGCCGGAGGTCTTGCCCCGGCGCACAAGCCCCGCGTCCGCCAGCTCAAAATCCGTGTAGCCCTTGGCCTTCATCGCGTTTCGGAGGCTGTCCCAGCTATCCGGCGCAAAGCCGACGCCGAAATTTTTGGCCGTCGCCCTGCCGATGCGCCGCTTTGCCATATATTCCCGCGCAGCGCCCCCGGCGGGGGTGGCGAGCTGCTCATAGAAGAAGCGCGCGGCGTCTTTGTTGAGCGCGAGCATCCTGGCGCGCTTGCGGCTCTCGGCGTCGTTTTCCTCCTCCGGAATGGGCATCCCGGCGCGCCGTGCGAGAAACTCCACCGCCTCGGGGAAGGTTAGCCCTTCGATCTCCATGATGAAGTTGATGACCCCGCCGCCCTTGCCGCAGCCGAAGCAGTGATAGATCTGCTTGTCCGGCGAGACGGAGAAGGAGGGCGTTTTCTCGCTGTGGAAGGGGCAGAGGCCGAACAGATTGCTCCCGCTCTTTTTCCCGAGCCGCACATAGCCGGACACCACGTCCACAATGTCGCTGCGCTCCACGAGCTCCGTTATGAAGTTTTCACTGAATCGCATGGGGGGAACACCTCCGGTGTTCAGCGCTAAGCGCTTAGTGCTTAGCGCTTAGCTTCTTGTGATTAAGGCGGTCAGCATTCTTCCTACTTCATCACACAAGCTGAAAACTGGTTGGGCATCCTCGTTGGATATGTAGCCCTGACGGACAGCAATCAGTATTTGTGTTTCGGCTTCAAATACAGAGCCTTTTGCAATCGAGAGAAACTGTTTGAATTCCTTGTCAGTCTGTCGCCCATGACCTTCCGCAATATTGGATGGGACAGAAATAGCGGCTCTCCGCAGTTGATTGGAAAGGGAATAAAGCTCCTCTTTGGGGAGTTTTCTTACAAGGCGATAGATTTCGTCCGTTAAGTCCATGGCTTTTTGCCAGACAATCAATTCTCTATAATGCTTCCAACTCATTTCGCTCTCCTAAGCGCTAAGAACTAAGCGCTGAAAACTATTTCACGCTCCACGCAAAGGGGATAAACAGCTCCCCGTACTTCTCCATGGCGTAGCCGTCGGTCATGCCGGAGATGTAGTCGCAGGCGGCGCGGCCGGAGCCGTGGCGCTCGACGATGGGCTGGAACATGGCGGGAAGCGTCTCGGGGTGTGTGGTGTAGTATTCATAGAGCCGGGAGAGGATGCCCTCCACCTTGTTCTCCTCGCTCTTGGCGATGGGGTTGGTGTAGACGTCAGAATACATGAAGCTGTGGAAAAAGTCAAAGGTCTGCTGCATTTTCGGGGACATTTTCAGCTCGCCCTCCGTGCTGTTTTCCACCAGATCCAGCATGAAGGCGTTGATGCGCTCGCTGTTGCGCTCCCCGCAGTTTTTCCGTATGATCTCCGGCACATCCTGATCCGTCAGGATACCGGCGCGGATCGAGTCGTCCAGATCGTGGTTTATGTAGGCGATGCGGTCACACAGGCGTACAACGGTGGCCTCGCGCGTGTCGTCCGGCGCGCCGTGGGTGTGGTTTAAAATGCCCATGCGCGTCTCATAGCAGAGGTTCAGGCCCTGCCCGTCGCGCTCGAGACTGTCCACCACGCGCAGACTCTGCACATAGTGCTTGAAGCCGCCCTCGTGAATGTGGTTGAGGGCGCGCTCCCCGGCGTGGCCGAAGGGCGTGTGCCCCAGATCGTGCCCCAGCGCGATGGCTTCCGCCAGATCCTCGTTCAGGCGCAGGGCGCGCGCCACCGTCCTCGCCAGGCGCGTGACCTCCAGCGTGTGGGTGAGGCGGGTTCGGTAGTGGTCGCCCTCCGGCTGGAGGAAGACCTGCGTCTTGTGCTTTAAGCGGCGGAAGGATTTGGAATGGGTGATGCGGTCGATGTCCCGCTGAAAGCAGGTGCGGATCGCGCACTCCTCCTCCGGCACGAGCCTGCCGCGGGTGTTCTCCGCGAGTACCCCGTAAGACCCGATCATCAAATGCTCCAGACGTTCCCGTTCTTCTCGCGGACAGCTCATGTCCGTCGCCCCTTTCCTTTTGTCTCATTGGTTATATACGACGCAAATTTTTATTTCCCTCTATTTTTTTGAAAGATTTTTCGCAAAAAAAGGACGAGCAATGCTCGTCCCTACGGCTGGCCACTCTATTACGCAGCAAAATCCCCGGATTTCTGCCTAAAAAACGAAAAACTGAAAACTAAACCCGAGGCACGGCCTGAAAGCTCTCGCCCGTGACGGCGGGGGTGACGCTGCCGCCGGAGAGGTCGAAGATGCGGGCGGAGAAATCCGCCTGCCTTTCCTCGGGCAGCAGAGCCCGGATGGTGACGTTCGCGCCGTAGTCCATTCCTTCCACCGCGCCGCCAAAGGCGGCAAGCTCCAGCTTATAGCGCTCCAGCGCGGCGTAGGAGCAGGGCAGCGCCAGCTTTACCCAGCGGCGCACCACGGAGACCCCCGCCGCGTCCAGCGCGTCCTTGGCACTCCTGGTGTAGGCGCGGAAAAGTCCGCCCGCGCCCAAAAGCACGCCGCCGAAGTAGCGCGTCACGACGCACACAACGTTATACACGCCCTCCCGCCGCAGCACCTCCAGCATGGGGATTCCGGCCGTGCCCTGGGGCTCGCCGTCGTCGGAGTATCGCTCGGGGCCGTCCTTGAGGATGTAGCACCAGCAGTTGTGCCGCGCGTCATAGTGCTCCTTCTTGACGGCATTGATAAAGGCTCTGGCCTCATCCTCGTTCTCCACCGGGCGCACATGTCCCAAAAAACGGGAGCGCTTTTCCACATATTCGCTTTCGCCCGCCCCTGAGGGGACGCAGTATTCGGTCATCCTTGCACCTCCGGTGCGTGAGCTTCGAGACGCATCCCTCGTCTCCTGAAAACTGAAAACTGAAAACTGAAAACTAATCCTCCCAGTCTTCCTTCGGCTCCACATAGCCCGGGATATAGGCCTTGACGCGGCCGAAAAGCTCCGGCTGGACGATGGCCTCCAGCTCGATGCCGCTGTCGGTATACTCCGTGCGCAGGATCGCCGCCTCGCGGTTGAGGGTATCAAGCAGCCCCGCGGCGCTGTACGGCAGCAGCAGCGTCACACGGCGCTTGCCGCGATCGAGCAGCTCGGAGAGCTTGCGCACCAGCGCGTCCGTCCCCTCGCCGCTCTTGGCGGAGATGCAGACCACGTCCTCCCCGTGGGGCAGGATGCCGAAATAGCGGTCGCACTTGTTGTACACGCGCAGGCAGGGCGTCTGCTCCGCGCCGAGCTGGCGAATCAGCTCGTCCACGACTCTGGCCTGCTCCTCCCACTCGGGGTTAGACAGGTCAATGACGTGCAGCAGCACGTCCGCGTAGCGCAGCTCCTCCAGTGTCGCCTTGAAGGCTTCGATCAGATGGGTGGGGAGCTTGCGGATAAAGCCCACCGTGTCGGACAGCAGCACCTCGGTGCTCTCGTCGAGCTTCAGGCGGCGGGTGGTGGTGTCCAGCGTGTCGAACAGCCGGTCGTTGGCCGGGATGTCCGACCCGGTGAGGCGGTTTAGGAGCGTGGACTTGCCGGCGTTGGTGTAGCCGACCAGCGCCACGACGGGCATGGCGTTTTTCTCCCGGCGGCGGCGCTGCGTGCTTCTGATTTTGCGCACGGCGGCAAGCTCTTCCTCCAGCTTCTGGATCTTGCGGCGGATGTGCCGCCGGTCGGTCTCGAGCTGGGTCTCGCCGGGGCCGCGGGTGCCGATGGGCGAGGAACCGCCCGCGGCGGTCTGCCGCACGAGATGTGTCCACATGCCGGTCAGACGCGGCAGCAGGTATTTATACTGCGCGAGCTCCACCTGCAATTGACCCTCGCGGGTGCGGGCGCGCTGGGCGAAAATGTCCAGAATCAGGCCGGAGCGATCCAGCACCTTGACGCCGAGCTCTTCCGAAAGCACCCGCATCTGGGAGGGGGAGAGCTCGTTGTCAAACACCGCGAGGTCGCATTCGTTCGCCTCGAGCAGCTCCTTCATCTCCTGCACCTTGCCGTCGCCGAGAAAGCTGCGCGGCTCGGGCGTGGGGCGGTTCTGGATCAGCATCGCCACGCTCTCGCCCCCGGCGGTCTCCACCAGGGCGGCCAGCTCCTCCATGGACACCTCCGAGGAGCGCTCATGTTCGTCCATGCTGGCGGCGGCAAGCCCCGCCAGCACGGCGCGTTCTTTTTTACCTTCCATATAAAAAACCTGAAAACGAAAGACTGAAAACTGAAAACTGAAAACTATTCTCCCCGCTCCTGCTGCGCGCGCAGCTGCGCGCGGCGCTTGCGCTCCTGCAGGTGCTTGCGGCGCAGGCGGCGGTAGCGGGTGACCAGGGCGATGTAGCCGCCGGCAAGGAGCAGAAGGATGATCAGCAGCGTGATGACCCAGCCATTGGAGAAGATCTGGCGCAGGCGCTCGCGGATGAACTCGCCCCTTGCCAGCTCCACCGCGCCGCGGTTGACGAGCCGGACGGTGCCGTAATCGTCGCCGTTGAAGAAGACCTGTGCCTCTCCGAGCACGGTTCCGGCCTCGAGCGGCGCCACCAGCTTGTCCTCATAGACGCTGACGCGGATCTCCATATTCTCGGTGTCAAAGTCCGCGGGCAAAAGGGCGGTCATGGCCTGCTGGGGGTAGAGGGTGATCTCGCCGTCCCCCTCAGCCAGACGGATCTGCACCTGCTCCATCGGCTCTGAGGCGCTCAAAAGCTCGCGGTAGGCGAAGTTGTCAAAGACCCAATTGTAGAGGGTGATGCTGTCGGAAAAGTTGCGAAATTCCTCGATCCCGGCGTTATAATACCCGTTGCAGCCCATAATGATTACAAGCGCGCGGACATCGCCGCGCTGGGCGGTGGAGATCAGGCAGTAGCCCGCGGCGCGGGTGTAGCCGGTCTTGATGCCGGAGGCGCCCTCGTAGAGATAGCTGCCGTAGGCGTTATAATCGGAATACTGGCTGATGAGGGCGTTGGAATTGTGGATCACCTTGCCGTCGTTGACATAGCGGCTCTCGGGCTGGTACTCGATGGTGTTGGCCATCTCCATAAACAAGGGGTGCTTCATGGCCTCCATGGTGATGAGATAGAGGTCATAGGCGGTGCTGTAATGCTCCTCAGCGGGCAGGCCGTTGGTGTTGACAAAATGGGTGTTCACGCAGCCGAGCTGCGATGCGCGCTGGTTCATGCGATCGACGAAAGCGCTCACACTCCCGGACAGATAGCTTCCGATCACGTTGCAGGCCTCATTGGCGGAACCCACCATCGCGCAGTAGAGAAGCTCCCGCAGGCTCAGCTGCACGCCGGGGATGATGCCGGCGGTACTGCTGTCCTCGCCCAGACCCTCGCGGCAGTCCTGCTGGGCGGTGACGACATCGTTTAATGATACGTCTCCCCGGTCTACGGCCTCGAGCGCGAGCAGGACGCTCATGATCTTTGTCAGGCTCGCGGGGGCGCGCTGCTGTTCGGCGTTCAGGGCGTAGAGGAAGCGCCCGGAGTCCAGATCGACCACGAGCGCGGCCTGCCCGTCCAATGTGGGGGCGCTGAGGGCGGAGGCGGCGGGGGACGCGAGGCCAAAGGCCAGCGCAAGACAAAGGATCAAAGAGAAAATACGAAATTTTTTCATTTTGTTCTCCCGGTTTGTTGCGGAATGTGGTATGATAGCATCAGTAGGATCTATTATACGGTTTGCGGAAAAGATTTGCAACTGGATTTACAACGGTTTTTATGGGGAATCATCATGAAAATCCTGGTGGTTGACGACGAAAGACTGCTCGTAAAGGGCATCAAATTCAATCTGGAAAACGAGGGATACACGGTGGACGCGGCCTACAACGGAGAGGACGCGGTGACAATGGCGCGTACCGGAGCCTACGATCTCATCATCCTTGACCTGATGATGCCGGGGAAGGACGGGCTGCAAAGCGCACAGGAGATCCGTAGCTTTTCCACCGTTCCCATCATCATGCTCACCGCCCGCAGCGAGCGCTCGGACAAGCTGCTGGGCTTCGAGTCCGGGGCGGACGACTATGTGACCAAGCCCTTCGACATCCTCGAGCTCAAGGCCAGAGTACGCGCCCTGCTGCGCCGCGCGGTCATGGCGGCAAACGGCAGCGAGAGCGGAAGCGTTCTCCAGCGCGGGCATATCGCCGTGGATGAGGAGCGCCGCACCGCCTACCGCGCGGGCAAGACTGTGGAGCTGACAATGAAGGAGTTTGACCTGATCCTCTTTCTGATGAAAAACCCCGGCAAGGTCTACAGCCGCGAGGTGCTGCTCGATCTCGTGTGGGGCTATGAGTATCAGGGCGACACCCGCACCGTGGACGTGCACATCCGCCGCCTTCGCGAGAAGCTGGAGCTTGACCCGGCAAACCCCAAGTATATCATCACCAAATGGGGCGTGGGGTACTACTTTAATGAAAAGTGAAGAGTGAAAAGTGAAAAATTATGGTGTCGCTTCGCGACTTATTAAAAATCGTCCCCGAAGGGGACACCTTAACTATTCACTGTTCACCATTCACTATTCACTGAACACTGGCCACTCTTCACTCCCAACCGGAGGTTGGATCATGCACAGCATACGATTTCGCTTTTTTGCCTTTATTGCGGCGCTGCTGCTGGTGCTGCTGCTCTTGCTGAATACCTATCCGCTGGTTTCCTCGCGGGACGCGGTGTATGAGGAAAAGCGCAGCTCCATGTCGGCGGCGGCCTCGGTGCTGGCCTCCTCTCTCTCGGGTCTTGACCGCTTGAGCCAGGAGAGCGTGGCCGAGGTGCTGACTTTTCTGGACATTCGCGGCTACAGCCGCATCCAGGTCGCCGACGGGAACGGCACCGTGGTCTATGACGACTGCGGCAGCGCAGGGGAGCGAAGCCGGATTGCCGATGTGCTCACCGTCCTTACAGAGAGTAAGACCGTGTTTCGTTCCCGACTGGAGGCGAACGCTTTTCGCAGCAGCTACGCCGTGCCCATGAGCGCCGAGGGCGCCATCACCGGGGCGGTCTACCTCTGTGAACATGACAGCGAGCGGGCGCAGATCATCTACGGCATTCAGGATCGCATCCGGGTGCTGTCGGTGGTGATCGGCTTGGCGGCGCTGATCGTGACAGGAATCTTTGTCTTCGGCATGATGCGCAGGCTTCAGGATCTGGTGCGCTCGATGCGCGTCGTCGCCGGGGGGGATTACGCCTACCGCCACGCGGTGAAGGGCAGGGATGAGATCAGCGAGCTGGGGCAGGAGTTTAACCTCCTCACCGAACGCCTGGAAACCACCGAGAAGCAGCGCCGCCGCTTCGTCTCCGACGCGTCGCATGAGCTCAAGACGCCGCTGGCCTCGATCCGGCTTCTCTCGGACAGCATTGTGCAGAGCCGGAGCATGGATGCAGAAACCGTGCGCGAGTTTGCCGCCGACATCGGCCACGAGGCACAGCGCCTGCAGCGCACAACAGAGGACCTGCTGGATTTAAGCCGTATGGACGACGGCGTTTTGCCCGTCACCGAGCCTGCGGATGTCCGCCGCGTGGCGGAGGACGCGCTGGTGCTCCTTCGCCCGCTTGCCAAGGAGCGGGATGTTGCGCTCTCGGCACGGCTCGACGAGGGCTGCGTCATTCTGGGCAATCCGGACGCGCTCTTCAAGATCATCTTTAACCTCACTGAAAACGCCATCAAATACAACGTGCCCGGGGGCAGCGTGGAGCTTTCGGTGCGCGCGGCGGCAGACAGCGTAGAAATTGAGGT
The DNA here is from genome assembly GCA_905233785.1 of uncultured Oscillospiraceae bacterium. Classification (GTDB taxonomy): domain Bacteria; phylum Bacillota; class Clostridia; order Oscillospirales; family Oscillospiraceae; genus Limivicinus. The sequence continues at coordinate 10,883 of CAJOCV010000037.1, forward strand.
GGCGGATACCGGCATTGGCATCCCCGAGGAGGATCGCCCCAACATTTTTGACCGTTTCTACCGCGTGGACAAGGCTCGTTCCCGAGCCACCGGCGGCAACGGTCTCGGACTCAGCATTGTACACGACGCGGTGCAGGCTCACGGAGGCAGCATCGCCGTCGGCCCCAATAAACCGCAGGGCTCGAAATTTGTCGTTTCGCTCCCGCGGGCAACAAAAGAGGAGACAGGACTATGAACAACATCGCAAGAATCCAGCAGCAGCTTGTGGAGAAGCAGCTCGACGCGCTGCTCATCACCGACGAGAAGAACCAGCGCTATGCCGTGGGCTTTCCCTTTACCGACGGCGCGGTGGTGGTGACCCGGGAGCGGGCGTATCTGCTCACCGACTCCCGCTATATCGAGGCCGCCGAGAAGGCCGCCGACCCCTGCATCACCGTGCAGCAGTTTGATGCCCGGTACCCGCTGATGGCGCGCATCGCAAACGCGCTCAAGGAAAACAACGTTCATCGCCTCGGCGGCGAGGAGCAGAAGCTCAGCTACGGGGCGTATCAGGCTTATCAGAAGCGCCTGGGACTGGAGATTCTTCCGGCGCAGGAAATTTTGACCACGCTGCGCGCCTCCAAAAACGAGGAGGAGATCGCCTGCATGATCCGCGCTCAGCGCATCAGCGAGGCCGCGCTGGAGGAGACGCTGCACATCATCCGCCCCGGCATGACCGAGAAGGAGGTCATGGCGGAGCTTGTCTACCGCATGCTGCGCCACGGCAGCGAGGGCAACTCCTTTGATCCGATCGTCGTCACCGGCAAGAACACCTCCATGCCCCACGGCGTCCCCGGCGACACCGTGATCCAGAACGGCGACTTCATCACGATGGATTTCGGCTCCCTCTCCGGCGGCTACTGCTCGGATATGACCCGCACCGTCGCCGTCGGCAGCGCCACGGAGGAGATGAAGAACATCTACTACACCGTGCTCAAGGCGCAGCTTGCGGGTATCGCGGCGGCGCGCTCCGGCGTGCCCGGCAAGGTCATCGACGGCGCGGCGCGCAAGGTCATCGAGGACGCCGGCTACGGCGAATACTTTGGCCACGGCTTCGGTCACAGCCTGGGGCTGGACATTCACGAGCCGCCTTTTGCCGGCCCGCGCGGGGAAGCACCCATGGCGGAAAACGATCTCTGCTCCGCCGAGCCCGGCATCTATCTGCCCGGCAAGTTCGGCGTGCGCATCGAGGACGTGATGATCATCCGCAAGGATGGTGCGGAGGTCATCACCAAAGCGCCCAAGATGGAACTGATCGTACTTTAAATCGTCAGTCCCCTTGAGGGGGACAGAATAAGGCAACACCGCACAATACGCCTGCGGCATCTTCCGGAAAAACCGCGCCCTGATTTCGTCACTTTTTCTTGCAATACACAAAGTATTCCTGCGAAAGCATTATGCGGTATTGCCTTAAAATACCCGATCTCAGTTTTCAGAGGAGAAAACGCGCTTGTGCGCATAGAATAAACATACGGAGGGAGCCATGAAGACGAAGTATTCCGTCAAGCTGAAAACCGTGGTGGAGGAGCATGGGCTAAAGCCGCTGCATCTGGCGAAAAACTACGAGGACGCGGTGGTCACCACAGCGGACGTGAATCGCCCCGCCATGCAGCTGACCGGCTTTTACAATTACTTTGACCCTAAGCGTATCCAGATGATCGGGCGCGTGGAATCGACCTATCTCGACACGCTCTCCCGCGAGCAGCGACTGGCCGCCTATGAGCGCTTCATGGCCTACGACATCTGCGCGCTGGTGATCTGTCACGGGGTGAAGCCCTCGCGCGAGTGCCTGGAGATGGCGGAAAAGCATGACCGCAACGTCTTTATCACGGAGGAGGACACCTCGGAATTTCAGGCAAACCTCATCAGCTCTCTTCGCAACCACCTTGCTCCCCGCCTGACCACGCACGGCGTGCTGGTGGAGATCTACGGCGAGGGCGTGCTGCTCTGCGGCGACAGCGGCATCGGTAAGAGCGAGACCGCGCTGGAGCTCATCAAGCGCGGGCACCGTCTGGTGGCGGACGACGCGGTGGAGATCAAGCTTGTCAACCGCGACACGCTCATCGGCACCGCGCCCTCCATCATCCGCCATTACATGGAGCTGCGGGGCATCGGCGTCATCAACGTGCGGCACATCTACGGCGTCGGCGCCATCAAGCCCGAGACGGGCATCGACCTCGTCGTGCGCATGGAGCATTGGGTGCAGGGCAAGGCCTACGACCGCCTGGGGCTGACCAGCGAGTATGAGGACATTCTGGGCGTGAAGCTCCCGCTGGTGACCATCCCGGTCACGCCAGGGCGGAACCTCGCCGTGATCCTTGAGCTTGCCGCCATGAACAACCGCCAGAAGAAGATGGGCTTCAACGCCGCCGAGATGCTGGCCGCGGAGCACGATCTGGCCATTGACCAAGGGCTGCTCTAACGCTTCCGTCCCCTTGGTGGGGACGGAAGCGTTAGGGGCACTTGCGCTTATCGCACGAGGCGCTTGCGGGGGACGCGCCTCGTTTGGTCGGCGCAAGACCTCGCACTGCTCGCCTTAGGGTGTTTTTGAGGCTGCGAAGCCGCCTCAAAAACGATCGTTAAGCATAAGGCTGTTTATATCGTGAAAGGACGCTTATGGAAAATCTCGAAAACGCCATTGCGGCGATCAAAAAGGAGCTGCCGGGGCTGAAGCTTCTGGAAAACGAGCCGCTCAAAAACCATTGCAGCTTCCGCATCGGCGGACCGGCCCGCGTGATCGCGGCGCCGCAGGATATGACAAGCTTATCCAAAATCTGCTGCATCCTGAAGGAGCATGAGCTTGCGCCCTTTGTGCTGGGCAACGGCAGCAACATCCTCTTTCCCGACGAGGGGCTCAGCGAGCTTTTCATCGTGAGCACAGAGAAGCTTCAGAAGCTCTTTCTCCTGCCGGACGGCGCGATCTATGCCGAGGCGGGGGTATCGCTGGCAAAGCTCGCCGGCTTTGCGCAGCAGCACGGGCTCAAGGGGCTGGAGTTTGCCTCCGGCATCCCGGGCACCGTGGGCGGCGGCCTGCGCATGAACGCGGGCGCTTACGGCGGCGAGCTCAAGGACGTGGTGGAGAGCGTCGTGACGCTCTATGTGCCGGATCAGGCCATGTATGAGCTCACCAACGAGCAATGCGCCTTCGGCTACCGCATGAGCCGCTTTCAGAAGACCGGCGGCTTCGTGCTGCTAAGCGCGGTGTTCCGCCTCGAGCCCGGCGACAGGGACGAGATCGCCGCGAAGATGCGCGAGCTCAACGAGAAGCGCCGGGAAAAGCAGCCGCTTGACCTGCCCTCCGCCGGCAGCGCCTTCAAGCGCCCGGAGGGGCATTTCGCCGCGGCGCTCATTGACGAGGCGGGGCTCAAGGGCTATCGCGTCGGCGGCGCGCAGGTCAGCGAGAAGCACGCGGGCTTTGTCGTCAACACCGGGGACGCGACAAGCCACGACGTGTACGATCTTTTGATGCACGTCCGCAACACGGTATACAGGAACACCGGCGTCGCCATGGAGCCGGAGATCATCGTCATGGCGCCTGACTACAAGCTGGAGGATCACGGCCCGAGCGTGCCGAGAAACCGGATCAGCGAGGGAATGATGAGTGAATAGTTAATAGTGAAGAGTGAAAAGTTAAGGAGTCCCCTTCGGGGACATATTATAATTCGTCGCGAAGCGACACCATAACTATTCATTATTCACTATTCACTTTTCACTTTCCCAAAGGGAGGCAATATGGAATTTCTCATCATTACAGGGCTCTCCGGCGCGGGGAAGAGCCGCGCGGCGGACGTGCTGGAGGATCTGGACTACTATTGTGTGGACAATTTACCCGTCAAGCTCATGCCGCGCTTTGCCGAGTTGTGCTTAGATACGCAAGGGCGCTACGAAAAGGTGGCGCTGGTGACGGACGTGCGCGAACGCGAGAGCTTCGGCGAGCTTTTGAGCACCATTGACGAGCTCAAGAAGATGGACTGTACCGTGCGCATCCTCTACATGGACGCCGACCTGCGCACCCTCGTGCGCCGCTATAAAGAGTCGCGCCGCCCCCACCCGCTGGCCGGCCCCGGCTACCCCATTGAGAAGGCCATTGCGCGGGAGGAGGAGCTGCTCGCGCCGATCAAGGAGCGGGCGGATTATGTCGTCAACAGCACAAACCTCACACTCGGTATGCTGCAAAACCGGCTGTATCAGCTCTTCGCCGGAGAAGGGAAGAAGCGGGAGCTCAACATCACGGTCATGTCCTTCGGCTTCAAGCACGGTATTCCCCTGGAGGCCGATCTCGTGTTTGACGCGCGCTTTCTCCCGAACCCCTACTATGTGGATGAACTGCGACCGCTTTGCGGGCTGGATCGCCCGGTGGCGGAGTTCGTGTTCTCCTACCAGCAGACCCGCACCTTCATGGAGAAGATTCAGGATCTCATCGACTACCTGCTGCCGCTCTATTTGGAGGAGGGAAAGCTCGGCCTTACGATCGCCATCGGCTGCACCGGCGGGCATCACCGCAGCGTCGCCATCGCCGCGGCACTCAACGCCTACTTCTGCGCCAAGGGGCTGAGCTCGACGAATATCAATCGAGACGTGGAGAAATAGTGGCCAGTGACCAGTGGTCAGTGGTCAGCAAAGGGACGAGCAATGTCTTTTTCATCCGAAGCCAAGGCGGAGCTGTGCAAGCTTCGCTTCGACAAAAAAAGCGCCGCCGTGGCGGAGTGCTACGGCGTGCTTTTATACGCGAGCTGCTTTTCCGCGCGGGAGGCGCGCATCGTCACCGCGAGCGAGGAATTTGCCGCGCGTCTGCCGCGGCTCTTTCGCCGCGCCTTCGGCCTGGAGTTTGACAAGCTGCCCGAGGCCGAAAAAAGCGGGAAGAAGAGCTTTCTGATTACCGACCGGGACAAGCTCGCGCACATCTTTAACGCCTTTGGGGCGGATGCGGGCGCGACGCTTACGCACCATGTAAACTTCGGCGTCCTCGAGGACGAGGGCTGCATGGAGGCCTTTGTGCGCGGCGCCTTTCTCGCGGGCGGCAGTGTCACCGACCCGGACAAGCGCTTTCATCTGGAGCTTGCCACCGCTCACCAGAGCGTGAGCCGGGAGATGTACACGGTGCTCCTGGATCTGGGCTTTTCGCCCAAGGAATCCAGCCGTCAGGGGAACGCGCTTTTATACTTTAAGAAGGCGGACGCCATCGCGGACTTTTTCACCGCCATCGGCGCGCCCGTGACCGCGATGGGCGTGATGACCGCCAAGGTGGAGCGCGAGATGCGCAACACCGTCACCCGGCAAATCAACTGCGACTCGGCAAACGCGGACAAGACCGTCGCCGCCGCGCAGGAGCAGCTTGAGGCCATCCGCCGCTATGCCCGGGAAGTCGGGCTGGAGAATCTGCCCGAGCCGCTGCACGATACGGCGCTGCTGCGCATCACAAACCCCGAGGCGAGCCTTGCCGATCTTGCGCGCCTCTCCCTCCCGCCGGTCAGCAAAAGCTGCCTCAACCACCGGCTCAAGAAGATCATGGAGCTGGCGGAGGCGGCGGAATAATATTTTAAACAGGCCGTAGGGACGAGCATTGGTCGTCCGCGGTTTTGCACCTGCCCTCTGACGGCGGACGAGCAATGCTCGTCCCTACGCCAATAACAACGGAGTTGTTCCTATGTCCTTTGTCCATCTACATGTCCATACCGAGTTCAGCCTGCTCGACGGCGCCTGCCGCATCGACGAGGTGGCACAGCGCGCCAAGGCGCTGGGGCAGACCGCCCTGGCTGTCACCGACCACGGGGTCATGTACGGCGCGGTGGCCTTCTACAAGGCCTGCAAGGCCGCCGGCGTCAAGCCCATCATCGGCTGCGAGGTCTATGTCGCCCCGCGCAGCCGGACGCAGAAGGAGCACGGGATCGACAACAACTATTCCCACCTGATCCTCCTCTGTCAGAACGAAACCGGCTATCACAACCTCTGCTATCTGGTGTCCGCCGGCTTTACCGAGGGCTTTTACATCCGTCCCCGCATCGACTGGGAACTGCTGCATGCGCACAGCGAGGGACTCATCTGTCTCTCCGGCTGTCTCGCGGGCGAGATCCCCCAGGCGCTCCTTCACGGCGACTATGAAGCTGCGAAGGCGCGGGCGCTGGAGCTGAAAGCGCTCTTCGGTGCGGAGAATTTCTATCTTGAGATCCAGGATCACGGCATTCGGGAGGAAAAGCAAACCGCGCAGGGGCTCATTCGGCTGTCCAAAGAGCTGAACATCCCCCTCGCCGTCACGAACGACGCCCACTATACCGAGCAGAAGGACGCCTATTATCAGGACGTGCTTTTGTGCATCCAGACGGGCAAGACCGTGGACGAGCCAAACCGCATGCGCTTCGAGACGCAGGAGTTCTATCTCAAGGACGAGCAGCAGATGCGCGCCCTTTTCCCGGATTACCCCGAGGCGGCGGACAACACGGTAAAAATCGCCGAGCGCTGCAACTTTGACTTCGAGTTCGGCCACTATCACCTGCCCCGCTTCCAGCTTCCCGAGGGGGAGACGGACAGCTACGCCTATCTCGAAAAGCTCTGCGAGCAGGGCTTTGCCGAGCGCTTCGCGTCAAGACCCGAGGTGCACCGGCAGCTCGAATACGAGGATGGGCTTTGTGGACTATTTTCTCATCGTCTCGGATTTTATCGGATACGCCAAGCGAAACGGCATCCCCGTCGGCCCCGGGCGCGGCAGCGCGGCGGGCAGCGTTGTGTCCTACTGCCTGCACATCACGGACGTTGACCCCATCAAATACTCCCTCTTCTTTGAGCGCTTCCTGAACCCCGAACGTGTGAGCATGCCGGATATTGACGTGGATTTCTGTGTCAACCGCCGGGGCGAGGTCATCGAGTATGTCAACCGCCTCTACGGGCGAAACCGTGTGGCGCAGATCGTCACCTTTGGCACCATGGCCGCGCGCGGCGCGATCCGCGACGTGGGCAGGGCGCTCGGC
>CAJOCV010000038.1 GCA_905233785.1 uncultured Oscillospiraceae bacterium
CCTCCTCCCGCACGTCCAGCAGGACGCAGTTCTCGCTGTCCAGAAGTGCCTTCGCCTCGGCGAAGGATATTTTTTTGACCATTCTCAATCTCCGTACAGACAGGTTTCCAGAATTCCGGCAAACGCCTCCAGCCCCTCGCGGTCAGCCTCGCTAAAGCGCCCGACGCGCGGGCTGTCGATGTCCAGCACGGCAACGACCGCGCCCTTTCGGTGCAGCGGCACCACGATCTCGGAATTGGAGGCGCTGTCGCAGGCGATATGGCCGGGAAAATCGTGAACATTATACACAAGCTGCGTTCTGTCCTCCGCCGCCGCCGTGCCGCAGACGCCCTTTCCCGGCGCGATCTCGATGCAGGCGGGCTTGCCCTGGAAGGGGCCGAGCACCAGCATCCCGTTCTCCACGCGGTAAAAGCCCGCCCAGTTGATCTCCTCCAGGCTCTCCCAGAGCAGGGCGGAGGCGTTGGCGAGATTGGCGATCTCATGGGGGACGCCTGCGATCAGGCTCTTCAGCCGCGCGTTCAGCAGGGCATAATCGGTCATGTGATTTCCTCCAGTTCAAAGCCATAGTCGCTGTCAGCCGCCGAGATTGCGGAGGCCGCGGCGTTGCAATAGACGATTCTGTCCGCGCTCGCCGCGGTACAGAGCGCCGGGCGGCTCATCGACGCGGCGTAGTCCCTGCTCTCACGCAGGGTCTCAAAGCTGTTGAGGCGGATGTTTTCATAACAGGCCGCCACGGCGTCACCGCCCAGATCCAGCACCAGGGAGGACAGCAGCTTTTCTCGATACTGTCCATCCGCAAGCAGATACGGATGCCGCAGATGGAGCTGTCCCTGCGCGTCCGCGACGGTATAGAAGGCCTCGTCCCCCTCTTCGAAGGCAAAGGCATGAAACTGGCTCGCCGCCGTGCCGCCCCGGGCAATCGCGGCCGCGGCCGGCACCGCGCCCTCCGCCGTGAGGGCGTAGAGGCGGTACTCCCCCTCTCTGAGCGCCGGCAGCGCGATGCTCAGACCGCTGTCCGCGGATAGATAGCCGCTGGCAAAGCCGGCGTCGCTCAGCTTCTGCGCCACCATACGCAGCTCATACGCGTCATGCAGCAGGTTTAGATCCAGAATCGGCGCGTCCAGCTCCAGCTCCTCCAGTGTTTGCAGAACGCGCTCGTCCACATCCAATTGCAGGGTGCAGCTCTCCTCGTCCAGCACGCGCAGGCTGTACAGGCTATGATCCGCCGCGAGTGCCGCGAGCCGTTCGAGCCGTTCCGCCTCGTCGGGGTCGTTCAGCGGGTCAAATTCGTCCGGGTGCTCAAGATACAGCAGCGCTGTCCACTCGGCGTAGAGCGGGCCGGCAAAGAGGTTGAAGCCCCGGTCCTCCTCCGTTTTTTCCAGCGCGTCCAGCAGCACCGCGCAGAGAGCCGGGCTCACCGAAACAGGCTTTCCGATGTTCTGATTCAGCGCCGCGAGATTGTCCTGCGTGGGAGAGAGCGCAACGGCGTTGAGCGTCCGGTAGCTCTCCAGCAGCGCGCTGCCATACACCTGCTCCACCTCCCGCAGGATGGCCTTGATGCTCTCGCTCTCCCCGTCACAGTAATAGCGCAGGCTCACGCCGGAGGCGTAGAGCGGCGAGGCGTCGTTGGGCTCGGCGGCTATGGTATAATAGCCTGCGTCCTTATGCCCGAGGCCGGTGACAGCGAAGGCGAAGGCCGTCACCGCAAGGATAAAAGCCAGGGCAAAGAGCGCAATACGCAGCGGCACATGCTTGTCGCTGACTTCAATTTCATCCAAATCTCGATCAAATAAGCTCATGCTGTCTTAGAAAAGCGCCCCGCTTCGCCCGGGTTTCCGGACAAGCGGGGCAGCTTGCGCTTCCGTTATACCTTGTCGGCAAAGCGGATCTTTTTGTACTGCTCAATCTCGCTGGGGCTGCCGAACACCATATGCCCGTTTCCGATGTCCACCAGAGAGGGCTTCTCCACGGAATAGTCGTGCATCTCCGGGGAGTAGACGAAGAGCTTCTTCTCTTTCTCGATGATCGGGTCGGGGATGGGAATGGCGGAAATCAGGGACTTCGTGTAGGGATGCAGCGGGTAGGCAAAAAGCTCCTCCGTCTCCGCGATCTCCATGATGCGCCCCTTATAGATGACCACAATGCGGTCGGAAATAAAGCGGACGATGGAGAGGTCATGCGCGATGAAGAGATAGGTCAGCCCGCGCTCCTTCTGGAACTTCTTCAGGAGGTTGAGCACCTGGGCGCGAATGGACACGTCCAGCGCGGAGATCGGCTCATCCGCCACGACGAATTCCGGCTCCATGACGATGGAGCGGGCAAGGCCGACGCGCTGGCGCTGACCGCCGGAAAACTCGTGGGGATAGCGCGTCAGATGCTCGGGCAGAAGGCCGACGTCGCGCGTGATCTTTTCGATCTTGGCGATACGATCCTTCTCGTCCTTGTACAGGTGGAAGTTGTACAGACCCTCGGAGATGATATATTCGATGGTGGCGCGCTCGTTCAGGGAGGCGGCGGGATCCTGGAAAATCATCTGGATCTTGCGGATCACCTCGCGGTCATCCTTGCGGGAGAGCTTGCCGGAAATCTTCTTGCCGTCGTAATAGATCGCGCCGGCGGAGCAGGGGTTGATGCGCACGATGGCGCGGCCGATGGTGGTCTTGCCGGAGCCGGACTCGCCCACCAGGGACAGGGTTTCGCCCTTGTAAATATCAAAGCTGACATTGTCCACGGCCTTGAAGGCCTTCTTGCCGCGTCCGAACACTACGTCCAGATTCTGAATGGACAGCAGCACTTTCTTTTCATTCTGATCCATTTGCTGCCTCCTTATGCCTCGAAGTCCACATAGGTCTTCTGAATTTTCTCATGCAGATTCTGGATATTTGCGGGCGCTTCGGTCTTGGGCGCGCGAGGGTCGAGCAGCCAGGTCTTGGCAAAATGGGTGGGGCTGACCTGGAACATGGGCGGCTCCTCCACGAGATCAATGGCCATGGCGTACTGGTTGCGCGGGGCAAAGGCGTCGCCCACGATCTTATTGTACAGAGAGGGCGGCGTGCCGGGGATGGAAAAGAGGTCGCTGCCCTTTTCGCACAGCTGCGGCAGCGAGCTCAGCAGCGCCCAGGTGTAGGGGTGCTTCGGCTCATAGAAGATCTCCTCGACGGTGCCCATCTCGACGATCTGGCCGCCATAGAGCACGGCCACGCGCTCCGCCACGTTGGCCACAACGCCCAGGTCATGGGTGATGTAGACGGTGGTGAAGCCAAGCTCCCGCTGCAAATCCTTAATCAGGCGAATGATCTGTGCCTGAATGGTCACGTCCAGCGCGGTGGTGGGCTCGTCACAGATGAGGATCTTCGGCTGGCAGGACAGAGCGATCGCTATGACGATGCGCTGGCGCATACCGCCGGAGTACTCAAAGGGATAGTCGTCAAAGCGCTTCTCGGGGTCGGGGATACCGACCTTGCGCATAATGTCGATGGTGCGCTCGCGCGCCTCACTGTTGGAGCAGTGCTGATGCTTGAGGATGACCGTCATGATCTGCTTGCCGATGGTGATGACCGGGTTCAGCGAAGTCATGGGATCCTGGAACACGGTGGCGATCCGGGCACCGCGAATCTGCTGCCAGTCGTTGGTGTACTTGATCTTGGCACAGTCGATGATGCCGTAGCCGTGCAGAGTCTCGGTGGCCTCCTCGTAGCTGCGAAACTCCACCCGGAAGGTGACAGTCTCAAAAATCTTGTTGCGTACATCGGGGTCATCCAGATCAAGCCCCATGGTCATGGCCTGCTTGAAGGCTTTGTCCAGCTTGCGCATAAACTGCACCTGGGTGTGGAAGGGATAGCGGGCGATGGAGAGCACGATCTCATAGGCGAGAATCCTGTTGCGTTCAAGCACCCGATCGCTCAGGCCGTTGGGATTTTCCTCCTTGTCGGGCTTGGCGATCTTCTGCTCCCGCAGCGCCTTGAGATCGGCCAGCGCCTTCTGGTCCGCGGCGGAGCGCTCACGGTCAGCCTGATAGCTCTCCGCGCGTTTTTTCATCAGCGCGGTCTTTTCCTTCTCCACCGCGTCCTTTTTCGCGGTGAGCGCCTTGATCTCCTCGCTCAGCCTGCGGTACTCCTCTGCGTCAGCCTTCTTATCCAAGGTCCAGAGGTAGTTGTTCTTATCCACGATGTCGTCGCCCAGCTCCTTGATGCGAGAGGCAAAATCCGCCTCCTCATCCGGGGAGAGGGATCTGGCGTAGGCGATCTGCTTCTCCTTGTCCTTGATGGCAAGGTATTCCTTCGCGCCGCGCTCGAGCACGGAGTGCTTGTTGAGCATCTTCAGCGCTCTGTCCATAATCTGACGGTTGCGCTTATCGAGCTTGACGTCGGTCTTGGAGATCTCGTCGTCTGAGAAGATGATGCTGCCCTGGGGGATGAAGCCGTTGGAATCGAGCATACCGGCAAAGGTCTTGGTCAAAACGGATTTGCCGGAGCCGGATTCGCCCACAATGGCGAGGGATTCATTTTCGTAAATATCCAGAGAGACGTTGCGGATGGCCGTGAGGATACGGCCGCGGACGTTGAACTGCACCACAACGTTCTTCAGGGAAAGGAGAACTTTTCTATCGGTATTTTCGCTCATTGTCTCCCCTCCTTACATGTGTGTCCTGGGGTCAGAGGCATCCGCCAGGTTCTGACCGAGCAGGTACAGGATGATGGTGATCGCGGAAGCGATGACCACGGGGGGCCAGAAGGCCCAGGGATAGGTAAGGAACGCGGTCTGACCCTGCTGGATCATACGCCCCAGCGACGGGATCGAGGCGCTCAGACCCACGCCGATGAAGCTCAGGAACACCTCCATCGAGATGTAGTGGGGAAGCTCGGTGGCGAGGAGGGTGACGATCACGCTGGTCTGGAACGGCAGGATGTTCTTGGAGATCACACGCGCTACCGGCGTACCGAGACAGCGGGAGGCCAGAGAATACTCGCGGTCGCGGATAATCATGACCTGAGTACGGAAGAAGTAGGCGATGCCAAGCCAGCCGGTGACAGTCAGCGCGAAGACGAAGGGCCAGAAGCCGGAGCCGATGATGTAAACCAGAACGGTGATCAGCAGGATGTACGGCACGTTCGCGATGATGTTGTACACCACGATCATTACCGCGTCCACCTTCTTCGAGTAACCCCACAGCGCGCCGACGAGGATGCCGACGGTCATGTTGATGGCCGCGCAGATCACGGCCAGCAGCAGCGAGGTACGCGCGCCGGAGATGCAGCCGTAGAAGATGGAATTGCCCAGGGTGCCGGTGCCGAGGATCCACTTGATGTTCGGACCGAAGTACTTCATGGCGGCGCTGGGGCTGAGGTTATAGGTGTTGCCGTTGGTGACGTTCTCCATCGGGTTATAGGGCCAGAAGATCGGCATGATAAAGGCAACAAGGAAGATGAACACGAACAGGGCGATCATGAAGATGTTGATCTTCTTGCGGAAGAAAACGCGGAACACGCTCTTCCAGTAGGAGTAGCGCGGCGCGGTGATCTTCTCGGAGGCAATATCGTCCCGGTCGATGAAACGGAAAAGCTCCGCCTCGGTCTGGGGAGTCGTATTCTTTTTGCTCATTAACGCCCGCCTCCTTTCTCAGAGCTGAGGGAAATGCGCGGGTCATACTTGGCCAGCAGCAGGTCGCCCAGGATCAGAGAGATGATGGACAGCGAGGTGTAGAACACTGTACAGGCCACGATAACGCCGTTGTCGTGCGTGTTGATGGCGCGGGTCAGCAGACGGCCGACGCCGGGCACGGAGTACGCGGTTTCGGTGATGATGGCGCCGGTCAGGCAGCCGAGAATGTTCGCGGGAATGCCGTGCACCAGATAGATAAAGGCGTTCTTGGAGATATGGACATTGTAGATTTCCTTCTCCGAGAGTCCTTCCGCGCGGGCAAACTTCACATAGTCGGAGTTCATCTGGTCGATCATATAGCGGCGCATCCACTTCATCAGGCTGCCGATGGAGGGCAGGGCCAGCGAGATCGTGGGCAGGATGTAGGCCAGCACCTTGACCTCCGCGTTTGCAAACTTATACGGCAGGTGGAAGAGCGTCGTGCCCAGGGCGGCGAACATGAAGATGTAGGCCAGGGAAGGCACCGACATGATAAAAATGATATAGATATTGCCGAGCTTGTCCGCCAGCTTATCCTTACGGCGGGCATTCAGCATCCCAAGCGGCAGGCCGAGCGCATACGCGATGCCCGTGGCGATCAGGCCGATGACGAAAGAGTTCTCAATCATCGAAAGGCCGGAGCGCTTATAGGTGTAAACCGTGTACTTGTCGGGGAACTGCTGCTTCTCCACGTCGCTCACAATCCCGGTATTGTAGCTGAGCGAGTGGAAATCAATGGCGGTGTCCACATATTCATCGGTGCCCAGCATATTCGGGTACTGCTGGCGGCTGCTCTTGAGCTCGCCGGTGGGGGCGTTGATGACGGCGGTGATCTCCTGCCCGCGGTAGGTGGTATAGGACGTGCCGAGATTCAGGTGCAGCCAGTTTTGATGGATGAAGGGAAAACGCCCGTCAAAGTACAGAAGATACTTATGCTGCGTGCCCGAGCCCACAATGGCAAACAGTCCGGAGTAGGGGTCCTTCTCAAAGCGCACATAGCGATCGGTCAGCTCAGGATCCGTGACCATGTTTTTGTTCTCGGCCGTGATGAAGTTCTTCAGATAATCCCACAGGCGGTAGACGACGTTCTTCTCCTGAATCGCGATCAGATAGCCGTTGCCGCCCGGCTTGGTCTTTCCGGACTTATACTTCATCGGCTCGAGATAGCGCAGCTTATAACCGCTGTTGCCGTACTTGTCGATGAACTCCTTCACATCCTCGCTCTCGGCCCAATCCGCCTTTTGAACAGCGTTCTTGGCGTCAGTATAGGCCTTTTCCGTGGAGTAGCTCGCCCCGTAGGCAGCCTCATACTTGTTCTTGACAAAGGTGGTGTAATCCACCCAGGTGAGATACCCGTACTTCTGGTACTGGGTATACTCGTAGATGATCCTGTCATTGTTGCTCTTTTTGTTCCAGGTATCGTCTGTCTGGAAGATGACGTTGCGCTGGATCAGGCTGTACACCAGAACCATGACAACCATGACAACCACCAGGAGAGAGAACACCGAAAACAGGATGCGCTTGAGCATATACTTTCTCATACACTTCCGACCTGCCGCAGTCCGGCAGGCTTCTCCTTTCTCCTACTTTAGCGGAAAGCTAAGTTCCACCCTCAAGGGCAGAGGGCGAAGCTGAGGAAAGAACTTAGCTCTCCCCTTCTCCGTAGCGCCTTTTATGATTTACTTAGTTGATGTAATTTCGGAAACACATAGGAGGATTTCTCCTCCTATGTGTCCGAATGCGTGTTTTAATTTGCGTAAATCCGCTTCTTTTCGATTAGAACAGGCCGATGACCTTGGTCATGTAACCGGCGCCCTCGCCCAGGAAGGTATCCAGGTAGGTGCAGGGATCACCGAAGTCGGGACCCCAGCCGGAGCCGTAGAACATATCGAAGTTGCCGGCCTCGCCATTGGAAGCGCGGTAGCCGCAGGCGTAGAAGTCCTCAGAGGTGGTCGCCTCGAGCAGGTTGACCTGGACATTCTCGGCACCCAGGCAGCCCTCGATAACGGCCTTGTAGGCCTGAGCCTGAGCGGTCTGAGCCTCAGAGGGAGAGTAGTACACGACGTCGATCTGGATGGGGTAGCTGACGGAATCGCCCAGTTCCTCCTTGGCGGCTTCGAGATACTCCACAGCGGCCTCGGGATCGTACCAGCCGTTCACGCCGTCGGAGACGTTGATCTTGGCGCCCAGCTCGTCAACGTAGTACTGAACCATCTCGCCATAGAAGGTGCCGGCGGGGAAGGTGTGACCATTGGCGTCGGTGGTGTCGGCGCTCAGGGACACGAACTCGGGGTGCGTGTACATGTTGCGCAGGTTGGTGAGCTTGAGGTCTTCGCCGCGGGAGGTGGCGTTCTGCGTGGCCTTATCGAAGGCGTGCTGCAGAGCCTTGCGGAAGTTCTTGTTGTTCAGCGCGGTGTGGGTGTCGATCTTCTGCTGCTCGGTCTGGGCAGAGGCGACAGCGCCGGACTCCAGAGCGAAGGTGCCGCGGTTGAGGTTGAGGCCGCCGAAGAAGGTGGTGGAGGTGGTCTCAGAGATGTAAGCGTACTTGTCGAAGTTGCCGTCGTCCTTGGCGAGCTTCAGCGTGCCGGAGGCCTCGGTCAGACCGGTGCCGGCGTAAACGCCGTTGATCACGTCCTTATAATAGGCGTCCATGTTCTCACCGTTGTCGTAGACCCACTTGACGGACTCGAGGGTGACCTTGTCGGCATTGTAGTAGTTGGGGTTCTTCACGATGAAGACCTCGGAATCCTTCTGCAGCTTCTGGAGCAGGAAGGGACCGCAGTAGACCTGAGAAGCAACGTCCTCAGACTTGCCGAAGGTGTAGGTGTTGGTGTCGGCAGAAGCCTCAGCATACTCCTGGATGCCGTACACGCCGCCGTGGGACAGGTAGAAGTCCTCGCAGATGGGCAGGAAGCAGGAGTAGGTCAGCATGGTCATGAAGTACGGGGTATCCTGGCAGAGGGTGACTTCCAGGGTGTAGTCGTCAACGGCCTTGTAGCCAACGCCGTCCCAGCTCTCGCCGCTCAGGTACTCGGAAGCACCGGCGACAACGCCTTCGACCAGCCACTCCAGGCCGGCCTGGGTATCGAGCATGTGATGGAAACCGGCCTCAAAGTCCTTGGCGGTCACGTCGGCATACTCGGTGCCCTCAGAGGTGTACCACTTCACGCCCTCACGGATGTGGAAGGTGTAAACGGTGCCGTCCTCGGAAACCTCCCAGCTCTCGGCCAGGGCGGGCATCATCTGGTTGAGGTTGTTGTACTGCACCAGACCATCGACGCAGTTGACGGTGATCTCGGTATCGGACTGGGAAGAGGTGTTCAGCCAGTCGATGGTGACAGGCGCGGTCTGGAAAGTCAGCGCGTAAGTATTCTGCAGGGTGTGACCCTTCTCGGTCAGGTAAGCGGCGGGGTCGTATTCGCCCTCACCGGCGACAGCCTTGCCCCAGAGCTCGAACAGGTCGGCGCGCTCATCGGGCGTCAGGAACTCGTCGGAAATGACAAGTCCGAACAGGCGGTCGTCATCATTGCCCCACTGAACGTAAGGGACGGTACGGGGAGCGACGCGGCTGATGGTGTAAGCGCCGTTCTGGGTGGTGGTGGGGATCATGACGGCGGAGTCGAGCAGGTAAGCCTCAGCCTGAGCATAGAGGACAAAGCGCTCGTCGTTGGTCTCGGCGGCCTTGGCGGCTTCCATCATGGCCTCATACTCGCCGAGGTTGGCCTCGTAGATCTCCTCATCGTCGCCGCGCTCGTAGACGACGTCCCCCGCAGCGGCGGCGGGCTCTTCGGCGGCGGGCTCTTCCGCGGTTTCCGCGGCGGGCTCTTCGGCGGTCTCTGCGGCGGGCTCTTCAGCGGCGGAAGTCGTCTCGACCACAGGGGCGCTGGTTTCATTGCTACTGCCGCAGGCGGCCAGACTCAGAATCATAGCCAGTGCCATCAGCAATGCGATGAACTTCTTCATTTTGTTTCCTCCTTGTCGGATTGTTTTATTTTGAACAGGCCCATACAGGCAACGTTCACAGGTTCAGGTGCGCTGTACTTTGTGGATTACAACAAAACTACAGGGAAAAAATTGGGCAACTTTTCGTTTTTTCCCCTTTTTGATAGCATTGATTGTACCATACGCCTCCATAAAGTGCAAGTATTTTTACCGGACTAAATCGAAAAAACCATCAATTGTGCAAATTTCGAAAGCACTCCCGCTGTTTTTTGTATAAAACCACTGAAAGGCCCTCTGTCTTTTGCGCGGAAATACATCTTTCCCCTGCTCGGAATTTATGGTAGAATAACGGCATAAATGCCGTTATTCTATGATCTGAGTCGTTTTTCTCGCCGCTGACGCGGCAACCGAAAAACATGACAAATTATACCACAGCCGCTGCGCGTCTATGGTATAATAACGGCATAAATGCCGCAATAGCTGAAAAGCACGGCAAAGCGCGATCAAAACGGAGAGGAGCGGGCAGGCATGAACGTACACAGAAGCTACAGCGAGGGGGAGCTGCGTTATCTGAAAATGCTCTCCCGCCAGTACCCGACGGTGCAGGACGCGGGCACTGAGATCATCAATCTCCAGGCGATCCTGAACCTGCCCAAGGGCTGCGAGCACTTTATTTCCGACGTACACGGGGAGCATGAGGCCTTTCTGCACATTTTAAACTCCTGCTCCGGCGTGATCCGGACGCGGCTGGACCAGCTGTTCAAGACCTCGGTGCCGCGCGCGGAGCTGGACGAGCTGGCCACGCTCATCTACTATCCCGAGGAGAAGCTTGCGCAGCTCAAGCCCCGCATCCGCGATCCGGAGGAGTGGTATCGCATCACGCTGCACCGCCTCATAGAGCTCTGCCGCGCGGTGTCCGAGCGCTACTCCCGCTCCAAGATGCGCAAGGCTCTGCCCGAGGACTACGCCTATATCATTGAGGAGCTTCTCTACACCCACGGAGAAGAGATCGACAAGCGGGATTACTTTGAGAATATTATCTCCACCATCATCGAGATCGGTCAGGCGCCGGACTTCATCGCAGCGGTCTGCGCCGTCATCAAGTGGGCGGCGGTGGATCATCTGCATCTGGTGGGCGACATTTTTGACCGCGGGCCGCGGGCGGACATCATTATGGATTCTCTCCTGAACCACCACAGCGTGGACATTCAGTGGGGCAACCACGACGTGCTCTGGATGGGCGCCGCCTCCGGCAGCCGCACGCTGGTGGCGACGGTGCTCTCCAACTCCATACACTATAACAATCTGGAGGTCGTGGAGACCGGGTACGGCGTCTCCCTGCGGCCGCTGTCTGTCTTTGCAAACGAAGTCTACCGTGACTGCGACGTGAGCCGCTTTGCCGTCAAGCTCACCGAGGCGGGCGAGGAAGGCTCTGAGAAGGATCGGCTGCTCTCGGCGCGGATGCACAAGGCCATCTCCGTGATCCTCTTCAAGCTGGAGGGGCAAAAAATCCTGCGCCACCCGGAGTATGGGATGGATGACCGCCTGCTGCTCGACAAAATCGACTACGCGCACAAGTGTCTCACGATCGACGGCGTGACCTGGCCGCTGGAGGACACGGACTTCCCCACCGTCGATCCCGCCGATCCCTACGCCCTCACGGCGGAGGAGAGCGCGGTCATTGACCGGCTCACCGATTCCTTCCAGCGCAGCGAAAAGCTGCAGAGGCATGTGCGCTTTCTCTACTCCAAGGGGAGCCTTTATAAAATCTCCAACGGGAACCTGCTGTTTCACGGCTGCATCCCTCTGACGCCGGAGGGGGAGCTGATGGGCTTCCGTCTCGACGGGACAGAGCGCCGCGGCAAGGCCTTTCTCGACTATGCCGACGCCGCCGCGCGGCAGGCCTACTACATGAAGCCGGACAGCCCGGAGCGCAAGCTGGGCATGGATTTTCTATGGTTTTTATGGGCGGGGCGCAACAGCCCGATCTTCGGGCGTGACCGTATGACCACCCTCGAGCGCCGCCTGATTGCCGACGAGCGCGCCTGGGCGGAGCCGAAGAACGCTTATTACACGCTCTATGAAAACCCCGAAATCTGCGAGCGGATTTTGAAGGAGTTCGGCCTGCACGGGCCGCACTGCCACATCATCAACGGCCATGTGCCGGTCAAGGCGCGCAAGGGCGAGAGCCCCATCAAGGGCGGCGGCAAGCTGATCGTGATCGACGGCGGTTTCTGCAAGGCCTATCAGCCCACCTCGGGCATCGCGGGCTACACGCTCATCTACAACTCTCATTCCTACCGCATCGTGGCGCATCAGCCCTTCGTCGGGCGGGAGAGAGCCATCCGGGAAAACTACGACATCTCCTCCTCCACCGACATTTTTGAGCGCATGGAGGATCGCCAGCGGATCATGGAGACCGACATCGGGCGCGACATACAGGAGCGAATCGCCGATCTGCGCCTGCTGCTCGAGGCCTACCGCGCGGGCGTCGTCACCGAAGATCACAAGAGCCGCCGCCAGCCGCTGTATCAGCTGTAAAGCCCCCCGCCGCAGGGCACGCCGCGGCGCGATCGAGCGCGGGGCTTTTCCCGCAAATCATCCGGGATTCTTGAATCATCGTTTCCCTAAAAAGGGGATGTGAAAAAAGTCTTTTTCACATCCCCAAGTTTTCAGTTTTCAGAATTCAGTTTTCAGACAGAATTTGGGAACTTTTTCGCGGTGTTTTAGCCCCTTCTGTCATACCGTCATTGAGGCGAAGCGGCAGGAGCGGCAAACGGACTTTGCCGGCTCCCGCATGCCGCGGCGCGCCCCGCCGGTCAGAATGTCGAAAAAGCGTAGACTGTCTCGCTGTGCAGCCGCTGTCCCGCCCGCAGGACGGGCGACGGGAAGCCCCAGCAGTTGAACGCGTTCGGGTAGAGCTGCGTCTCGAGGCAAAGCGCCCCGCGGCGCTCAATCTCCCGGCCGCCCTTTCCGGGATGCCTTTTCAGGAAATTACCGGAATACACCTGCATTCCCGGCAGATCGGTCTCCACACGCATGCGGATGCCGGTCTCCTCACTGCGCAGGACGGCGGCGTGTTTCCCGGAGAGGCAGTAGTTGTGGTCATAGCCCCCGGCGCGTAAAAGCTGCACATGCTCCGCCCCGATGTCCTCCCCGATGCGCTTTTCCGCGCGGAAATCAAAGGGGGTTCCCTCCACGGGCAGCAGCCGCCCGGTAGGCAGGCAGCCCGCGTCCCCCTCGCAGAAGCGCTCGGCGAAGACCTGCAGGCGGTGCTCCAGCACCGTGCCGCCGCCGTTGAGGTTAAAGTAGCTGTGGTTGGTAAGATTGACCGGCGTATCCCGATCGCCCTCGGCGTCATAGACGATGCGCAGGGCATTGTCCCGCGTGAGAAAAAAGCGGACGCAGACGCGCAGATCGCCGGGGTAGCCCTCCTCCCCGTCAGGGGAAAGACGGGAGCAGACGATGCTGTCTCCCTCGGCGCGCATCTCCCACAGCCGCTTATCAAAGCCGCGCAGGCCGCCGTGCAGATGGTTCGCGCCGTCGTTCGCAGCGAGTCTGTGCTCCACGCCGTTTAGGGAGAAGGCGGCGTTGGCGATCCGGTTGCCGACGCGCCCGATCGTCGCGCCGAGGTACATATCATAGCGCTCGTAGTCCGCCGCGCAGTCGTAGCCCAGCACCACATCCACAAGCCGGCCGTCCCTGTCCGGTACCCGGAGGGACTGCAGCGTCGCGCCGTAGTCGAGCACCGTGATGGAGGCGCCGGCGGCGTTCGTCAGCCGCAGGGCGTGAACCTCCGTCCCGTCCGAGAGCGCGCCGAAGGAAAAGCCTTCCATATTCATGTCTTCGCCCTCTCTCACGCCCAGGGATTCTCGGTGGGATAAGGCAGGCTCTTGGGACGGTTGTAGCCGATGTCCTCCACGCCGAGGAACTTGAAGACCTCAAAGAGCGCCTTGCCGTGGTGTCCGAAGGCCACCGCGCCGTGGTGCGGGAAGCGCTTCTGGATCAGCACATGGCGGTAGAAGCGTCCCATCTCGCGAATGGCGAAGACGCCGATGCCGCCGAAGCTCGTCGTCGCCACGGGCAGCACCTCGCCCTCGGCGATGTAGGAGCGCAGCTTGCCCTCCGAATCGCACTGCAGGCGGTAGAAGGTGATCTCGCCGGGGGCAATGTCGCCCTCGAGGGTGCCGCGCGTGAAGTCGGGCTCCGATCCCTCCGGCTCCAAAAGCCGGTGCTGGATGAGCTGATACTTCACGGCGCGATCACTGCACATCTTGCAGCTCGGCGTGTTGCCGCAGTGGAAGCCCATGAAGGTGTCGGTGAGCGTGTAATCGTACTTGCCCTTGATCTGCTCGGCCCACATTTTTGCGGGGACGGAATTGTTGATGTCGAGGATGGTCACCGCGTCGCCGGAGACGCAGGCGCCGATGTACTCCGAGAGCGCGCCGTAAATGTCCACCTCACAGCTCACGGGGATGCCGCGCGCGGCGAGACGGGAGTTGACAAAGCAGGGCTCAAAGCCGAACTGCTCCGGGAAGGCGGGCCAGCACTTGTCGGCAAAGGCGACATACTTGCGCGCGCCCTTGTGCTCCTCCGCCCAGTCGAGCAGGGTCAGCTCAAACTGCGCCATGCGCTCCAGCAAATCGGGGAAGTACCTGCCCTCGCCCATCTCCCTGGCCATATCCGCGCAGACTTCGGGGATGCGCTTGTCGCCCTTGTGCGCTTTGTAGGCGACCAGCAGATCGAGCTCGGAGTTCTCCTCGATCTCCACGCCCAGCTCGTAGAGCCCCCTGATGGGCGCGTTGCAGGCGAAGAAGTCCTGCGGGCGGGGGCCGAAGGTGATGATCTTGAGGTTCTGTACGCCGATGATTGCGCGGGCGATGGGATAGAAGTCCTTGATCATTTTGCCGATGTCCTCGGCGGTGCCGACGGGGTACTCGGGGATGTAGCCCTTGAGGTGGCGCATACCGAGGTTGTAGGAACAGTTGAGCATGCCGCAGTAGGCGTCGCCGCGGCCGTTGACGAGGTCGCCGTCCCCCTCGGCGGCGGCCACGAACATGCAGGGGCCGTCAAAGTTTTTGGCAATCAAGGTCTCCGGCGTCTCAGGGCCGAAGTTGCCGAGGAAAACGACCAGGGCGTTGCAGCCCGCGGCCTTCACATCGGCCACGGCCTTGAGCATGTCCTTCTCGTTCTCCACCGTCACGGGACACTCGTAAAGATTGCCGCCGCAGGCTTTGACAATCGCCTCGCGCCGGGCGATCGACAGGCCGATGGGGAAGCAGTCACGGGAGACGGCAACGATGCCGAGCTTGACTTCGGGGATGTTCTGCATTTTTAGTTTGCCTCCTGAAAAAATGATTTCAAGCTGGGATAAAGCTTGTGAAAGCTCTGATACCGCGCCTCGTAGCGGGCGGTCAGCTCCGGCTCCGGCTCGGTGGTGTCGGAAAGCTCCACGAGGGCGTCAACGGCCTGCTGCACGGTTTCAAAGCGGCCGCAGCCCACCATCGCCAGCATCGCGCCGCCGTAGCCGGGTCCCTGCTCGGTCTTCACCATGTCCAGCGGGATGCCGAGGACGTTTGCGAGGATCCTGCGCCAGAGCGGGGACTTCGCCCCGCCGCCGCAGAGCTTGCTGCGCGGGATGCTGAGTCCCAGAGAGCGCGCAACCTCCAGCGAATCGCGGATGGCGAAGGCCACGCCCTCCAGCACCGCCTGCGTCAGATCGGCGCGGGACGTGTCCATCGTCATCCCCACAAAGCAGCCGCGGGCGTTTACGTCGTTGATGGGGCTGCGCTCGCCCATCAGATAGGGCAGAAAGAAGACGCGGTTGCGCCCCAGCTTTTCCTCCGTGATCGGCTCCTGCTCCCCGGAGTAATCCGCGGTGTGCAGAATCTGCTCGCAGAACCACTTGTTGCAGCTTGCGGCGGAGAGCATACAGCCCATCAGGTGGTAGCCGCCGTCCGCGTGGGCAAAGGCGTGCAGGGCGTTGTTCGGATCGACGCGGAAGCGCTTCGAGGAGATGAACAGCGTCCCCGAGGTGCCGAGGGAGAGATTGCAGCCGCCCTCCCCCACCACGCCGGTTCCGACCGCCGCCGCAGCGTTGTCGCCCGCGCCGGCGACGACCCTGACAGCTTCCGAAAGCCCCAGCGAGGAAGCGACATCGGGCTTGAGCGTCCCGACGACCTCATAGCTCTCAAAGAGCTTCGGCATCTGCTTTTCGGTCACGCCGCAGAGCTCCAGCATCTCCCGCGACCAGCATTTGTGCTGTACGTCCAGAAGCAGCATGCCGGAGGCGTCGGAGTAGTCGCAGCAGTGTACGCCCGTGAGCATGAAGTTGATGTAATCCTTCGGGAGCATGATCTTCTCGATGCGCTCGAAATTCTCCGGCTCGTGCTTTCGCAGCCAGAGCAGCTTCGGCGCGGTGAAGCCCGCGAAGGCGATGTTCGCCGTCAGGGCGGAGAGCTTTTCCCGACCGATGACGCCGTTGAGGTATTCCACCTCCTCGCCGGTGCGCCCGTCGTTCCAGAGGATGGCGGGGCGGATCACCCGATCGTTTCGGTCCAGCGCGACAAGGCCGTGCATCTGCCCGCCGCAGCCGATGCCCGCGACGGCGGAAGCGTCAAAGCCGCGCAGCAGCTCCCCCAAGCCCTCCGTGCAGGCGCGCCACCAGTCGCCCGGCTCCTGCTCCGCCCAGCCGGGTTGGGGAAAGGAGAGTGGATATTCCTTTGTCACTTCGTTTCGGATCGCGCCCTCCCCGTCCACCAGCAGCAGCTTTACCGCCGAGGTGCCGAGGTCGATCCCAATGTAATACATCACGCGCTGACCTCCTTCCGACAGCCTGTTTCCGTGAGATTTCAAGTCTGTTAAGCTATCATATAATCAAACTCATTCGCTCTCTGCTTCTCTGTATCCATAAAATTTATAACAAGCGGGAGGAGCGCTGTCAAGAGCAAACTCGCGCTTGCGCAATCTTTTGTTCAGAATGTTGAAGTCAAAGCGCTTCCGGCTCAGCAGGATGGACAAAAAAGGAAGCGCCTGAAACGCTTACTGTTTGATTACCAAGTTGCCTAACATCCTCCGTCCGAGCGCGGCATGCGTCGGCTGCGGCTGTCGCCCGCTTGTGTCCGCGTTTTGCAGGCGCGCGGAAAACGTTATGATTAACCTTTTCCACGGTTGCGAAAATAGAATGTGTATGGTATACTTTCCCTGATAATCGGATTTGGAGCAATCGTATGATCGAGTGGTTGACCGGAACGGTCTTTGGAAAATGTATCAGCACTTTTTTCATCTCCATGGTGCCGGTGGTGGAGCTGCGTTTGGGTCTGCCTTACGGAATTGCGCTGGGGCTGGATTATCCGCTGGCGCTCACGGCAGCCATCCTCGGAAACCTGCTGCCGACGCCCTTTATCATCGTCTATATCCAGCGCGTGTTCGCCTGGCTGCGGCTGCACTGGGCGGCGCTGGATGGCTTCATCACAAAGATGGAGCGCAAGGCCGCCGCGAAGGAGGAGACGGTGCGGCGCTACGGTTTCTGGGGCTTGCTGATCCTGGTGGCGATCCCGCTGCCCGGCACCGGCGCCTGGACGGGGGCGCTGGTCGCGGCGCTGATGAATATGCGCCTGAAGAGCGCCCTGCCCGCCATTTTCGCCGGCGTCTGTATCGCCGCGGCGATCATGACCTTTCTCACCTTCGGCGCGATCCGGGTGTTTTGATGAAAACTGGCATAGAAAACGAAGATTTGGTGAAAAAGGGGCTGTGAAAACAGCCCCTTTACCGGTTTTCAGTATCCAGTTTTCAGTTTTCAGAGAAGAAAACGGAACATACCGCAATAAACTGCAGCGCTTT
>CAJOCV010000039.1:0-16368 GCA_905233785.1 uncultured Oscillospiraceae bacterium
CCCTTGTGGGCAAGGCCGCTCTTGCCGCAGGCCACGATCTGCCAGGAGTGCCCCGGCACACCCGCCGGCCAGCAGCAGGCTTCGATCTGCGAGGTGGGGGTGAGCCAGCTCACATCCCCCACATCGGTGCTGCCGGGAGAGAAGGTGGTGGACGAATAAAGCGGCGGCAGAAAGTCGTTGATGGGCTTCGTGCCGTTTTCCGAGAGCGCCAGCACCTGCTTATGGATCTCTGGATTTTCCTTCGCCCCCTTGATGCCGTCAATGCCGCTGCCGGGGTAGGTTTTCTTCAGCTCCGCGGCGAGGGCATAGTCCTCCGGGGCATATTGGGGAACACCGACCGCCTCCATGTTCGCGTAGAGCACCCTCTCGATGGCGTAATTGGGCAGCAGCTCCGCCGTGCCGTCGATGAAGACGCGCTCAAAGCTCGTCCCGGTCATGAGCGCCGCTCCCCTGGCAATGACGTCCACCCGCGCCTGCAGCTTCACGGAGTCTGCCACCTTGTTCGCGCGCACCATGTACAGCACCGAGGCCTTGGCCTGCACGACGTTGGGCGAAACGCCGCCGGTGTCGGTGATGGCATAGTGGATGCGGCAGTCTGGCGTCATATGCTCGCGCAGAAACTGCACCCCGACGTTCATCAGCTCCACCGCATCCAGCGCGCTGCGCCCGTTGAAGGGGTCGCCCGCCGCGTGGGCGGGGATGCCGGAGAACTTGTAGAGCACCTGAATGCAGGAGTTGTTCGTGCCGGTCATGGTCTGGTTTGCGTCGCTGGGGTGCCAGCAGAGCGCGGCGTCGAGCTGCTTCCAAAGCCCCTCGCGCGCCATAAAGGCTTTGCCCGCGCCGCCCTCCTCGCCGGGGCAGCCGTAGAAGATCACCGTGCCGGGCTTGCCGCTTTTTTCAAGCCAGGTCTTTACCGCAGCCGCGGCCGCCAGCGAGCCCGCGCCCAGCAGATTATGCCCGCAGCCGTGGCCGCTGCCGCCCGGAACGAGAGGATCGGGCTTCGTCTCCCCCGCCTTCTG
This sequence comes from uncultured Oscillospiraceae bacterium, assembly GCA_905233785.1. Classification (GTDB taxonomy): domain Bacteria; phylum Bacillota; class Clostridia; order Oscillospirales; family Oscillospiraceae; genus Limivicinus. The sequence continues at coordinate 1,020 of CAJOCV010000039.1, forward strand.
GCTCAAGCCCGAGAGCGCGTCAAACTCGCCCAGAATCCCGATTACCGGCTTCCCGCTGCCGTAAGAGCCGCAGAAGGCCGTTTCGATCCCGCAGAGCTTTTCCGTCACCGTAAAGCCCAGCTCCCGGAGCTTCTCGCAATAGAGCGCGGCGGAAGCAAATTCCTTCAGGCTCAGCTCCGCCTGCTCCCAGATCACATTCGCAATGTTTTCAAAATAGGAGGCATGACCGTCAATAAAATCCGCCATGGCCTGCTTCTCAGCAGAAAGCATCATTGTCTCCCTTCCAAAAAACGGGGAGTTTCCTCCCCGTTTTTTCATTATAATACTTTTGACAGGAAATCCTGCAGCCTCGGGTTCTGCGGATGGTTGAAGATCGCGTCGGGCGTTCCTTCCTCCAGAAGCTTGCCGTCCGCCATGAACAGGACGCGGTTGCCCACTTCGCGGGCAAAGCCCATCTCGTGGGTCACCACCACCATGGTCATGCCCTGCTGCGCAAGGCGCTTCATGACATCCAGCACCTCGCCCACCATCTCGGGGTCAAGCGCGGAGGTCGGCTCGTCAAAGAGCATCACGTCCGGCTCCATCGCGAGCGCCCGCACGATGGCGACACGCTGCTTCTGACCGCCGGAGAGCTGAATGGGATAGGCGTTCGCTCTGTCCTTGAGTCCGACGCGATCCAGCAGCTCCAGCGCCTTCTTTTCCGCCTCGGCCTGCGATACGCCCCTGACCTTCATGGGTGCCAGGGTCATGTTCTGCAGGATCGTCTTGTGGGGGAATAGATTAAAGTGCTGAAAGACCATGCCCATCTTCTGCCGGTGCCGGTCGATGTTCAGCTTCTTGCCGTCCGGGCCCTTTTTCTGGGTAATATCTACACCCTCGAAGATAATGCTTCCGGAGGTGGGCACCTCCAGCAGATTCAGCGAGCGCAGAAAGGTGGATTTTCCGGAGCCGGAGGGGCCGATGATCACCATCACATCGCCCTTGTTGATGTCCACGCTCACATCGTCGAGCGCCTTGATGGCCTCGCCGTTATAGTATTTTTTGAGGTTTTTGACCTCAATCAGCTTATCGGATGTCGCCACGACGCAGCCTCCTCTCAAAGAATCCCAGCAGCTTGGTGAGAATGAAGGTAAGCACAAAGTACACCACCGCCACCATGATGAGCGGCTCCATGGTCAGATAGGTCGTGCCCTTGATGAGCAGGCACTGAGTCATCAGATCGCCGATGAAGAAGGTGGAGGCCAGCGAAGTGTCCTTGACGATCATGATAAACTCGTTGCCGAGAGCCGGCAGTATATTCTTGATGGCCTGGGGCAGAATGATCTCCGTCATGGTCTGGCGGGAGCTGAGGCCGAGGCTTCGCGCCGCCTCGGTCTGGCCGATGTCAACCGCCTGGATGCCGGAGCGGATGATCTCGGAAACATAGGCCGCGCTGTTGCAGACAAGCGCGATGGCCACACAGAGGTACTGCTTGCGGTTTAAAAACGGGATGAGCTGGGGCAGGGCGAAGTAGAACAGATAGAGCTGCAGCAGCATGGGCGTGCCGCGGATGATCTCGGTATAGATTGCGGCGATCCACTTGAAGGGAGGGAACTTGGACATGCGCAGCAGCGCGATCAGAGAACCCAGGATTGCGCCGACCGCGACCGTGATGGCTGCCAGTGAAAGCGTGTAGCCCATACCGGTGAGCAGGAACTTGTCCCAGTATTTGATCGTCAGCTTGATGATGTTCTGACCGATAGTTGCAAAATTCATATGTCTCCTCACAGACGGCGGGGCGCTTCCTTCGAAGCGCCCCGGTTATGTTTGCTTCCTGTGCTTAATCCAGGCTGACCTCGATAGCGCTGGCACTCTCAGCGATCTCCAGAGCCTCGTTGTACCAGGTGTCGTAGTAGCCGGCGGCGTAGGCTTTGGCGAGCGCGGCGTTGATGGCGTCGAGCAGATCCTTCTCACCCTTGTGGATCAGGATGACGTTGGCCTCAAACTCCTCCGCCACGTCAAACTGCCAGCTGCACTTCACAAGGCCGGGGTGATTGGCGATGATCTGGGTGCCGTTGCCGTCCGCCACGGCCAGGGCTTCGATGTTGCCGGTCTCAAGCTCCAGCACGCCGACGCCGATCTCACCGATGGTGTAGGCCTTGGCGTTGGGAAGCTGAGAGGTGACGAGATCCATCTGCAGGGAGGCGTTCTGCGCGCCGACGGTGGCGCCGTCAAAATCCTCGGGCTTGGTGTACTTCTCGGCGTCCTCGGCACGAATCAGCAGCACTTGCTCGGTCTCGTTGTCGCCGGCGTAGTAGTAATCGGACAGCTCGTAGTTCTCGGCACGGCTTTCGGTCCAGCTGTAGCCGGAGATGGAGACGGGGATGTTGCCGGTGGAAACGGCGGTCTGGCAGGCGTCAAAGCTCATGGCCTGGATCTCAAGCTGTACGCCCAGCTCCTCGGCGAGGTACTTGGCCAGGGTCACGTCAAAGCCGACATAGGAGTCCTGCCCTTCCTTGGAGGAGTCCACAAACTCCATGGGGCTGAAGTCGGGAGACAGCGCCACGGTCAGCTTGCCGCTCTTTTTGATTTCATCGAGCGCAGTGTTCTCTTTCGGCGCGCCGCAAGCCGCCAGTGCCACGACCATCGTTAAGGCCAGCAGCATGCACAAAGCTTTCTTCATGTTTTTCATATCATTTGCCCTCACAATTCGTCAGATTTAATAAATTATCCTTGGGACGGTTGTGATAATAGCACAAGGAGCTGGTAAAGTCAAGCATTTTTTGAAAAAATATTCACTAATATTTATTTTCAGGCTTATTTCTATTCTAAAATTCATATTATATGCATTTTAGGTGCATAATCCGTGAATATCTCACAGCTTATGCACCTATTTTTGCATATCAGCGGCGTTTTCCCGCAAGGGAAAAAACGGCAAAGGCAAGCAAATTGACCGCCACAATGCTTGCGCCGGTGGGTGTTTCCAGAAAATATGAGGCGACAGCGCCCGCAAGAAAGCAGCCGACCGACACCGCGGCCGCCGTCAACACGACGCCGCGAAAGCTTCTGCAGACGCGCATGGCGGAGAGTGCCGGGAAGATGATGAGGCTTGAAATCAGCAGCGCACCCATCATACGCATCCCAAGCACCACGGTGATAGCCGTCAGAACAGCAAGCAGGGTGTTATAAGCTTCCGTTCTGGTACCGGTGGCTTTGGCAAAGCTCTCGTCAAAGGTCACGGCAAACAGTCGGGGGTAAAAGGCAATAAACAAGGCCAGCACGCAAACGGAGAGGATGACGCTCAGCACGGTGTCTGTTCGGCTCAGGGAGAGGATGGAGCCGAACATATAGCTTGAGACCTCGGTGTTCATACCCGTAGTCACAGAAACGCTGATCACGCCGATGGCAAGGGCGCTCGAGGAAATGAGCGCAATGGCGGCGTCGCCCTTGATTTTTTTATTCTCGCTCAGCCGCAGCAGAAGCACCGCCGTGACAATCACCACCGGTACCGCCACCGCGAGGGGGGCAAGGTGCAGCGCCGAAGCAATGGCGAGCGCCCCGAAGCCCACATGGCTCAAGCCGTCGCCGATCATGGAATAGCGCTTCAAAACCAGACTCACGCCGAGCAGCGCCGCGCACAGGCTCACCAGCACGCCCACCAGCAGCGCTCGCTGCATGAAGTGATAGGACAGCATTTGTACGATCTCGTTCATGATCTGCCGCCTCCCAGAAAACGCCTGGCCAGGCTGCTCTCCTTATAAGCGGCGGAGGTGCCGAAGAACAGCTGCTCATGCCCGAGATGCAGGATGTGCGTTGCGTAGCGCACGGCGGCGTGAATGTCGTGGGAAACCATGATGACCGTGATGTTGTCGCAGAGGTTTACGAGCTTGATGAGGTTATACAGCTCCCCCGTTGCGATCGGGTCAAGCCCTGTCACCGGCTCATCGAGCAGCAGAAGCTTCTTCGTGGCGCAGAGGGCTCTCGCCAGCAGCACCCGCTGCTGTTGGCCGCCGGAGAGCTCCTGATAGCTTTTGTCCCTCAGTTCTTCGATGCCCATGCGCTCGATATTTCTTTCGGCGCAAGCGCGATCGGCGGCGTTGTAGCGAAGCCTGGAGCCCAGCGTGTTTAAACAGCCGGAGAGCACAACCTCCCATACGCTTGCGGGGAAATCGCGCTGAATCTGGGTCTGCTGCGGCAGATACCCGATCTCGGTGCTCTTGAGCCCATCGCCAAAGCGGATTCTCCCCTTTTCCGGCGTCTTGAGGCCGAGCAGTCCCTTGATGAGCGTCGATTTGCCGGAGCCGTTCTCCCCCACCACGCAGAGGTAGTCCCCCGCGCTCAGCGAAAAGTTAACGCCCTCCAGCACCGTGGCGCCGTCGTAGCCGAAGGACAGATTCTCACATTGCAGAATGGCCATCAGCCCAGAGCCTCCTTTAGGGAAACACAATTTTGCCGCATCAACGCCAGATAGCTTGCGCCGTTTTGGAGCTCATCGGCGGAGATGTTGTGACAGGAGTGGAACAGCAGCTTTTCGCATCCGGTGTCCTCACAGATCATGTCCGCCATTTTTTCGTTGGAGAACTCAATATAAAACACAGCGGGAAGCCCTTGCTCCCGCACCCGGTCGATCAAAAAGCTCACGGTTTTGGCAGAGGGCTCGGTGTCCTCCGCGCAGCCCGGAAAAGCCGCAAAGTATTCCAGGCCGTACTCCTCCACGAAGTAGCGCGCCGGGAAGCGGTCGGCAAAGACCACGGTCTGAAAGCGCCCCTTGTCCACGATTTCGCGGAAGCTCTCGTCCAGCGCCTTCAGCTCCTCCGTGTAAGCGGCGAGGTTTGCGCGGTATGTGCTCTCCCCTTCCGGGTCAAGCTCGCAGAGGGCGTCGCAGAGCGCTTCACAGATCAGGATCGCGTTTTTCGGAGAAGTCCAGACATGCTCGTCATATTCCGGTCCGTCCTCCTCTTCCTCCTGTGCGCTTTCCTGCATTCCCTCCTTCGTTTCCTCCTCCAGCGCCTCCACGCAGTCGAGCATGGAGAGGGTGCGCAGCTTCTCCCCGCTTTCGAGGAACTGCTCCACCCAGGCCTCGGATTCGCCGCCGTTATAGAAAAAGAGGTCGGCAGATTGCACGCGCACCATGTCCTTCGCGGTGGGTTCAAAGCTGTGCAGCTCAGTCCCCGGCGGAACGATCAGCGTCACCTGCACCCGGTCGCCGCCGATCACACGGGCAAAGTCATAGGCGGGAAAGAGCGTCGTCACAACGGAGAGTCCTTCTCCTTCCCAGTCTGTTGCCTCTCCACAGGCACAGAAGTTTATACAAAGCAGCATTGCAAGCAGAATCAGGATCGTTTTTTTCATTTTCTCACTCCAATCTTAAGGCAATACCGCATAATACGGCAAGAGCAGATTCCGAGAAAAACCGAGTTCTGATGATGGCACTCATTGAGCAGGAATACTTTGTGTATTTCAAGAAAAAGTGACGAAATCAGGGCGCGGTTTTTCCGGAAGATGCCGCAGGCGTATTGTGCGGTGTTGCCTTAATTACTATACTGAAAAGTTTTCGGTTGGTCAAGTCTAATGCTTCTCAAATCAAAAAATCTGTGCTAAAATCAGAAAAAACACAGGAGAATATGCAATGAATATTTGTATTTACGGCGCATCGGGAAATGAACTGGCACAGGAATACTTCGACGACGCCTTTGCCTTGGGGCAGCGTATGGCTGAGAACAGGCACGCGCTGGTTTTCGGCGGCGGAAACGGCGGACTCATGGGCGCCTGCGCAAGAGGCGCGGCATCGAAAAGCGGGGAGATCATTGGTATCGCGCCGCGCTTTTTCGACGAGCCGGGCGTGCTTTTCCCCGCTTGCAGCCGCTTTGTTTATACCGAAACCATGCGCGAGCGCAAGGCCGCCATGGAAGCTGAGAGCGGGGCTTTCATCGTGCTGCCCGGCGGCATTGGCACCTTCGAGGAATTTTTCGAGATCCTGACGCTCAAGCAGCTTGGCCGGCACGCAAAGCCCATCGCCGTCCTGAATACGCTGGGTTATTACGGCGATCTGCTGCGCATGCTGGAAACGGCGGTTTCCGGCGGCTTTCTGAGCAGAAGCTGTCTTGCACTCTTCGCGCTCTGCGATACACCGGAGGAAGCCCTGCAGCATGTTCTGACTGCCCCGGTCGTGACTGGAAGCGTCCGACGCATTGCGGACTATACAAGAAAGTGAATTGTATGAAATCTCCGCGCAGCTATTGAATTGCGCGGAGTTTTTTGGTATTATACTTCAATATAGAAACAGATACAGGAATCGCTTATGAATCGAAAGGAATGGACAATTCCATATTCCCGCCCTGTCGTCGCGCCGGAGCTGCAGTATGCGGGCTACGGCCCGCTGCTGGCAGCCGTTTTGACGCTGCGCGGCGTCACTACGGCAGAGGCGGCTCACAAGCTCATTGAGGGCGGAACAGAGTGCTTGTACGATCCGATGCTCCTAAACGGCATGGCAGCCGCCCGCGCCCGCGTGGAGCAGGCCATCCGTCAGCGTGAAACCGTTGCGGTCTACGGCGACTATGATGTTGACGGTATTACCTCCACCTGTCTTGTGACGGATTATCTGCGCTCCCGCGGACTCCGGTGCATCCCTTATATCCCCGACCGGGGCGAAGAGGGCTACGGTCTCAACGCCTTTGCGTTGGACGCGCTGCATGAGCAGGACGTAACGCTTGTCATCACGGTGGACTGCGGCATCACCGCGGTAGAGGAGACAGAGTACGCCCGCTCGCTGGGCATGGACGTCATTATTACCGACCACCACGAGTGCAAGACCGGGTCACTGCCCAACGCAGTGGCTGTCATCGACTGCAAACTGGAGGGCGACCCTTACCCCAATACCAGTCTCGCAGGCGTAGGTGTTGCGCTCAAATTGGTCAGCGCCTGCGACGGTGACGGGGAGAAAATGCTCACGCGCTACGCGGATCTGGTAGCCGTCGGCACGGTGGCGGACGTAATGCCCCTGGTGGACGAGAACCGCTATCTTGTTCGCAGAGGGCTCCAAAAGCTGGAGCGACAGCCGCGGCCGGGCTTTGCCGCCATGCTGCGAGAGGCGAGTGTCGATGTCAGGCATCTCACCGCCTCAGCCATCGGCTTCTCCGTCGCGCCGCGCTTAAACGCCGCGGGACGCCTGGGACAGGCTTTCAAGGCCGCGCGGCTTCTCATGTGCAGAGAAGAAGGCGAGGCCACTGCGCTTGCCTCCGAGCTTTGCGAATTGAATCGTCAGCGTCAGAGCATCGAGACCGAGATTTGGCAGGAAGCGCAGGCCAGACTCAAGGACATTACGCCGGGCGAACCCATTGTGCTGGCAAGCGACCGCTGGCACCAGGGTGTCATCGGAATCGCCGCCTCCCGTCTGGCCGAGCAGTTCGGCGTCCCCGCCATTATGATCTGCCTGATGGGCGATCAGGGCAAGGGCTCCTGCCGCAGCTACGGCGGCTTCAATCTCTACGACGCGCTCTCCGCCTGTTCCGAGCATCTGCTGGGCTTCGGCGGGCACGCGCTGGCCGCCGGGCTCACCATTGCCCCGGAGAAGATCGACGATTTTCGCCGCGCGCTCGCGGCATACTACCACAGCCACAAGCCCCCGGAGCAGCCGGAGGTCAGGTGTGACCTTCTGATTCGTGATCCTTCGCTTTTGAGCATCGAAAACGTGCGGGAGCTGGATCTTCTGGAGCCTTATGGCAACGGAAACCTCAGGCCGATCTTTTGCCTGTCGGACGTGGAGCTTGAAGCAGTCTCCGACGTAGGAAACGGAAGACACATGCGCGTGCGCATCCGTATGGATCGGGCGCGCTTTGAGGGAATATTCTTTTCCCACAGTTCCGAAGCCCTGGGGCTGCGCGAGGGAGATCGTGTCGATCTGGCCTTCACCCCTCAAATCAACGACTACCGTGGCCATGTCTCTGTGCAGCTTCTGCTCACAGGGGCTCGAAAGCACAGCCCCGGCGCTCTCTGCAGCGAGATTTTGAGCGGGCGGCGCGAAAGCCTCTGGGCCGCGGCGGATTACTGCCCGGAGCGGGCAGACTTTGTTCGCATCTGGAAAGAGCTCTGCAGCAAGCATCCCCTGCCCGATACGCTTTCGGAGCTGATCGCTCTTTGCCCTGACGGTATGACGCCGGAGAGTTTCTGCGTGTGTCTGATGGCTTTTCGGGAGGCCGGACTCCTGGACGGTGGAAACGGCGTCTTCGGCGCCAGCCGCGCAGTCATTGAGGGAAAGGCCGATCTGGAGGCCACCGCTATTATGCGCGGTCTGCGGCACATGACGCTTTAACGGGAGGACAAAACCATGGCTGAGGAAGAGAGAAAACTGAACACGCCTCTTGACCCGGACGCGATGTTCGCGGCGTTGGAGGAGAAAATCCGTGCCGGCAGCCATCCGATGGACATGGAGCGCATCCGCGCGGCCTATGACATGGCGCGCACGGCGCATGCCGGACAGCTGCGCAAGGACGGTTCGCCCTATGTAACCCATTGTGTGGCGGCGGCGGACATCTCCGTTGATCTGGGGCTGGACGAGGATTCGATCATCGCCGCGCTGCTGCACGACGTAATTGAGGATACCGCCATGACCCACGCCGACATTGCCCACCGCTTCGGCAATGCGGTCGCGGATATTGTGGAGGGCGTCACGAAGCTGACGCGCATGCAGTACGCCACCAAGGAAGAGGAGCAGATGGAGAATCTGCGCAAGATGCTCATGGCCATGGCCAAGGACATCCGCGTCATCCTCATCAAAATTGCAGACCGTCTGCACAATATGCGCACCATGGCCTACCAAACAGCGGAGAAGCAGCGCTCGAAGTCCCTTGAGACGATGGAGATTTACGCCCCCATCGCCCACCGCCTCGGTATGCAGCAGGCCAAATGGGAGCTGGAGGATCTGGCGCTGCAATACCTTGACCCGCAGGGCTACAAGGAGATCACCGAGTGGCTGGATGCGAAAATGCCCACGCTGGAGGGCTTCATGGACAGCATGAAGGCCAAAATTCAGTCCGGTTTGGAAGCCGAAGGCATCCAGTGCACCATCTTTTGCCGCATCAAGCACGTTTACTCCATCTACCGCAAGATGTACGCGCAGAAGCTCGATATGAACGGCATCTTCGACCTCTGCGCCTTCCGCGTGATCGTAGACACGATCCCGGACTGCTACAATGTCCTCGGCGTGATCCACTACATGTTCAAACCCGTCCCCGGGCGCTTCAAGGACTATATCTCCACCCCAAAGCCAAATATGTATCAAAGTGTGCACACCACGGTCATCGGCTCCGAGGGTATCCCGTTTGAGGTGCAGATCCGCACCTGGGATATGCACCGCACCGCCGAATACGGCATTGCCGCCCACTGGAAATACAAGATGGGCGACGGCAGCGCCGCGCTGCGGCAGGGGGATGAAGATAAATTTGCCTGGATCCGCCGTCTGCTCGAAAGTCAGCAGGAATCCGACGCCCAGGATTTTGTACACGATCTGAAAATCGACATGTTTGCCGATGAGGTCTTTGTCTTCTCCCCGAAGGGGGATGTCATCAATCTCCCCGCCGGAGCAACGCCCATCGACTTTGCCTATTGTATCCATTCCGACGTCGGCAACCACATGGTCGGCGCAAAGGTCAACGGCCGCATCGTCACTTACGACTATGTGCTTCAAAACGGCGACATTGTGGAGATCCGCACCTCCAAATCCGCCCCCGGCCCCAGCCGTGACTGGCTGAATCTGGTAAAAAGTGGATCGGCCCGCACCAAGATCAAGCAATGGTATAAAAAGGAGCGCCGGGAGGAAAACATCTTCCGAGGCCGCGAAATGCTGGAGGATGAGCTCAAGCATAACGAACTCACGCTGGAAGACGTGTCGGATGAGGAGCTTATCACGCCCATTCTCAAGCGTCTGAGCTTCAACGCGGTAGACGATCTCTATGCCGCGATCGGCTACGGCGGCGTCACGGCGGCGCGGGTTGTCAACCGGCTGCGCGACGAGCTCAAAAACGTCAACGCCGAGCGCAAGACCGCCATCGACAAGATCAACCAGGCCGCCGAGCGCCGCGAGGAGAAGGCGAAGAAGGAGGGCAAGGCCGTCCACGGCATTCTTGTGGAAGGGCTGGACAACTGCCTCATTAAATTCTCCCGCTGCTGCACACCGGTTCCGGGGGACGACATCATCGGCTTCATCACGCGCGGGCAGGGCGTATCCATCCATCGGCGGGACTGCCACAACTACCAGCAGCGTTTGGCGCATCCTGAGCAGGAGCAGCGTTGGATCCGCGTCTCCTGGGCAAGCGAGATCACCGACAGTTATGTGACCAATGTCACCATTGCGTCGAAGGATCGCTCCGGACTTGTCATGGACATCGCCACCGTGCTCAACACCTTGAACGCCAAGGTGCGCACGCTCTCCTCCCGCACCCTTGGCGCCGGGCTTGCGCTCACCGTGGTAACGCTCGAAGTGAAGAACGCGGGGGAACTCAAATATATCATGAACAGGCTGTCCTCCGTCCCCAGCGTCACCGAGGTGACGCGAAACGGAGCGTGAAGAGTTTTTTGAGGAAAAAAGTATGCGAGCTGTTGTTACAAGAGTAAAGAACGCGTCTGTTGTCATTGACGGGGAAACGCGCGGCGAGATCGGCGTCGGCTTTCTGGTGCTGCTTGGCGTGCACGAGGACGATACCGAGGCGGAGGCCAAAAAGATCGCGGACAAGCTCTGCGGGCTGCGGGTCTTCGAGGACGCAAACGGCAAGATGAACGTAAACCCTGCGGACGCGGGCGCCAAGATGCTCATCATCAGTCAGTTCACACTCTTTGCCGACTGCCGCTCCCGTCGCCCGGGCTTTTCCCACGCCGCGCGCCCCGACACCGCGATCCCGCTTTATGAGCTGGTGATCCGGGAGTGCCGCGAGCGGGGCTTCACCGTGGAGACCGGCGAATTCGGCGCCGATATGCAGGTTTTCAGTCAGAACGACGGGCCTGTGACCATATTGCTTGATACCAAGGAGCTTTAAGGCAACACCGCACAATACGCCTGCGGCATCTTCCGGAAAAACCGTGCCCTGATTTCGTCACTTTTTCTTGCAATACACAAAGTATTCCTGCGAAAAAGTGCCATCATCAGAACTCGGTTTTTCTCGGAATCTGCTCTTGCCGCACCCCTTGTATGGGACTGTAAAGGCAGATAAAACTCACGCTGATCGCACACGACGCACGGGAGACGCGCCGTGTTTGGTCGGCGTGAGGCCTCGCTAAGCTCGGCTTAGGGTGTTTTTGCCGAGGCAGAGCCCCGTCAAAAACAGATTTGAAAAATGTTAACCCCTCTTCAAAGGAGCTATGAGATGCTGATTAAAACCATTCCTGTCGGCCAGCTGGAAACCAACTGCTATGTCGTCACCGACGAAGCGACGCTCGACTGCGCCGTGATTGATCCCGGCGATGAATCCAATGCCCTTCTCGACTATCTGGAGGAGCACCGGCTTCACTGCCGCGCGATCCTGCTCACCCACGGGCACTATGACCATGTGGGCGCGGTGGAGTCTGTACAGGAGGAGACCGGCGCGAAGGTCTATCTGAACGCGCTGGACGACAAGAAGAATAACGAGAGCTACCACTTTCCCTACACACTCCCGGAAAACGGCAGCTATTACGCCGACGGCGACAGCGTGGAGGTCGGTTCTTTGCGCTTTGAGGTCATCGGCACCCCGGGTCACACGCGCGGCGGCGTAACGCTCAAGGTGGAAAACGCCCTCTTCACCGGCGATACGCTCTTTAAGGGAAGCTGCGGACGCACCGACCTTCCCGGCGGCGACTTGGAGCAGGAGCTGAAAAGCCTGCGTCGCCTCTGTTCCCTGCCGGGCGATTATGAGGTCTACCCCGGTCACATGGACAGCAGCACGCTGTCAAGGGAACGCATGTTTAATTATTACTGCAGACTCGCAATGAACCGATAAGAGCTTCCCCCAGGGGGGAAGTGCCCGAAGGGCGATAGGGGTACACAGAAGAACCGACACCCCCTCACCCGCTGTGCGGGAGCTCCCCCCCGAGGGGGAGCCAATATGGAAAGGAGATTATATGGAACCGACACTCGTCATTCTCGCCGCCGGCATGGGCAGCCGCTTCGGCGGACTCAAGCAGATCACCGCCGTGGACGATCACGGTCACGCAATCATCGACTTTTCGCTGTTTGACGCCTACCGCGCAGGCTTTCGCAAGGTGGCCTTCATCATCAAGCATGAGATCGAGGCCGACTTCAAGGCCGCTGTGGGCAGGCGCATGGAGAAGTATTTCGACGTGAAGTACGTCTTTCAGCAGCTCGATAAGCTGCCGGAGGGCTACGCTGTCCCCGAAGGCCGCGTCAAGCCCTGGGGCACCGGTCACGCCGTGCTCTGCGCCAAGGACGCGGTGGACGGCCCCTTTGCCGTTATCAACGCCGATGATTTTTACGGCCCCAGCGCCTACAAGACGCTGTATGACTATCTGACGAGCGAACACCCGGTCAACGAGCACGCCATGGTCGCCTACGAGCTTCGCAACACCGTCACCGAGCACGGCACCGTCGCCCGCGGCATCTGCCAGGTGGAAAACGGCCTGCTGACCGACGTGGTGGAGCGCACCAAAATCAAGAAGGACGGCGCCAACGCCGCCTACACGGAAGACGGCGAGACCTGGACGGCGCTTGACGGCGGCTGCCCTGTGTCCATGAACTTCTGGGGCTTTGGCAAGTCCATGATGGAGGAGCTCGAGCGCCGCTTCCCGGCATGGCTGGACGAGAACCTGCCGAAAAACCCCGTGAAGTGCGAGTACTTCCTGCCCTTTGTGGCAAACGCCCTCATCCAGGAGGGCGAAGGCAGCGTGCGCGTGCTCAACTGCCACGAGACCTGGCACGGCATCACCTACCGCGAGGACATGCCCGACGTGGTGGCCTATATCGCATCCCTGCGGGAAAAAGGCGTCTATCCCGAAGCGCTTCTCGATTGATTGGTTTACATAAAACAATTTACATAAAGGAGTTTTTGCCATGAATGTACTGGTCACCGGCGGCGCCGGCTATATCGGCAGCCATACCTGTGTGGAGCTTTTGAACAAGGGGCACGGCGTCGTTGTCATCGACAACCTGGTCAATTCGAGCGCCAAGGCCATCGAGCGCGTGGAGCAGATCACCGGCAAGCACGTGGATTTCTACGAGAACGACGTGCGCGACCGCGCGGCGCTCGACCGCATCTTTGAAAAGCACGACATTGGCGCGGCGATCCACTTTGCGGGTCTCAAGGCCGTGGGCGAATCCGTGCAGATGCCGCTGGAATACTATGACAACAACCTCTTCTCCACCGTGCGCCTGTGCGAAGCGATGCGCGATCACGGCGTGAAAAACATCATCTTCTCCTCCTCCGCCACGGTCTATTCCGGCACAAATCAGAGCCCTCTCAAGGAGACCGATGTGACCGGTATGTGCACCAACCCCTACGGCTGGACGAAGTACATGTCCGAGCAGATCCTGCGCGACTCCGCCAAGGCCATCGAGGACTGGTCGGTCGTGCTGCTGCGCTATTTTAACCCCATCGGCGCCCACAGCAGCGGCCTCATCGGGGAAGACCCGCGCGGCATCCCCAACAACCTCATGCCCTTTATCTCTCAGGTCGCCATCGGCCGCCGGGATCATCTGAGCATCTTCGGCAACGACTACGACACGCCCGACGGCACCTGCATCCGTGATTACATCCATGTCACCGACCTGGCGCGCGGTCACGTCGCCGCCATTGATTACATGCTGAAGCACCGCGGCGAGAGCGTTTTCAACCTGGGCACCGGTGTGGGCTACAGCGTGCTCGATATGGTCAAGGCCTTCGAGCGCGTCAACAACGTCAAGATCCCCTATGAGTTTGCCCCCCGCCGTGCGGGTGACCTGCCCAAGCTCTACTCCAATCCCGACAAGAGCGCACAGCTTCTGGGCTGGAAAGCCGAGTACAATCTGGACGATATGTGCCGCGACACCTGGGCCTGGCAGTCCAAGAACCCCATGGGTTATCAATAAAAACCTGCCGAGAAAAAACTTCGTTTTTTCTCGGCAGGTTTTTTAGTTTTAAGTTTTTAGATACTAACCACTGACCACTGACCACTGACCACTGACCACTGACCACTAACCACTGACCACTGACCACTGACCACTAACCACTGACCACTGGCCACTGACCACTGACCACTGACCACTGACCACTAACCACTGACCACTAACCACTGACCACTGACCACTATTCTTCGATAAACAGCACGCCCAGCGTCTTCGGGCCGCAGTGGGTGGAGACGGTGCAGCCGGCGAGCGTGTGGTGTACCTCCTCACAGCCGGAGAGCTCATAAATAAGCTTCGTCAGCTCTTCGATCACCTCCGGGTCGATTTCGCCGGATTCGGTGAGGAACACATGCCCCGGACGGACATGCTTTCCCTTGAGGCGTTCGGTGATATACTGCTTATACACATGCACGATGCTGCCGCGATATTTTTTATACACGCCAAGCTTGCCGTCCTTCATCTCGAGGGCGGGCTTGAGCTGCAAAAGGTTTGCCGCCATCGCCGCAACGCCGGAACATCTTCCGCCCTTGCGCATAAATTCCAGCGTGTCCAACACAAAGCTGGTGGACACTTTCTCAATCAGCCCAGTAAGGCGCTGCGCAATGTCAGCCGCGCTCATGCCCCGATCGCGGCATTCCGCGCCCTCAATGGCCAGCAGCCCGACGCCGGTGGAAAGCATACGGCTGTCAACAGGGTAAACCCCCTCCAGCTCCTGCGCGGCAAGGCGCGCGGCGTTAAAGCTGTTGGAAAGCTCCGCGCTGATGTCCAGGTGCACCACCTCATAGCCCGCGTTCACGAACGTCGCAAAGAACTCTTCAAATTCCTGCACACCGGGCGCTGAGGTCTGCGGCAGCGTCCCGTCCTTGCGATAGCGTTCATACATTTCCAGCGGGGTAAAGCTTTGTCCGTCGAGGAACACGTCCTCTCCCAGCGTGATGGTAAGAGGAATGATTCGGATGCCGTAGCGAGCGATCAGCTCTGCAGAGAGATCTGCCGTACTGTCAGCGGTGATAATGACCGGTTTACTCATAGCGCAACACTCCTTGTGTGCAATCTTTTATTATTATAACACTGCTTTCCCGCTTTGTCTATCCGCTCGCATGGGTCTTCTGACAAATATTGTGCATTTTTTTACAGTGCAAGAACCACCATCCCCTGTCCCACACGCAGGAATGGTGGTTCTTATCGTAACGATTCAGTCCC
Source organism: uncultured Oscillospiraceae bacterium (assembly GCA_905233785.1). Lineage (GTDB taxonomy): Bacteria > Bacillota > Clostridia > Oscillospirales > Oscillospiraceae > Limivicinus. The sequence continues at coordinate 16,288 of CAJOCV010000039.1, forward strand.
GTTCCGGGACTAAATCGTTAGAGGGGATGCACCCCGCTGCGCGCACTCGCGGCGGGGGAACGCTCGCACACTTGCGGGGCG
>CAJOCV010000039.1:16436-26272 GCA_905233785.1 uncultured Oscillospiraceae bacterium
CCCCTCTGAACTCCCCCAAAGCCACGCAAGACTGAATCGTTACCATTCATTTTTTATGAGCGATATTCTATCACAAAGTATGTTCTTTTGCAACACGCGAATAGGTGTGACCGCAAAAACAGCACAGACGGAATTCTTACGATTGCAGTATGGACAGCTCGCCGTTCTGGAATTGCTCATACCGGTCGCAGATGCCCTGTACGTCAACGCCAAACTCGATCTGTCGGCCTTTGTGGAGCCATAGAACCTTGGTGCAAAGCTCCCGCACCTGGGTCAGCGTGTGGGAAACGAGGATCGTGGTCGCGCCGCCGGTGATCACCTCGCGCATTTTCTGCGCGCTCTTTTGGCTAAAAGCCTCGTCGCCTACCGAGAGCACCTCGTCCAAAATAAGAATATCTGGTTTTACGAGACAGGCGATGGAAAAGGCGAGTCTGGACTTCATGCCGGAGGAGAGCTGCTTAAAGGGTCGATCCTCAAACTCCTTCAGCTCAGCAAAGTCGATGATCTGATCGTAGGTTTCGTTCATGAATTTGCGCGTGTAGCCCAGCAGCGCCCCTCGGAGAAAGGCGTTCTCACGCACGGTGAGTTCCCCGTCAAAGCCGCTGCCGAGCTCGAGCAGGGCGGCAACGGAGCCTTCCCGCCGGATCCAGCCCTGAGTGGGCAACATGATGCCGGACACGGCCTTGAGCAGCGTAGACTTGCCCGCGCCGTTGGAGCCGATGATGCCCAGCATCTCCCCCCGCTCAAGCGAGAAGCTCACATCCTTGTCGGCCCAGAACTCCGTAACGCGGTAGTTGCCGGTGAGCTTTCGTATGACATATTCCTTGAGGCCGATGTCCTTGAAGTCCCCGGTAATATACCGGATGGATACGTTTTTTGCTTCCAGAATCGCCATCATCTCACCTCACAAATAGTACAAAAATTGATGGTTATACTTTTTGTACATCCAGCAGCCAATACCGAACGCGAGAAAAGCTTCCGCGGCCATCAGCAGGTGGTACGCCGGAGACGGCATGGAGCCGTCGATCACGATTACGCGAAAATACTTGATAATCATGTAGACGGGATTGACGAGAAACAGCCGCTGCATCTGCGGACTAAAGTTATCCACGGAGTAAAAGATTGCAGAGGCGTACATAAGCAGTTGAGTGAACACACTCCAGAGGTACTGCATGTCCCGGAAAAAGACGTAGAGAGCCGAGAGGATCAGCCCGATGCCGAGGTTCAGGAGCTCGAGGCAGCAGATCGGATAGAGCAGCAGAAGAAAGCGCCAGGTGAACGTGATGTGGTCGAAAACGCAGAACACGCAAAACACGCAAAGCGTGAGTCCGAAGTTTATGAGGCATTGGACGTTTTTAGAGAAGAGGAACAGATACTTCGGGACGTTGATCTTGGTGAAGATGTCGGCGTTTCCAATCAGGGCTGTCATGCCTTGGCTGGTGGACTCGTTGAAAAAGGAGAACACCAGGTTGCCGCAGAAAAGGTAGGTCGTGTAATGCGGCGTACTGTGGCCAAAAAAGCGCGAAAACACAAGCCACATCACCAGAAGATAGAGCAGCGGCGACAACACGCTCCACGCCATACCGAGCACGGTACGCTTGTATTTGGTTTTAAAGTCGCGCTTGACCAGCTCCTCAAACAGGAACTGGTTTTTTTTATATCTTTGCAGCATTGGAACTCCTTTTTATGTTATTTGCAGCTCTTGCGTCCCATTAAGGGCGGTTCTATAAGCTCCGGCGCAGCGCCGGACAGGAGTTTTTTGAGATGCCGCTGAGGGAAACTGAACGGCTGCTTTTCCGCATTATACACCATATTCCTCCACTGCACAACATAGAGTTTCATCGGCGGCGGCACGATACGAGCGCTTGCGCCCGCTTCCTCTTTCACTGCGCTTCCCTTCAGCTCACACGCATAAATTCACCGTTTCGACCCGCTGAACGCCCCGGAACCTTGCGCGTGAGGCGGGCACTCCCCTTCTATTTGCATAAAAAATCATTTCTCGGCGCACGAATTCTTGATCATATGTACGATTTTGTCTTTTAATGGGAAAAGATGTTTGCATTATGCAGTTTATTGATTTATAATGTTAAAGTAAAAAAGATGGAAGCCGGTGAAGAAGGCGTCCTTCCTCACCGTGATTTTGAGGCAGGCGGTGACAGCTATGAGTCCGAAGACGCTCAAGTACATTCTCAAACGAATCGGCCTTGCCGTACTGACGGTATGGGTCGTCATTACGGTAACCTTTTTTGTCATGCACGCGGTTCCGGGCGGTCCCTTCATGAGTGAGAAGGCGGTTTCACCCGCGGCGCAGGCGGCCTTGGAGGCAAAGTACGGTCTCGACAAGCCCCTGATGGTACAGTACCTTACTTATTTAAAGGACATTGTCACGAGGTTTGATTTTGGTCCCTCTCTCAAGCAGCGTGGCCGCATGGTCATTGACATCATCCGGGACGGCATGAAGACCTCCGTGAAGCTCGGCGTGATCGCCGCCTTCGGTGCGGCGGCTGTCGGCATTGTGCTCGGCGCGGTCGCGGCGCTTCGCCGCAACCGTCTTGTGGACAAGGTCATCATGGTCATTACGACAGCTTTTGTCTCCATGCCCTCCTTTATTATGGGCTCGCTTCTCCTGGCGCTGTTTGCGATCCGATGGGCGATTCTGCCGGCCAACGGTTCGACCCCGCAGGGGCTGATCCTTCCGATCATCACGCTTGCCCTCTACCCCATGGCCTATATCACGCGCCTGACGCGCTCCTCCATGCTCGACGTGCTCGGTCAGGATTACATCCGCACGGCAAAGGCAAAGGGCGTTTCCGGTGTGAAGATCATTTTCGGCCACGCGCTGAAAAATTCCCTGATTCCCGTCATTACCTATTTTGGCCCTATGCTCGCCTATATCGTAACCGGCTCCCTGGTCGTGGAGCAGATTTTTGCGGTTCCCGGCATCGGCCGCGCCTTTGTCAGCAGCATCACCAACCGTGATTATCCCATGGTGATGGGCACGACGATCGTGCTCGCGGTTCTGATCGTCGTGATGAACCTTGTCAGCGATATTCTCTACAAGGTCGTTGATCCCCGGATCAATCTGGATTAAGGAGGGCGGAGATGGATAAAAAGTTTAGCATGCATGTGGATGTGGACGCTTTCATCCCGGCAAGCGCCGAAGAAAAAGAATACATGGTGCAGATGCGCCCCTCCTCGACCTTCTTCCGAGACGGCGTAAAGCGTCTGCTGAAAAACCGCGTGGCGACCGTCAGCATGATCATCATCGTGCTCATCACCCTCTCCTCCATTATCATTCCCCTGTTCTGGCCCTATTCCTATGACAGTATGCTGGGCGTCCGTCCCGGCAGGCCGGTCGATCCCTCGTACAACAACCTCGCGCCCTTTACTTACGGAAAAACCGAGCTGAAGAAAATTGACGCGGGAGAAAAGGTCTTCCCGCATATCTTCGGCACCGACGCCGCCGGGCGCGACTACTTCATCCGTGTCGTCTACGGCACGCGCATTTCCCTGGCCGTCGGCTTCTTTGCGAGCATCATCGTCCTGATCATCGGCATGACGGTCGGCTCCATTGCCGGCTACTGCGGCGGAAAAGTCGATTTGATCATCATGCGCATCGTGGATATTATCTACTCGCTGCCGGATATGCTGCTTGTGATCCTGCTGGCGAGCGTGCTGAAAATGACGCTCGGCCCCGCGCTGGAAGGAACGGCGCTTGAAAAAATCGGCAGCAACATTATCAGCCTCTTCATCGTTTTCGGCGTTCTGTACTGGGTCTCCATGTCCCGCCTGATCCGCGGGCAGATCCTCTCGCTGCGCGAGCAGGAATACGTGCTCGCCTCCAGAGCCGCCGGCGCGAAGGGCAGTTGGGTCATTCGCAAGCATCTGCTGCCGAACTGCATCAGCGTCGTCATCATCTCCACGGCCCTGCAGATCCCGAACGCGATCTTTACCGAGAGCTATCTGTCCTTCCTCGGCCTCGGCGTCAACGCCCCGATGCCCTCGCTGGGCTCCCTGGCGTCGGACGCGCTCAACGGCCTGTCCTCCTATCCCTTCCGCATGGTCATTCCGGCTGTGGTCATCTCGCTGATCGTGCTGTCGCTGAATCTTTTCGGCGACGGTCTGCGCGACGCCTTCGACCCCAAGCTGAGAAACTGAGAGAGGAGAGATAACATGGCACTACTTGAAGTCAGCAATCTGAAAACCTCCTTTTTCACCCCCGCCGGAGAGGTGCGCGCGGTCAACGGCATCTCCTTTACGCTGGAGCGCGGCAAGGTGCTCGGCATTGTGGGGGAATCGGGCTCGGGCAAATCCGTCACCGCCTACTCGATCATGCAGATTCTTGCCAACACCGGTAAAATCATCGACGGCTCTATTCGGCTTGATGGGCAGGAGCTTGTCGGCGCGGGCGAGAAGGTCATGAAAAATGTTCGCGGCAACAGGATTTCCATTATTTTTCAGGACCCGATGACCTCCCTGAACCCCACCTACACGATCGGCAGGCAGCTGATGGAGGCGATCCTGCTGCACACCTCCCGCAACAAGAAGCAGGCATGGGAACGCGCGGTCGAGATGCTCCGTCTTGTCAATGTGAACGAGCCCGAAAAGCGCATGAAGCAGTACCCCTACGAGTTCTCCGGCGGTATGCGTCAGCGTGTCATGATTGCGATGGCGCTGGCGTGCGAGCCGGACATTCTGATCGCCGATGAGCCCACTACGGCGCTGGATGTGACGATTCAAGCCCAGATCCTGGATCTGATGAAGTCGCTGCAGGAAGAGCTCGGCATGGCGATCATCATGATTACCCATGACCTCGGCGTTGTCGCGCAGCTTTGTGACGAGGTGATCGTCATGTACGCCGGCTCCATATGTGAGCAGGGTACGGCGGAGGAAATCTTCTATAACCCCAAGCACGAATACACCAAGGGGCTGATGCGCTCCATTCCCACCGCCGATACGGCGGGGCAGAAGCTGCAGCCCATCACCGGCACGCCGATTGATCTTTTGAATATGCCGGCAGGCTGTCCCTTCGCTCCGCGCTGCGACAACGCGATGAAAATCTGCCTGCGCGAGCGCTGCGGGCGTATGCTCATAAACAAGGATCACGCGGCTGCCTGCTGGATGAATGTAAAAGCCGGCGTGGAGGATGGCAGCATTCTCCTTGATCCAGTCGAGAAAGGCGGTGAGGCTGATGGCTGATAAGGGCAGAGAGAATCTTGTGGAGGTTCGTCATCTCAAGCAGTACTTCAACATCAACGTCGGCATGTTTTCCTCCAAGCCCCTCAAAGCGGTTGACGATGTATCCTTTTCCATCCGGAAGGGCGAAACTCTCGGTCTTGTCGGGGAGTCGGGCTGCGGCAAGACGACGGTGGGGCGCACGCTTCTTCACCTATACAAGCCTACAGGCGGAGAGATTCTCTTTGAGGGCAAGCCTGTCGCCACCGCAAGCATGCCACCATGGTCTTTCAGGATCCCTATTCCTCGCTCAATCCGCGCATGACAGTGTCTGACATCATTGGCGAGCCTCTGGATATTCACAGGCTCTGCGCCAACAAGGCCGAGCGGCAGGAGCGCATTCTGGAGCTGATGGACAAAGTCGGCCTCAACAGCGAGCACGCCTCCCGCTACGCGCACGAGTTCTCGGGCGGTCAGCGACAGCGCATCGGTATCGCCCGCGCCCTGGCTCTGAACCCGTCCTTCATCGTCTGTGACGAGCCGGTTTCCGCGCTTGACGTTTCGATTCAGGCACAGGTCATCAATATGTTTGACGAGCTGCAGGAGCAGATGGGTCTGACCTACCTTTTCATCGCGCACGATATTCTTGTTGTTCGCCATATCAGCGACCGCATTGCCGTGATGTATCTCGGCAAGATGGTCGAGCTTGCGGACGCAAAGGAGCTGTACGAGCATCCTCTGCATCCTTACACAAAATCTCTTATGTCCGCGGTGCCGCTGCCCGACCCGAAGATCGCCCGTGCAAACAAGCGTATCGTTCTCTCCGGCGATATTCCCAGCCCCTTAAACGCGCCGTCCGGCTGCCCCTTCCGCACCCGCTGCCCGCACGCGAACGCGCAGTGTGCCGAATCCATGCCCCCGCTTCAGGAGCTCTCCTCCGGACACTTTGCCGCCTGCCACCGCATCGCGGAGCTTGGCTGAGCACCGCAACCCGATTCAAATCCGACAGCCATCAGGTTTGCCGGTTTGAAAATACAAAAACGAAAGGAAAACCAAAATGAAGAAGATTCTCGCACTGATCCTTACACTGGTGATGGTCTTCGCGCTCGCCGTCCCCACAGCGTTTGCTGATGGCGGCAGCTCCATCGCAGTCTGCCTGGCCTCCGAGCCGGACACGCTGGACCCCGCGCTCAACTCCGCGGTTGACGGCGCCACGCTCGTCAGCCACCTGTTCTCCGGCCTTGCCAAGTGGGCCATGGACGACAGCGGCGCTCTGGTCATTGTCCCCGATGCCGCTGAAGAGCTGGTGGAGGGCGTTACGAACGATGACGGCACCGTCACCTATACCTACACGCTGCGTGAAGGTCTGAAGTGGTCCGACGGTGAGCCTGTTACCGCCGCTGACTTTGCCTTTGCCTGGCAGCGCGCCGCTTCTGTCGAGCTCGCCGCTGACTATGGCTACATGTTCGAGGTCGTAGACGGCTATGACGCCGTTTGGGCCGAGGAACCCGCCGCCGACGCCGCGCTCAACGTCAAGGCTGTCGATGACCGGACTCTTGAGGTCACCCTCGCCAACGCCGTCTCCTACTGGAACGAGCTGCTGGCCTTCCCCACCTACTTCCCCGTGCGCGAGGATGTTGTCGCCAATGAGAGCTGGGCCACCGATCCCGCTTCCTACGTCTCCAACGGCGCCTACACCATGACCGGTTGGGATCACAACAGCGTCATTACCCTCGAGAAGAACCCCAACTATGTTGACGCCGACTCCATCCTCATGGACAAGATCGAGTTCTACCTCTCCGACGACGCAAACAACATGGTTGCCAACTTCAAGAACGGCTCCTGGCAGCTGATCGACGACGTTCCCACGAACGAAATGGCAAGCCTCAAGGCCGAGTACCCCGATGAGTACATCGTCGCCGGTCAGATCGGCACTTACTATGTCTGCTGGAACGTCAATGAAGACATTCTCCCTGCCTCCAGCGGTCTCACCGGCGTTGACGCCGAGAATGCCCGCGCCGAGATCCGCAACGCAATCAGCCTCCTGTTTGACCGTAACTACATCGTTGAGGAAATCGGTCAGGCCGGTCAGGTTCCCGCCTCCTCCTTCGTCGCGATGGGCATGACCAATCCCGACGGCTCTCAGTTCTATCAGACCGCCGGCTCCAGTGATGCGTTTGACGGCTACTACGACGTGTCCGAAGACGCCTTCGAGTCCAACTTTGACGCCGCCATCGAGGTTCTGAAGAAGTACTACACCTTCGATGAGGCATCCTACACCTTCAGCGACTTCCCCTCCATGACCTACCTGTACAACACCTCCGAGGGACACAAGGCCATCGGTGAGTATCTGCAGAGCGCTCTGGCCGGCGTCGGCATCACCATGAACCTGGAGAACCAGGAGTGGGCAACCTTCCTGAATACGCGCAAGCAGGGTGATTACTCTATCGCCCGCAACGGCTGGCTTGCCGACTACAACGATCCCATCTGCTTCCTTGATATGTGGACCACTGCCTCCGGCAACAATGACGTGCAGTTCGGCAAGGGCGACCACGCGGATGTCGCCGCCTACAGCCTTGATCTGACCGATCTCGGCATTGATGTCAAGGTCGAAAACGGCACCTGGGCGGAGACCTACGACGTCCTGATCAAGACCATCAAGGGCTGCACGGACAATGAGCTGCGCTATGAGCTCATGCACCGCGCCGAGGATCTGCTGATGTCCACCGGCTGCATCTGCCCGCTGTACTTCTACACCGACACCTATATGATCAGCAAGGATGTCGATGGCTTCTTTGCCAATCCCCTCGGCTACAAGTACTTCATGTACTGCACCGTCGGCTGATCCGCTCAAAAGCGAAATAGGCGCTATCTCACAAAAATGAACGGCACCCCGTTTGTTAGGCAGAAAAGTATCCTGCCAACAAACGGGGTGTTGTTCATAATTAAATCCCCGCGCGCATGAAATGCGCGCATGCGAAACGCTGTTTCGCATGAAAAACACAGAATAATCTGTGTTTTTCGGGGATACCGTTGCAACGTCGTAAGGCGCCGTGAAAGCTTACCGAGGCAGATTTGCGTCAGGCGAGGCGGCGCCGCGTTTTCCACGGTTTTGCCTGAGCGCCGCAAAAGCTCCGCTTTACGCAAGTTTCAGGGCGGAAATCCAATCTTTGAGTTCGCTCTCACCCGTCCGCGCGGAGAAACGCTTACCGGGCAGCACCTTCGCCCCCCTTGCCAGCTTCCCGATGCGTGCCTGACCCTCGCCAAGCTGACTGCCTCCGGATGTGAAGAACGGAACGATCGTCTTCCCGGTAAAGTCATACGCATCCAGAAAGCTGTCAATGATGCTCGGTTCCCGATACCACCAGATCGGAAAGCCGAGAAAGATCACATCCGCGTCCGTTACAGGAGCGGCAGTATCGGACAACGCAGGACGGCAGCTCGTATCCTGCATTTCCACCGTGCTGCGAGCCTTCTTGTCCATCCAGTTCAGGTCGCGTCTTTCATAAGGCACGGCAGGTTTGATTTCATAAAGCGCGGCCTGCGCCGCCAAAGCGAGATTGTTCGCCAGCTTCGCCGTGCTGCCGCTGGCCGAAAAATAAGCTACCAGTTTACGCATGTGCATGCTCTCCTTTTATTTCAATTTGTTATAAACCTCGTCAGAGACCGGCTCCAGCCACTCATTGGCGCTGTTTTCTCCACTGACCTCAACGGCAAGATGAGAAAACCAGCTATCGGAAGCCGCGCCGTGCCAATGCTTGATCTCTGCCGGAATATTGACCACAGTCCCCGGCGTCATCGGGACTGCTTCCTTGCCCCATTCCTGATACCAGCCACGACCGCCCACACAAATGAGCACCTGTCCGCCGCCGGACGCGGCGTGATGGATATGCCAGTTGTTACGGCAGCCCGGCTCAAAGGTCACGTTGAACACAGGCACCTGCTCGGTGGAGACGGGAGCCAGATAGCTTCGCCCCACAAAAAAACGGCCATATGGATTTTCTTCCCCAATGGGAAAGAAAATGCTGTTCTGATAGGCTTCTTTTTCACTTTGTACAGGGATTTCCTCGCTCCAGATTTCCTTTGCCATGCGAAAAACCGCCCAGCCCTTAGGCCAGCCCACATACATGGCTGCGTGAGTAATGATGGCTGCGATCTCTTCTTTTTTTACGCCGTTCTTTTTCGCATTCTGCAGATGATAGCCCAGGGACGCGTCCGTGATTCCGGAGGCCATCAGCGACACCACAGTGATGATGCACTTGGTCTTGATGTCAATTGCCTCCTCGTTCCATACCTCGCCGAACAACACGTCATCGTTCAAATGGGCGAACATCGGCGCGAAGGCTCCGAGCTGATCCCGGCCGGCAGTCTGTGTGATTTTTTCGTTCATACTTTTGCTGCTCCTTTATCGTTTAGAAATCGTCTGCGTCGCCTCCCGGAAAACCCGCGCCCTGATTTCGTCGCTTTTTCTTGCCATACACAATGGATTTCAGCAAATAAGCGCCATCATCAGAACACAAATATTCTCGGTTTTTTTGCCGATTGAATCATCGCTTAAGAAACGTAACGATTCCGTCTTGCGTGGCTTTGGGGGAGCTCATACTAAGTCTCAATAGAACGGTTTGAAATCTTCCGGCCAGATTTGCGCCATACTGCGTTGC
>CAJOCV010000040.1 GCA_905233785.1 uncultured Oscillospiraceae bacterium
GGAGTTTTCGTGGCTCTTACGCATACCACGGAAACGCAGCGCCGCGAGCTTCTTCTGACGCAAGCGCAAGTGCCCCTAACTATTCAGTCCCCTCAAAGGGGACTGAATAGTTGCTCTCAGTTTATACCATAGAGCTCCAGAAACTCCTCCAGCACCAGATTGTTTTCTGTCATATAGGCGGCGGCTTCTTTTCCGACATAGCGGAAATGCCAGGACTCGCCCATGACCTGGGTGATCGGGCGTTTTTCCACGGGGAAGCGGAGGACGAAGCCGTACTCCGAACAGTGCTCCGCCAGCCAATCAAGCGTCGCGCTGGCCACCGTGTCGTTGCGCTTGATCTCATAGTATTTATCCGTGATGTCCACGCCAAGACCGGTCTGGTGCTCGCTGCAGCCGGCGGGCATGGTGATATAGTAGCCCTCGGCGTCCTTGCCGTCCGTGATGCCGTTGTTGTCACAGACGCGCTTGAAGTTCTGCTGCTGCACGCTGTAGCTGCGATAACCGGAGGAGAGATATACGGGAAGACCGGCTTCCCGGCAGCCCAGCGCCATGTCCAGCAGCGCCTGGGCGATGCGAAGATCGACCGGACAGCGGTTGGGGTTATAGCTCGTCTGAATGTCCGTCGCGTCCGCGGTCTGGTTGAGGTAGCCCAGCTCCGCGGGCTCATAGGTGCCGATCGAGTGTGTACCGTTTACGAGCACATATTCCCAGCTCGTCACGTCGATCTCCGGCGGGGCGGGCAGACCCAGCGCGGCGGCGCGGCCGGCGGGAGACTCGGGGTCAAGCGTCGGTACCGGCGTCGGCTCGGGCTCGGCGCTCTCTTCGGGGGCGGCGAAAGTCGGCTCCGGCGCGGGCAATATCGCCTGCGGCGTCACCGCGATGGCGACAGGCGCTTCGCTTGCCCGCTGTGCGCGCTCCAGCTCGTCGCTGAACGGGGTGTAGGACGCGCGGACATAAGAATAGGCGCCGAAGATCGCCAGCACCAGCAGCGCCAGCAGAAACCGCGCCATAAAATTTGCTTTCATGTAGGAACCTCCTTGCGGAATAAACAATAAGTATATTACCATTTTGACGCGAGGGGGTCAACAACATTTTGTTGCTCCCTGCGTCCAGCGCTGGTATAATAACGGCACGAGTGCCATTATTATGGATTTCGAGTCGTTTTTCTTGCCGCGTAAGCGGCGGGAAAAACAGCGTAGAATCACATAGAATAAGCCCGGCGTTATGGTACAACAGAAGCATCACACAGGAGATACGCAAGATGGAGAAACGATTTCAAAAAGAAGCGCTCCTTTTCCTCTACTGTCTGCTGACGGCGGCGGTGATGATCACACTTTGCTCGCGCAGCTCGCCGCTCTATCCTTTTAACGACTGGAACGATACCAACTGTTTTTTCACCGTGGGCAAGGCCATGATGAACGGACGCGTGGTTTACCGGGATATTTACGAACAGAAGGGCGTGCTGCTCTATTTCCTCTACGGTCTCGGCTGGCTGCTCTCTCATCGCAGCTTTCTCGGTGCCTGGGTGCTGGAGTGCCTGTGCTTTGCGGCCTTTTTGCGCACAGCCGCCCTGACTGCGGAAAAGCGCGGTGTGTTGCGGAGCTTCTGCCTTGTGATGCCTGCGCTGGCTGCGATTTTATGCAGCAGCTATGCCTTCTTCCTCGGCGGCAGCGCGGAGGAGATTGCCCTTCCCTTCCTCTATCCGGCGCTGCACGTCTTTCTCACGACGGAGGACGGCTGCTTGCCCGCGCCGAGAAAGATCGTGCTGCTCGGCGCGATGGCTGGCTGTGTGCTCTGGATCAAGTTTACGCTGCTGGGGCTGTACGTGGGCTATGTGCTGTTTATCGCGCTTCTGCTCATCCTACGGCGTGACTTTGCGGCGCTCGGGAAAGCGGCGGGTTTCTTTCTGCTCGGAGTGGGGCTCGCCACGCTGCCCTGGCTCCTGTACTTCGGCGCAAATTCCGCGCTCGGAGACTGGATCGGGGTCTATTTTCTCGACAACATGAGCCACTATTCCTCTGATATTGTACAGGATTACGGGCGGCTCTATTTCCTGCGGGAGAACATGAGCCACGCGATTTTATGGAACGGGCGCACAAGCCTGCTGATCGCCGCCGGTGCGCTGGCTGTGTTGTGCGGTCACCGCAAATGGGGGTTCAAGGCGGGCTTTCTGCTCATGTATCTGCTTGCGGTGATTTTGCCCTTTATCGGCGGCACGGCCTTCGACTACTATGGCTACGCCTACGCGCCGCTGGCCGTCCCCGGCGCTCTCGCGGCGGCGCGGCTGCTGGAATCGGGTCTTGCGCGCCTGCGCCTGAAGATCGGGGGATGGGCGCGCGCGTCGGCACTGCTGCTCTGCCTGTGCCTTGTGGCGGGTGCGGGGCTCTTCGCCCGGCGGCACTCGATCAACAGTTTCTACGCCGACTATCGAAGAGAGGATATGTGGTACAGCCGCTTTGCCGAAGAAATCACAGCGGCGGCGGATCAGAGCCTCTTAAACTATGGCTCACTGGATATGGGGCTTTATACTCTGACCGGCTATGTGCCGCAGACGCGCTTTTTCTGCCATCTCAACCTGAACCTGCCGGAGCTGGAAGAGGAGATGGACGCATACGTGCGCGAGAGACAAACCGCCTTTCTGGTGATGAAGATCGAACCGCCGGAATGGCTGTTGGCGTACTACGAGCCGGTGGATGCCGCCGAGAGCATCAACCAGTTTGAAGGTATTTCGTCCCGGTACTATCTGCTGCGCCGCAGGGCGTAAAAGGAGAAGCATATGAAACTGATTTGGCATGGGCATTCCTGTTTTTCGCTTGTGACCGCCGAGGGCACGGCGGTGTTTGACCCTTACGCGCCGGGGAGCGTCCCCGGGCTGCGCCTGCCGAGGCTGAAAGCCGACGCGGTGCTTTGCAGCCACGGCCATGGCGATCACAGCTACGCCGAGGGCGTGGCCTTGAGCGGGAAAAAGCCCGCGTTCACGGTACAGACGATCCCCTGCTTCCACGATGAGGCAAACGGCGGTCTGCGGGGAAAGAATCTGATCCATGTGCTGGAGGCGGAGGGGCTTCGCATCGCCCATCTCGGCGACCTCGGGCATATGCTGTCACAGGCGCAGCTTGCGGCGCTGGGGAGGCTCGATCTTGTGATGATCCCCGTGGGCGGCTACTATACCATCGGCGCGGAGACGGCGGCGGCGCTTGCCAAAGCCATCGGCGCGCGCGTCACGGTGCCGATGCATTATCGCGGCGCGACCTTTGGCTATGACGTGATCGGCACGGTGGAGGAATTCACACAGCGGATGGAGAACGTGCGCTTTGCCGATACGAATACACTGGATGTCGCGGAGACGCCGCCGGGCGTCGTCGTTCTGCGGATAATGAACACTGAAAACGAAGACTGAATTATTAAGATGTCCGCCTCCAGCAAACGGAATATAATTACGGCGAAAAGCACCCCCTGTCGTAGGGGCGGCTATCAGCCGCCCGGCGGGGAAAGTCAAACACAACAGGATGCTCCGGCGAATACGTGCAAGGTACGTGTTCGCCGGAGCGTTTCGTTTCATTGACCCTTCTCCGCGCGGGCGGCTGATAGCCGCCCCTACGGTCAAGGATAGGCTTTTTCTGTGCTGATTGAGTTCTGAGCTGCGTTTTTATCGACAGTGATCCCTTTACACAAAAAAGGGATTGTATCAAGGAAAAGGATGTGATATGATAATCATGCCACACAAACTGAATATTTGGGCTTATTACGGGAAAGTGTTTTTACTTTGGAAAAAACGCTTTCTCCACTTCGCTTTCCCTGTGATAAGCCGAAAGTTTGTGTGGCAACAAACGGAGTTGCGTTTTTCGTGCGTGGTTCCGTTTGGAGCCGCGCACTTTTTATTTCCCGAAAAGTGCGCGGAATGATATAGAGAGAAAGAGGGGGATAGGGAATGAAAAAGATAGCGGCATTGATACTGGCATTGTCCTTTACAATAGCTCTGTATGGCTGCGGGAAAAGTGAGGCGGCGAAAGCTGCCGACGATTTGATTGCTGCCATAGGCGAAGTCTCGTTGAATAGTGAGGTTGCAATCACAGCGGCGGAGAAGGCGGTCTCTGAATTAGATGACAAGGATCGCGACAGTCTGGATAACACAGCGACTCTGAAAAAAGCTCGGATGGATTATGAAAAACTTGTCGATATGGACAAAGTATCAAAAGTCGAAGCTGTTATTGATTTGATCGGAGTAGTAACGCTTGAAAGTGATGCTTCCATAGAAGCTGCACAAGCGGCATATGATAAGTTGGAAGACCGCCTTAAAGATCAGGTTAACAACTTTGATAGAATAGCCGAAGCACAAAATGAACTTTCTGCGCTTATCGACGCAGAAACGGTCTCAAAAGTTGAAGATGTTATCGAGGCGATCGGAGAAGTGACGTTGGAAAGTGGTGCTTCCATAGAAGCCGCACAAGCGGCATATGATGAGTTGGAAGACCGCCTTAAGGATCAGGTAAATAATTATGATTTAATAGGCGAGGCAGAGGAAAGACTCAAAAGACTTGAAGCTGAAAATCGTGCTGCCCGCGTCGAAGAAGCAAGGAAGCTTATCGAACAGATCGGTGAGGTAAGCATGGAAAGCGGAGAGGCGATTATCGCAGCAAGGAAGGCCTACAGAACACTGACACCAGAAGAAGCCGCATTGGTGTCAAATGCTGAAGTCCTTGAGGAAGCTGTGAACGTCTATCGCACAACGATGCTAGAGCATGTAGAAGACCTATTGAAAGCGTTTAAGCTTGATGAAGATGTATTTCAGGGGGTAGAATTTTATTATCCTTTTGGGTGGCAGTTAGATAACCGTGGATATTGGGTGGCTGACGCAAGCACATTTATCCGCCCTTATATCATAAGGAGAAGTAATAGTAATAGTTTTGGAATTAATGTAGTATATAATTATACAGGGGATAGTTGGGTGTTTTGGACAAAGCTCACGATATTGGCGGATGATCAGCGTTTTACAAAAGAGGTGTCTTACAATAAAGTTGTCAGAGACAACTCGGGCAGAAGGGTGTGGGAATACTATACCGATACAGCGCCAGATATGGAGATGCTGCGTGTGCTTGCAGAGGCAGCATCTGTGCAGATGCGCTTTGAGGGCTCGGAATATTGGGAGGATTACTCTCTTTCTGCTGTAGACAAAAAAGCGATCCAACAGACGCTTGATGTCTATGATGCACTTTTAGCAATCAGCAAAGTGTTGCAGTAAGCGACCATAAGAATAAAGATCTTCACAGTTCTACATATATGTAAAATGAAATGCACCCCCGGCCTCTGCCGGGGGTGCGCTGAATTAATGGGGGTATTGGCTTAAACGGCTTATTCGTACAGAGCCTTGAGCTTCATCAGGTGATCGTAACGCTCCTTGGCGTTGGCTTCGTTGGCCGCGAAGAGGCGCTCGGCGCGCTCGGGGAACTCGCGGGTCAGACGGCTGTAACGAGCCTCGTTCATCAGGAACTCCTGGTAGCCGCCGGCGGGCGCCTTGCTGTCAAGGGTGAAGGGCTGAGCGGCCTCGGGATTGAAGCGGAACAGGTTCCAGTAGCCGCAATCGACGGCCTTGTTCATTTCCTTCTGGCAGTTGGTCATGCCGCCCTTGATGCTGTGCATCTCGCAGGGAGCGTAGGCGATGATGAGGGAGGGACCCTTGTGCGCCTCGGCCTCAACGATGGCCTTGAGGGCCTTGGCCTTGTTGGCGCCCATGGCGATCTGAGCCACGTAAACGTAGCCGTAGGTCATGGCCATCTCGGCCAGGCTCTTGCTCTTGAGCTCCTTACCGGCCGCGGCGAACTGCGCCACCTGGCCGATGTTGGAAGCCTTGGAGGCCTGTCCGCCGGTGTTGGAGTAGACCTCGGTGTTGAACACGAAGATGTTGACGTCCTCGCCGGAGGCCAGAACATGGTCAACGCCGCCGTAGCCAATATCGTAGGCCCAGCCGTCGCCGCCGAAGATCCACACGGACTTCTTGTTCAGGTAATCCTTCTGCTTGAGAATGTCGGCAGCCAGTCTGCAAGCCTTGCAGGTGCAGATGTCGATGCCCTTGGCCTTGTCGGCCTCAGCCGCGGCCAGAGCGGCGGGCTGCGCGTCGCCGTAGATCTGCTTGCCCATGTCGGAGCCGAGGAAGGCGATGCAGTCGTCAATGCCGGTGATGCTCTCTTCCAGAGCCTTGATGAGAGCCTTGGTGGGCGCCTGGTTCAGGTTGCCGTCATCATAGGTGTCGAGCCATGCCTGAGCGGCGGCCTTGAGCTCCTCGCAGCAGGAGGGAGCGGCGATCATTTCGAGAACCTTGGCCTTCAGATCGTCGCGGATCTTCTTCTGGCCGAGGTGCATGCCGAGACCGTGCTCGGCGTTGTCTTCAAAGAGGGAGTTGGCCCAGGCGGGACCCTTGCCTTCCTTGTTGACGGTGTAGGGAGAGGTGGCCGCGGGACCGCCCCAGATGGAGGAGCAGCCGGTGGCGTTGGAGATGAGCATGTGGTCGCCGAAGAGCTGGGTGATCACGCGGGCATAGCTGGTCTCGGCGCAGCCGGCGCAGGAGCCGGAGAACTCGAGGTAGGGCTGGGAGAACTGGCTGAACTTCACCACGTCGGCCTTGAACAGATCGGCCTTGGGGGCGACCTTCTCGACCATGTAGTTGAAGACTTCCTGCTCGGGCAGCTGGCTCTCCATGGGAACCATCTCGATGGCGTGCGCCGGGCACTCGCCCACGCAGACGCCGCAGCCCATGCAGTCCAGAGGAGACACGGCCATGACAAACTTGTAGTCGGCATAGTTCTTGATGCCCTTGACGGCGGCGAGCTTGGTCTGCTCGGGAGCAGCGGCGGCCTCCTCGGGGCTCAGAACGAAGGGACGGATGGTGGCGTGCGGGCAAACGAAGGCGCACTGGTTGCACTGGATGCACTTGTCAGCGTACCAGGTGGGCACGGTGACGGCGATGCCGCGCTTCTCGTAGGCGGCGGCGCCGAGCTCGAAGGTACCGTCGGCGTGATCGACGAACTTGGAGACAGGCAGGCTGTCGCCGTCCATCTTGTCCACGGGATCAAGGATCTCGGTGACCATCTTGACGGTCTTTTCAAAGCCGTGCTTGGGCTCGGCAACGGTGTTGTCCTCGGCGGTGGCCCAGGATTCGGGAACCTCGACCTTGACGTAAGCGGTGGCGCCGGCGTCGATGGCCTTGTAGTTCATATCAACGACATCCTGACCCTTCTTGAGGTAGGAGTGCAGGGCGGCGTCCTTCATGTACTGGATGGCCTCACTCTCGGGCATGACCTTGGCGAGGGAGAAGAAGGCGCTCTGCAGGATGGTGTTGGTGCGCTTGCCCATGCCGATCTGCTTGGCAAGGTCGATGGCGTTGATCATGTAGAGCTGGATGTTGTTCTTTGCGATGTAGCGCTTGGAGGCGGCGTCGAGGTGATGCTCGAGCTCCTCAAAGCTCCACTGGCAGTTGACGAGGAAGACGCCGTTGGGCTTAACGTCGCGCACGATGGGGAAGCCCTTGGTGATGTAGGAGGGGACATGGCAGGCCACGAAGTCGGCCTTGTTGATGTAGTACGGGCTCTTGATGGGCTTGTCGCCGAAGCGCAGGTGGCTGATGGTGACGCCGCCGGTCTTCTTGGAGTCGTACTGGAAGTAGGCCTGGACGAACTTGTCGGTGTGGTCGCCGATGATCTTGATGGAGTTCTTGTTGGCGCCGACGGTGCCGTCACCGCCGAGACCCCAGAACTTGCACTCGATGGTGCCTTCGGCAGCGGTGTTGGGGGCGTGCTCCTCAGGCAGGGAGAGATTGGTCACGTCGTCCACGATGCCGAGGGTGAACATGCGCTTCATATCGCTCTTCTTCAGCTCGTTGTACACGGCGAAGACGGAGGCGGGAGGCGTGTCCTTGCTGCCGAGGCCGTAGCGGCCGCCGATGACCTGCACGTCGGTCTTGCCGGCATTGGCCAGCGCGGTCACAACGTCAAGGTAGAGCGGCTCGCCCTGGGCGCCGGGCTCCTTGGTGCGGTCGAGAACGGCGATCTTCTTCGCGGTCGCGGGGATGGCGGCCAGGAGCTTATCGGGGCAGAAGGGACGGAACAGACGCACCTTCACCAGACCGACCTTCTCGCCCTGGGCGGTCAGGTAGTCGATGACTTCCTCGGCCACGTCGCAGATGGAGCCCATCGCAACGATGACGCGGTCGGCGTCGGGAGCGCCGTAGTAGTTGAAGAGCTGGTAATCGGTGCCGAGCTTGGCGTTGATCTTGCCCATGTACTCCTCAACGATGGCGGGAACGGCGTCGTAATACTTGTTGGAGGCTTCGCGGTTCTGGAAGAAAATGTCGCCATTCTCGTGGGAGCCGCGCATGACAGGATGCTCGGAATTCAGCGCGCGGGCACGGAAGGCCTTGACAGCGTCCATATCGACCATCTCGGCCAGATCGTCATAATCCCAGACCTGGATCTTCTGCAGCTCGTGGGAGGTGCGGAAGCCGTCGAAGAAGTTCAGGAAGGGGACGCGGCCCTTGATGGCGGCCAGATGCGCCACGGGGGAGAGGTCCATGACTTCCTGTACGTTGGACTCGGCCAGCATGGCAAAGCCGGTCTGGCGACATGCCATAACGTCGCTGTGGTCGCCGAAGATGTTCAGGGTGTGGCTGGCAAGGGTACGGGCGCTGACGTGGAACACGCCGGGCAGCAGCTCGCCCGCGATCTTGTACATGTTCGGGATCATCAGCAGCAGACCCTGGGAAGCGGTGTAGGTGGTGGTGAGGGCGCCGGCGTTCAGAGAACCGTGCACAGCACCGGCGGCGCCGGACTCGGCCTGCATCTCCTGAACCTTCACGGTAGAGCCGAAGATGTTCTTGCGGCCCTGCGCGGCCCACTGGTCAACATAGTCGGCCATCGGGCTGGACGGAGTGATGGGGTAGATTGCGGCGACTTCGGTAAACGCGTAGGATACATGGGCGGCAGCGTTGTTGCCGTCCATCGTTTTGAAGTGTCTCATAATAGCTTCACTCTCCAAACTTATAGATTCGTCGGTACGGGGCGACCCCGGAGCGGGAAATCGCACCGCGCTATAGGACAGGCTAATTCTATCATTTTTTTGTTGGGTTGTAAACCTTTTGTCCCTATCTTTTTTCATTTTTTGCGCCGAAGCGAAAAAGCAGGCATAATAATCCTGTAAATTCCGGCGGCGACGCACAAAAATTCCTTGTGCTTTTTTTATATGTGGTATATAATCATAGAATCCAAACTGCGGCCTTTTGGCGCAGTTATCAACGGCAAAGAAAGGAGCGTATCGTTTATGGTAAAAATCGTCAACGACATGGGCAGGATCCGGATCACCGGCGAGGTGTTCTCGAACCTTGCGGGCGACGCGGCCACCAGCTGCTTCGGCGTCAAGGGCATGGTCGGGCGCAGCCAGAGCAGCAGCCCGCTGCAGCTTCTGCGCAGGGAGAATATGTCCAGGGGCGTTGAAGTGCATTATAATGAGGATGGCAGCATCAGCCTGGAGCTTCACATCGGCGTAGACCAGGGCGTGAACATTTCCGCTGTCTGCCGCAGCATCATGAAGGAAGTCGCCTACAAGCTCAACAAGGCCACCGGCGTGCCGGTGCAGGCTGTGGACGTGTATGTAGATTCGATTGTGAAATAAAGTTCACAAATGTTCAATATAATGGAGACACACATAACATGAGAGACTATCTTGATGCCGCGGCCTTTAAGGAAATGATCCTCTGCGCGGACGCGGCACTGCACGCCAATATCCAAACCATCAACGACTTAAACGTCTTTCCCGTCCCGGACGGGGACACCGGCACCAACATGGGCCTGACCATCAACAACGCCGCCGCGGAGCTGCGCAAGAAGAACTTTGACACCGTGGCCGCCGCGGCGGACTGTGTGGCGGGGGCGATGCTGCGCGGCGCGCGCGGCAACTCCGGCGTGATCCTGTCGCTGCTGTTTCGCGGCATCGCCCGCCGCCTCAAGGGGACCGAGACCGCCGGAGCCGAGGAGTTTGCCGGCGCGATGAACGACGGTGTGGAGGCCGCTTATAAGGCGGTCATGAAGCCCGCGGAGGGAACCATCCTCACCGTCTCCCGCATGGCCTCCGCCGCCGCGGTCAAGGCCGCGAAGAACGGCGCTGACCTGGAAAACACCCTGGTGGAGGCGATCCGCGCCGGGGAAGAGGCGCTGGAAAATACCGTAAACCAGAACCCGGTGCTCAAAAAGGCCGGCGTCATTGATGCCGGCGGCAAGGGTTACATGGTGATCCTCTCAGCCGTCCTCGCCTCCCTGCGCGGGGAAATCAGCTCTGCCAAGGCCGCGCAGGCACACGATTACAAGGAGACGTCGGTCTTTGTCGAGGGGAAGGTGGACGTGCCGAAGATCAACATTTTCGACACGGTTTACGTCGTGCGCAAGAAGAGCCCGGACGTGGATCTTGAGCCGCTGCGCCGCTATCTGGGCAGCATCGGCGATTCGCTGGTCATCAGCGACGACGATGAGATTTTCAAGGTGCATGTACATACCGACATTCCCGGCTCCGCCCTGAGCGAGAGCCAGAAATACGGCGCGCTGGACATTGCCAAGATCGAGAATATGCAGCTGCAGGCGCTCGATCAGCTCGCCGGGCAGAAGGCGAAGAGCACGGACGATCTGGAGGCTGTTGACGAGGAGCTTACCGCCATGGAGTCCGCCTCCGCCGTCGCCGGCGAGGAAGAGGAGGAGGGCGTCGCCGAGCCGGAGAAGGAGTATGGCGTGGTCGCCGTCTGCGCGGGCAAGGGCATGGAGGCGCTGTTTCTGGAGCTGGGTGTGGATCAGGTCGTCACCGGCGGTCAGACCATGAATCCCTCTACCGATGATATTCTCAAGGCCGTCAACCGCACTCCGGCCTCCACGGTCTTTGTCTTCCCCAACAACAAAAACATCATCATGGCGGCCGAGCAGTGCGTGCCCCTGACGGAAAAGCGCGTCATTGTCATGCCCACGAAGACGGTGCCGCAGGGCGTGTCCGCGATGCTGAATTTCTCCCCCGACGAGAGCGAGGAGAGCCTGGTCGGCGCGATGGGGGAGGCCATCGGCAGCGTGCACACCGCGATGGTGACCTATGCCGCGAGGGACTCCGATTTTGACGGGCACTCCATCCACGCGGGCGAGTATCTCGCGCTGCTGGACGGCGCGCTGATCGGCAGCTTTGGTGATACGGCGCTGCTCTTTGGCGAGCTTTCCCGGGCGGTGCAGCAGTTCCACCCCGAGTTCATCACCGTCTACTTTGGCGAGGATGTGCAGGAGGCAGACGCCGAGAACGCGGCGGACACCATTCGCGAGGGCTTCCCCGAGGCGGAGGTGAGCGTCGTGGAAGGCGGCCAGCCGGTCTACTATTACATGATCTCCGTGGAGTGATCGACTCCCGGCATCCATACAGGCCGCCCGGTTGGGCGGCCTGTATGCTTTTGCCGCGCAGCTCAACCTGCACGGGAATTGATTCCATTTTCCCGTTATTTACTTCCGCTCTCGCCGCGCATATGATTTATGGCAGTACAGGAACGGCGAATGAAACACGGAGGAGACAAACAATGGACAACTTGAAAATCGGCGCGTATATCCAGACCCTGCGAAAAAGTGCAGGCATGACCCAGAAAGAACTGGCAGAGCGGCTGAACGTATCTTTTCAGGCCGTGAGCAAATGGGAAACGGGCGAGTGCCTGCCGGACACCGCGCTGCTCCCCGCGCTGTGCGAATGCCTCGGGACGACGGCGGACAGGCTGCTCAACGGCGGCTCCGTCATCATCCGGGGAAGAAAGACCATGCGCGTGGAGGACGTGATCACGGGTTTTTCCCATCTGGAAGAGATCGGCCGGCTTTTCGGCGAGAAGTGCACGTTTTATACTTCGATGATCGACGGTATCAACGAAAAAATGAACATGGACGTGCTGGAATATCTGAAAGATCCGCAGACGCGGGACGTGCTGTACGCAGAAGTGCTGATCCAGGGCATCCTCATGGGACGCGCCGTGGATATGGACGAGGTGGAGGCTGCCTTTGTCAACCGAAAAATGGTCGAAACCGTGCGGCGTTACCTCAGCCGTACGGGCGAGGGGATGAAATAAAAAAG
>CAJOCV010000041.1 GCA_905233785.1 uncultured Oscillospiraceae bacterium
GGGAAGGCGGAGAGCAGCGTGTCCCGGAAATCCAGCGGCGCGCAGCGCAGAGAACTGATGAAGTTCGGCACGGTCTCCGCCGTCTCGGGGCTGGAGACGCTCACAAGATACGGGCGCGGGTTCCAGACCTCGCCGCAGTCCTCGGTCGCCCCGGCGGAGGAGGAGTGAAAGGCCGCAAACACCGCTCGCCCCTCGTAGACGAGCATTTCCCCGGCGGTAGCCTCCACCGCGCTCTGAACGCGGTTTTCGCAGCGCTCAAAATCCGCGCCCCACTTCTCGCGCCGCGCCTGCTCGTCCTGATACGCCTGGCAGCAGCCGAAATCCGCGCACACGTCGGCCTCGCCGTGCTTGTTGCCGTCGGCGCAGTAGACGGCGTAGGTGCGCGCCGCCACGGCCTGCGCCTTGAGCGCCTCCATAGGGAAGTCTGCCGGCATTTCCGCCGCCACGACGCCCGTGAGATAGTCCTGCATTTCCAGCTCCTCCACCGTCCCCGCCGCGTTCAAAAGCCGGATCGTTTCCGCCGCGGGCCGGGGAGCCGGCAGCGGCGTCTCTGTCGGCAGAGGCTTGTCCTCCGCCGGTGCGTCCGCCGGGACATAGAGCAGCAAAAAGCAGGCCAACAGGCCGAGATATGCGCACAGCACCGTTTTTTTCATACGTTCCTCCCTCGATTTCTCAGCAACACCAGTCTTGACGCGAAGCGTAAATGCGTATAAAATAGAAGATACGCATTTTGGCTTACTCAATATCTATGGAAACGGGACGAACATTATGCAAGAAAAAAAGCAGGATGAAATCCAAAAACAGCTGCGGAAAACAGCGCTGGAAATCACGCTCTATGTCGCCGGCGCGGGCGCTTTCGGCGTGTTTTTCCGCTGGCTGCAGGTGATGGTCGCGTTCAACGACCTCGGCCTTGTGGATCGCAGCTACTTAAACCTTCTCGTGCCCGGCTTCGTTCTCGCCGCGGCGATCGTTTTTTATCGCTTTCTGGAGCGGGACAAGCGGCTGCGCCGCTTTGTGCCGGAGGACTTTGTGAGCGCGTTGAGAAACGATTACCGCTTTTTCAGCTTCCTTACCTGGGTCGCAGGCGCGATCCTCGTCGTCGGCAGCCTCGCGCTGCTCGGAAAGGCGGAGACGGATCGGCTCGCCCCGCTGCTGCGAACGATGGCGATCCTCGGCGCGCTCAGCGGCGTAAGCGGCGCGCTGCTGCTGGAGCTTGCTCACCGTGAGACGCGGCAGCCGCTGCTGCTCTGCCTGGTGAGCCTGCCGCCCGTCGCCCTCTTCGCCGTTTGGATCATCTACCTCTACCGCGCAAACTCCATCAACAGCGTGCTCTGGTCTTATGTGCCGGAAATGCTCAGCGTCGCGGTGGTCATGTTCGCCTTCGCGCGCATCGCGGGCTTTGCCTTCGGCTCCCCCAAGCCCGACCGCGCCCGCTTCGACTCAATGCTGGGCGCTTCGCTGTGCCTGATGTGCCTTGCGGACGATCGCTACCTGGGGATGCAGCTGATGCTGCTGGGAACGTCGATGTCGCTGATGCTCTACAACTGGGCTATGGTCTGCAATCTGCAGCATCAGCAGGAGCCGGAGCAACCTAAGGAGACTCCTCAAGACGGCTTTGAGCACCTGGAGACGGAATGGAAACAATCGAAGTGATCGACAGCGCCGAGGCCATTCTGGACGCGACGCGGCGCCTCGGCTTTCTGCCCTTTTTCAAAAACGAGATCCCCGGCTTCTCCATCGCCGAGCACACGCCGCCGCAGCTCTGGTTTTCCGACTCGGCGGAGGGACCCTGGGAGTGGAAGGGGCCGGTCGCCCGCACGGGAGAAGTCGTCTACGGCAAGTTCTTCAAAGGCCGGGCCGCCTTCATCAGTCGGGAATACTTCCCGGTTTTTGCCAACTACCGCCGCCGCGGCTATGATTTTGACGCGCTGTATGACGACGGCTTCGCCCCCTTTGCCGACAAGCAGATCTACGACGTGCTCCATGAGCGCGGAAGTCTTTTGAGCAAGGAGCTCAAAACCCTCGCCGGCTACGGCAAGGGCGGCCAAAAGGGCTTTGACGGGCGCATCACCCGTTTGCAGATGCAGTGCTACGCTGTGATCGCGGATTTTGAGTATATGCAGGACAGCTTCGGCAAAAAATACGGCTGGGGCGTCGCCCGCTATGCCGTGCCCGAGGCGCTCTTCGGGGAGGACTTCATGCAGGATGCCTACCGTGAGGAGCCGGAGCACTCGATGGCGCGGGTCTATGCGCATCTGCGGGAGCTCTGCGGCGATGCGAGCGAGAAGCAAATCAAAAAGCTGTTAGGAGATTAAACATATGAGTACCAAGGAAATTTCCCGGCTGGTGGTGCTGCTCGCGGTGCTGGTGTTCGGCTTTCTGCTGATCGTGAAGCTCATCCAGGGCACCGCCGGTCTGGTGGGCAGCCTTTTTAATCTGATCCTCGGCATCGTGGTCGCGGTGGCGCTTATTTGCATCGTGATCTGGATGTTCTGGTACGCGAATAAAAAGAGGAAAAAGTGATGGAACGCTGGACGCTTGTGCGTCCCACGGAGGCGCATCTGGAGGAGGTTTCCGCCTACCGCGCGGCCTTCCTCGCCGCCGGGGACTCCATGGACGGTACCGGCCCCCTGCGAAGATGCGAGAACGCGGCGGAATGGCTGCGGCAGATACGGTGCTATGAAGACCCCGCCACCGTGCCGGAGGGCTTGGTGCAGGCCACGCAGTTTCTCTGCCTGCGCGAGAGCGACGGGCGCGTACTGGGGATGATCCAGGTACGGCATGAACTGAACGACTACCTTGCGAAATACGCCGGGCATATCGGCTACTCCGTCCGCCCGGACGAGCGCAGGAAGGGCGTTGCGAGCTGGATGCTGCGCGAGGTGCTGCCCTATTGCCGCAGCTTGGGGCTTACAAAGGTGCTCATCACCTGCCGCACGGATAACGAGGGCAGCCGCCGCACGATCCTTTCTAACGGCGGCGTCTATGAAAGCACGGTCTATGAGCCGGACGACGACGAGTGGCTGGAGCGGTACTGGATCAGTCTTCCCGCTTGCGTGTCTTGAGTGGGAAGCGCGTCCTGTTTTCCGCCCGACCGCCTCGCAAGAGCAGTGCCTGCAGCGAAAACCGCTCTGATCGCTTTCGCAGCGATTCCCGCCCCAAGGGGACGGATACGATCCTTCCATAGCGCCTGATGGAAGAATCGAAGGAAGCGCCGTATGTGAGCTGCACAGACAATCCGCCGGCCGGCAGGTGTCAGGATACGCCGAAAACAAAAAGATCCCGGGGGATGCGAAATAATTTTTTCACACCCCCGTTTTTTCACTTCTGCCTATCGTAAATTTCTGACAGATCTGTTATAATATTCCCGGAGCCGCACACTTTGAAAAATCAGGAGGATTCACATAATGGAAGAAAAGAAAAGACTGGTAACCCGCAGCGACTTTGACGGGCTGGCCTGCGCGATGATGCTGCGCTCGCTGAACCTCATCGACGACATCAAGTTTGTCCACCCGAAGGACGTGCAGGACGGCAAGGTAGAGCTCTCCGCCAACGACATCACCACCAACCTGCCCTATGATCCCCGCGTATCCCTCGCCTTTGACCACCATGAGTCTGAGGTTGACCGTCTGAAGGCGGAGGAAGTCGGCGGCAAGCTCATCATCGACCCCAACGCCCGCAGCGCCGCCCGTGTCGTTTACAATTACTACGGCGGGAAGAGCACTTTCCCCGACATCAGCGATGAGTTGATGGACGCGGTGGACAAGGGCGACAGCGCGGACTTCACGCTCGACGAGGTGCTGCACCCCGAAGGCTGGGTCATGCTCCACTACATCATGGATCCGCGCACCGGCCTTGGTCGTTTCCGCAACTTCCGCATCTCGAACTATGATCTGATGATGGAGCTGATCGGATATTGCATGGATCACAGCATCAACGAAATTCTTGAGTTGCCCGACGTTGCCGAGCGCGTGGAGCTCTACCACGAGCAGTCAGCGCTCTTTGAGGCGCAGCTCAAGCGCATCGCGAAGGTGCACGGCAAGGTGGTCGTGCTCGATCTGCGCGGCGAGGAGATCATTCACGCCGGCAACCGCTTTATGATCTACGCCCTCTATCCCGAGGCGCAGATTTCCGTCCACGTTGCCTGGGGCTTCCGCAAGCAGAACACGGCGGTCATGATCGGCAAGTCCATCTTTAACAAGGCCTCCGAGGTGGATATTGGCGAGCTCTGCCTGCGCTACGGCGGCGGCGGACACCACAACGCCGGTACCTGCCAGCTTGACAACGACATCGTGGACGCAGAGCTTCCCAACATCATCGAAGCCCTCAACGCGTAATCATCGCTCAGCAGCCGCTGTCTGCTGCGGAAGCGGATACCGTTCTTCCCTGATGCGTCAGGAAGGAGTTTAGCGTCAGCTTTGCGTCAGGCGATCACGATGCACGGACGAAAAGCTTTCACAGCGCCTTACGGAAGTTTTTAGAAGAAGCTCGAGAGGCAAAGACAGCAAAAAAGCAATCGACGAGAAAAAACTGTTTTTGTCTCGCCATGACAGGCAGATACCCATCTAAACAATCGCGGAAAAGTGTGAATATTTCTGCTAAACACCAAAAACGAAGCGCTAAAAAACCGGGGCTGTGAGAAATCACAGCCCCTTCTTTCATACTGCGCCGATCAATGATCGGCGCTATTTAGTCCCGGAACGGGACTGAATCGTTACGCGCCTGATAACGCTGCTTAAGAATGATGCAGCGGGTAGTGTATATGCAGCAGCTCGTGCGCGCGGCCCTTGAGCAGTTCTTCGTAGATATAGCCCAGCGCGGGGTTCTGCTGAGGAATCTTGAGCTCACAGGCCTCATCCGCCTTGAAGATCGCCTCGGCACGCTCCGCCTTGCGGGCATTGGAGGCAGGCGGCTGACCGCCGCCGCCGATGCAGCCGTTGGGGCAGGCCATTACCTCAATGAAGTCAAAATACTCTTCGCCGCTCTGCACCTTTTCAATGAGCTTATCCGCGTTGCCGAGGCCGTTTGCCACCGCGATGCGCAGGCTCAGCTCGCCCGCCGTTACGGTGAAGGCCTTAATGCCCTCCAGCCCGCGAACACCGCATTCCGCGATGGTCTTGAGCGCCTCGGGCGAAGCGTCGTCCAGCACTCTGCGGATGACCGCCTCGGTCACGCCGCCCGTCACGCCGAAGATGACGCCCGCGCCGGTGTATTCGCCGAGGGGGCTGTCCGGCTCGGAATCGGGAAGCTTGCTCAGGTCGATGCCCGCCGCCTTAATCAGCCGCGCCAGCTCGTCCGTAGTGAGAACGAGGTCAATGAGGCGTTTGCCGTCCTTCACGAGCTCGGGGCGCTGCGCCTCGAACTTTTTCGCCGTGCAGGGCATAATGGCGACGGAATACACGTCCTCGTCCTTAAACTGCTGGCGAATGAGCGCGCCCAGCATCTCCATCGGGCTTCCGCAGGTCGAAACCTGCGGCATCAGTTCAGGGTGCGCCTTCTCGACATGCTGAATCCAGCCGGGGCAGCAGGAGGTGAACATCGGGAGCTTCGCGCCGGATTTGAGCTTTTCAAGGAACTCCGCGCTCTCCTCCATGATGGTGAGGTCGGCGGAGAGGTTGGTGTCATACACCACATCCACGCCCAGACGGCGCAGCGCGGTGACAAGCTTTCCGGTGACAGGCTCGTTGGCGGGCATACCGAACTCCTCCGCAAGCCCCACGCGCACGCTCGGTGCAAATTGTACGACGACACGCTTGTCGGGGTCGTTGAGCATCTGCCACATCTCGGGAATCTGACGGTTGATGGTGAGCGCGCCGGTGGGACATACCGCCGCGCATTGCCCGCAGCCGACGCAGCCCGTCTCGATCAGCATTTTGCCGAAGCCGGGGGCGACGATGGCCTTTTTGCCGCGCTTGGTGAAGTCGATGGCGCCGATATTCTGCACCTCGGAGCACATGCGCACGCACAGTCCGCAGAGAATGCACTTGGAGGGGTCGCGCGTAATGCAGGGGGAGGACACGTCCAGCCGCTCATGGGAATAGGTGTTTTCATGGAAGCGCGGCTCTACCACGTTGTAGCGATGGGCATACTCCTGGAGCTTGCAGCGCCCGCTCTGCTCACAGGTCAGGCACTCGGCGCGATGGCTGTTCATCAGAAGCTGCAGCGTGGTATGGCGGCTCTTGAGCACCTTTTCGGTGTGGGTATTGACAATGAGGCCGTTGCGCGGCTGCATGGAGCAGGCAGCGTCCAGCACGCCGCGCTCGTTCTCCACCAGGCACAGGCGGCAGCCGCCATAGATGGACAGGTTCTCGCAGTAGCACAGCGAGGGAATGTCGATGCCGTTATGGCGCGCGACCTCGAGCACGTTGCGCTCATCCGTGAACGGACATTCGATGCCGTCGATGATCATTTTCTTTTCTGTCATGGCTTAACCCTCCCTGATAGCGCCGACCGGGCAGTTTTGCTTGCAGGTGCCGCACTTGATGCATCTGGTGGTATCAATAACGTGCTTATGGCGTGGTGTGCCGACGATGGCGTCCACCGGACAGTTGCGCGCGCAGCGGGTGCAGCCGATGCACTTGTCCGTAATGACGAACTGGCTCAGCGCCTTGCAGGTGCCGCAGTGGCAGCGCTTATCGCGGATATGCTCAATATATTCGTCCTCAAAGTTCTGCAGCGTAGACAGCACGGGATTCGGAGCCGTCTTGCCCAGGCCGCAGAGGGAGGAGACCTGGATCATCTCCGCCAGATCACGCAACTCGTCCAGATCGCTCATGCGTCCCTTGCCCTGGGTGATGCGGGTAAGGATTTCGTTCATGCGGGTCGTACCCTCACGGCAGGGAGTGCACTTACCGCAGGATTCCTCGCAGATGAAGTTCATGAAGAACTGCGCAATGTTGACCATGCAGCTATCCTCGTCCATGACGACGAGGCCGCCGGAGCCAATGATCGCGCCGACCTTCTTGAGCGAATCAAAGTCCATGGGCAGGTCGAGGTGCTCCTCGGTCAGGCAGCCGCCGGACGGACCGCCGATCTGCACGGCCTTGAACCTCTTGCCGTTTTTGATGCCGCCGCCAATGTCGTAAACCACCTCGCGCAGGGTCGTACCCATCGGGACTTCAATGAGGCCGGTGTTCACAACGTTTCCTGTCAGCGCAAAGGCCTTGGTGCCGGGGCTCCTCTCGGTGCCGACGGAGCGGAACCATGCCGCACCCTTCTTGATGATGTCGGGAACATTGGCGAAGGTCTCCACATTGTTCAGGCAGGTGGGCTTACCGAAGAGCCCTTTGTCCACGCTTCTGGGGGGCTTCGTGCGCGGCATGCCGCGGTTGCCCTCAATGGAGGCGGTCATGGCCGAGCCCTCGCCGCAGACAAAGGCGCCCGCGCCCTTGTTGATGTGCATGTGGAAGCTCTTGCCGCTGCCGAGAATGTTGTCGCCGATGAGGCCGTATTCCTCGGCCTGGGAAATCGCAATCGTCAGCCGCGAGACTGCGAGCGGATACTCGGCGCGAACGTAGATGTAGCCCTCGGTGGAGCCGGTGGCCACGCCCGCGATCAACATGCCCTCGAGGATCTTGTGGGGGTCGCCCTCCATGCAGGAGCGATCCATGAACGCGCCGGGGTCGCCCTCGTCGCCGTTGCAGACGATGTACTTGACGGCTTCCTCGGTATGCGCCGCGACCTGCGCCCACTTCTTGCCGGTTGGGAAGCCCGCGCCGCCGCGCCCGCGCAGCCCGGAATCGGAGATCTCCTGGATCACCTCTTCCCCGCTCATCTCAAAAAGCGCCTTGCTCAACGCCGCATAGCCGCCAATGGAGAAATACTCCTCAATGCTCTCCGCGTCGATGTGGCCGCAGTGCTCAAGCACACGGCGGGTCTGTTTTTTGTAAAAGGGGATGTCCTCCTGCCGCTTGTAGAGCTGCCCGTTCTGATGGTAGCCCAGGCGCTCGATAAACTCGCCGCCCAGCAGGGTCTTCTCCACGATCTCCGCCACGTCCTCGACATGAACCTTGGTGTAGAGCCAGCCCTCGGGCTCGATGCGCACCAGAGGTCCCATCTCGCAGAACCCGTGACAGCCGGATTTTTTGATGCCCGTGGCAGTGCCGCCGCAGCTCTCGTTCAGCGACAGCTCGAAGGCCGCGCCGTGCGCCGCCATTTGCTCCTTGAGCGCCTCAAACACCGCGAGGTTGCCGCCCGCCGCGCAGCCCGTGCCGCAGCAGACCAGCACCTTGCGCTTTTCCCGCTCTCGCGCCTGGGCAAGCCTCTCCTGCAAGGCGCGAAACTGCTCCAAATTCTCAATTCTCTCACGCATGTTCAGCCCTCCTCTCTCAGCGTCTCCACCAGCTCGCGCGCCTTCTCGG
Source organism: uncultured Oscillospiraceae bacterium (assembly GCA_905233785.1). GTDB lineage: Bacteria > Bacillota > Clostridia > Oscillospirales > Oscillospiraceae > Limivicinus. Next base: position 8,361 of record CAJOCV010000041.1, read on the forward strand.
GCGTCATGGCGGCATGGACGGTATCGTTGACCATGACCACGGGACTCAGTCCGCAGGCGCCGAGGCAGGAGACGATCTCCAGCGTGAAGAGCCCGTCGTCAGAGTTGGGTTTATGCTCGTTCGTTCCGGTGGCGTCATAGAGCGCCTGCAGGACATTGCCGCTCTTGCGGACATGACAGGCCGTGCCGCGACATACCTTCAGCACATACTTGCCCTTCGCGTCCAGAGAGAAGTTGCCGTAGAAGGTCGCCACGCCGTAGAGCTTCGATTCGCTCATGCCTACTTTCCCGGCAATGTATTCCAGCGCCTCCTGAGGCAGATAGCGGTACTTCTCCTGCACATCCTGCATGATCGCGATGATTTTTGCCTTGTCGCCGCCGTAATTGTCCAACACAGAGTCCAGAAAGCGGAAATCAACGGTTTCCAACATGATCGCGTCCTTTCTTTTTTCATTTCTCAGTCTTGATATTTTCCTAACAAGCTGCCCGTACAGTTTATCCTATTTCGTACGGCAATTCAAGTGAAATCGGCGTTTTTTGTAAAAAATTCCTGCCGCCGCGATTCTTCCCTCCGGGCGGAGCGCAAAAAGGCTTGACAAAGCGGCGCGATCGGGTAAAATAGCCTTGACCGAACCGCGAGCGGTGTACTTGCGGCAAGGAGGGAGCATACTATCTGACGCCGAAACAGACACTTGAGGCGGAAGGCCGCGATTCGCGCTCGATGCGCGTCTTTTTGCCATGCCTTCCGGCATGGTTTTTTGTTTTGCGGAAAGGAGCTGTTATGGATTGCCGCATTGCCGCCATCGCCATACTCGTGGAGACGCCCGAATCGGTGGAGGCTCTCAACGCGCTGCTGCACGATTACGCCCCCTATGTACTCGGGCGCATGGGTATCCCAAACCGTGACAGGGGCGTAAACGTTATCTGCCTCGCGCTGGACGCGCCAATGGACATCATCAACGCCCTGAGCGGCAAGCTTGGTCGGCTTCCCGGCGTCAGCGCCAAGGCTGTGACCCCCAAAATGAAAGAAGGAGACACCAAAAAATGAAAAAGCTCACCCGTATTCTCAGCCTCTTCACCCTGTTGAGCCTGAGCCTCACGCTCTGCTGCTGCGCGGCCTTCGCCGAGGATCGCTTCGACGCCGCGCTTCCCGTGCGCGTCTACACCCTCAACGGCGCCACCGGCTTCGGCATGGCGGGGCTGATTGCCGACGCGCAGGCCGGCGAGGCCGCTCTCAACTACGAATTCACCGTGGAGAGCGATCCTTCCGTTGTGACCGCCGCCCTTGTCAGCGGCGACTGCGATCTTGCCGCTCTGCCCACAAACGCCGCCTCTGTCCTCTACAACAAGACCGAAGGCGCGGTGCAGGTGCTGGCGCTCAACACCCGCGGCGTCCTCTACCTCGTGACGGACGGGAAAACGAAGGTCGAGAGCCTGTCCGACCTCGAGGGGCTGACGGTCTTCGCCCCCGCGCAGAACCCCAGCTTCATTCTCCAGGCGCTTTGTGACGCCGCCGAGGTCAAGCTCACAATCGACAACAGCTTTGCCCAGCCCGCCGAGCTCGGCGCCGCCGTCGCCGCCGGGGAGGTCACGCTCGCTGTCCTGCCCGAGCCGCTGCTGACTGCCGCGCGCATCCAGAACCCGTCGCTTGTCGCAGCGCTCGACCTTACCGCCGCCTGGGACGAGGTCATGGAGCCGGGCAGTCTGGTGCAGGGCTGCGTCGCCGTGCGGCGTGCGTTTGCCGAGGCGCACCCGGTGGAGCTTGCCAAGTTCCTTGAGGAGTACGGCGCCTCTGTCGCGCTGCTGACCGAGGACGCCGAGGCCGCCGCCGAGAAGATTGAGGCCGCCGGTCTCTTCGCCAAGGCCGCCGTCGCCGCGAAGGCGATCCCCAACTGCAACGTCTGCTTTGTCACCGGAGAGGAAATGCGGCAGGAGCTCTCCGCCTTCCTCGTGGCCATGCTGGAAACCGCGCCCCAGTCCATCGGCGGTAAGCTGCCGGAGGATGACTTCTACTGCATCCTGAAATGAAGTGGAAGTCGGTGCTCTCCTCCCTGGGCGTCCTGTTCTTCTGGCTCGCGCTCTGGGCGCTTGTTGCCGCAGCGGTGGGAAAGGAGCTGCTGCTTCCTTCGCCGCTTGCCGTGGGGCAGGCGCTGCTGGCGTTGGCCGGAACCGGGGAATTCTGGTTTACCTTGGGCGGAAGCATCCTGCGGGTACTGGCAGGCATCGTCACAGGCGCCGGGCTTGGCGTTCTGCTTGCCCTGCTCACGCACAAAAGCAGCCTCGCGCGAAGTCTTCTCAGCCCGGTGATGACGCTTCTGAAGAGTACGCCCGTGGCCTCGTTCATCCTGCTCGCCCTGGTCTGGCTGGGGCGCAGCGTCGTACCGGTGTTCATCGCGAGTCTCATGGTGCTGCCCGTGGTTTGGGCAAACAGCGCTGCGGGGCTTGCCGGGATCGACAGGCGGCTGCTGGAGTTGGCGAAGGTCTTTGGGCTTTCCCGCGGGCGTGTTCTGCGGCGCATCGTATGGCCTTCGGTACTGCCGCAGCTTCGCGCCGCGCTGCGTTCCGCGCTGGGGCTCGGCTGGAAGGCCGGGATTGCGGCGGAGGTGCTGACCGTGCCGCCGTATTCCATCGGCCGGCGCATCTACGACGCGAAGCTCTATCTGGAGACGACCCAGCTCTTCGCCTGGACAACAGCGGTGGTGCTGCTGAGCTTTCTGCTCGAACGCGCGCTGCTGTGCCTGGTGGAGGGAAAGGAGAAGTATGCTGAAGCTGAATGAAGTTTCTGTCCGCTTCGGGGACAGGCGGGTGCTTTGCGCCTGCAGCCTTTGCCTGGAAAAGGGGGAGCGGCTTGCGCTGATGGGTCCCTCCGGCTGCGGCAAGACGACGCTTGCGCGCGTCGCGCTGGGGCTGCAAAGCCCGGATTCCGGGCGCGTGGAAAGTGATTTTTCCCGCGTCGCCGCCGTTTTTCAGGAGCCGCGCCTGCTGCCCTGGCTTACGGCGGAGGAGAACGTAAACCTTGTGCTGGCGGACAGCGCGGAAAGTCTGCCGGAGGCGCGCGCGTGGCTTGCGCGCCTGGAGCTTTCCGAGGCGGCGGAGCTCTATCCGGCGGCGCTCTCCGGCGGGATGCAGCAGCGCCTGAGCCTCGCCCGCGCTCTTGCGGCAAAGCCCGATTTTCTTGTGCTCGACGAGCCCTTCAAGGCTCTGGACGCGGCGCTGCACAGGCGTGTGCTGCGCCTCACGGCGGAGAGTCTGCGCGACGCCTCGCTCCTGCTCATCACCCACACCGAGCAGGAGGCCGAAGCGCTGGGCTGCCGCGTGATACGCTGGTCGTCCCTGAACCGCGTTGCCTGACCGGATCGGAGCTTGCGCGGGCGGCGGCGCTCTGTAGAGAAAGCAGAAAAGCCCCTTGATGTGATTCACAGATCACATCAAGGGGCGCTTTTTATAAGGCAACACCGCACAATACGCCTGCGGCATCTTCCGGAAAAACCGCGCCCTGATTTCGTCACTTTTTCTTGCAATACACAAAGTATTCCTGCGAAA
>CAJOCV010000042.1 GCA_905233785.1 uncultured Oscillospiraceae bacterium
GACTATTTGACGGAAAATGAACTGCTATTTGAGATACTTACCACATACGGCGTATCCCCGTTTATTTGGGACGGGCGCATACGGTTCCAATTACAAGCCAACGGCGAACATTCTACCTACAGAATTCACGATCTGGCTTTTGCCTGCTATCACGGATATGTTTCGTCCTATGAGACTTGGAGAGATGAAATGCAATCTTTCCTTGACTGGAAACGCTTTAACGGATTTCAGATCGACCACGCGGACAGCAACGGGCATAACAACACCGCTTATAATCTATCCCTTATGCCGGGGACGCTTAACGGGACAAAGCACGATATAGTTTCAAGATTCAAAGCACCTGTCCGTTTATCTACTGCATATGTTGATGGGGAATATAGGATCGGCATTATCTGGGGCACAGTACGCACGAGCGCCGGAAGCGGGCTGGCCGCGCTCTACCTTGTCTGCCTTAGTGCGGAAGACTATGTTGACTGCCTGCGCTCTTTAGCACTGATAGACCCAGAATGGTATAGGCCACTGAAAGCAGAGGGCAAGTGGACAAACGGTAATAATTCATACGTCTATTCTGATATTGGACAGTCTATCGCGGCTCAAATGGAATTGGTGCATCTGAGCGGCGAGGTTTTCAACCACTATGTTTCTGGGTGCCTGAGCGGAGCGCTGACATTAAAGAGCGTTTCAACGCTGATTGTCGCTGAATCCCCATAACAAAGGGAACAATTCTATTTAATTATTTAAGTTTACATAATGCTGTCAATTATAATTTTTCTCTTCCAAAAGTCCAGCAACCATGCGGTTTCCCGGCTTTGTCAGAGCGCGATTATTCATGCTGAAACAGGCGTTGTTATGCGGTTATTGAAACGGATAATTCAAGCAGAATGTGCACAAAGGATCGTAAAGCCCATAACCGCACGATTATCGTAGTGTTTATTTCTGCGTCCGTATCTGTCAGCTTTTTTGCTTGGATTCTTGACATTTTACTTCAAATGTGAACGGAGGGATTCTTATATTTCAACTATAACAATCGAATGGCCTGATGGCGCACAGCTTGAAAAAGTCCGTTTTTTGGACTATACTGAGTGTGGTAATTCGACTTGCCAAGTCGAAGGAGGTAAAGGAAAAATGGCAAGTCAAAAGATAACAGCTTCCCTTGTTGATGATCGTGGAACTTGGACGGTCAAAGGGCGGGTGTATGATCCAGCGACCGGAAAGATGAAGCAGCGAGCTAAGAGCACAGGATTCAAGGTGAAAGACAGCACAAAGCGCAAGGCCGAGGCTATGATGAAGAATATTATTTCAGATTGGCAGGCAGAGGCAAACGGGGTGCAAAAGACCTTGTCACCGCCATTCTCTGTGTATGTTCAAAAATTCGTTGATCGAAAGCGCACATTACGAAAAAAGGAAAACACGCTCAAATCTTATCAAGACTACATAGACCTGCATATTGGGCCGAAGCTGGGTTCCATTCCCATACAGGAAATAGCGCTGCAAGACATAGAGGGATTTTATACGGAGTATCTGAAAACGCACACGGTTAACAGTGCCCGAAAGGTGAACTGCGTTATCAGCGGCGCTTTTCGTGAAGCTATCCGGGACGGGGTTATACAGGTCAATCTTGCAGACGCGAACCATCTGGAATTTCCAAAAGCAAAGAAGTTTGAGGGCGGGGCTGCATATACAAGCAAAGAGGTTGCCTTACTCATGGAGGCGGCAAAGAACGCCGGTGAGCCGATCCACGCAGCGATTATGCTTGGAGTCTGCTACGGTCTGCGCCGTAGTGAAGTCTGCGGGTTGCGCTGGAAAGATATTGACTTTGAGAGGGAAACGCTGACGGTCTGTAACACAGTTGTTTGCAACGGTGACTTGTGGATCGAGGAAGAGGATACAAAGACTGTAAGGAGCCATAGGACAATAGACCTTTTCCCGAACACGATTCCATATCTGAAAGAACTGAAACGGCAGCAAGAAGAGGCGGGGTTGACGCCGGATAAGGTTTGTGTCTGGCCTGATGGGGAACAGGTACGCCCTGACTATATCACACGCAAGACAAAACAGCTCATGGAAAAGAGCGGGTTGCGCGTGATACGCTTCCACGATCTGCGGCATACGGCAGCTTCCTTGTTAGCGCCAATCGTCAGCCCACAGCAGTTGCAAAGGTTCATGGGGCATGAGGATATCAGCACGACCTATGGAACCTATGCCCATTTAATGGACAAAGAACGCAAAGCGACCTCTACGGCTATGCACAGTGTCTTGGAAAAGGCCGGAGTTTTGTTCTGAAAACTTGTTCTGAACGCGCTTGAATGGATAATACAAGAGGGACTTTTTGCTTGGAAACAAAAGAAAAAAGCTCTGAAATCTTTCGATCTCAGAACTTTTTCTTGGTCCGAGTGACTGGATTTGAACCAGCGGCCTCTTGAACCCCATTCAAGCGCGCTACCATCTGCGCTACACCCGGTCATGCTCAGAAGCGTCCGCGGGAGACGAAATCACCGCGCTGCTTCTGTATATAATCCAAAGCCCTTGGCCTTGGCGCTTGATTATAGTAGCACAAACTCTCTCAAAGGTCAAGCATTATTTTTCTTTTCTGAGATTTTTTCTTTTTTGAGAATTTACGGCTATGTCTCTGCGTCACATTCCGCGGACGCGGAGACATAGTAACAGAATAAAATCCACCCTTCCGTGGGACAATAGCATTACACCCACCGGCCTACATATACTGGTTTGGGCGATTCTTTTCCCCGGAGTGTGAATTACCATGGTCAAACGTGGAGATATTTATTTTGCCGACCTCAGCCCGGTTGTCGGCAGTGAGCAGGGCGGAATGCGCCCGGTGCTGATCGTGCAGAACGACACCGGCAATCGCCATAGCCCCACCGTGATCGCCGCGGCGATCACCAGCCAGACCGGCAAGGCGCGGCTGCCCACCCATATCCGTCTGTCAAGTCAATCGACGGGTCTCAACCGCGACAGCATCATTCTGCTTGAGCAGATACGAACCCTGGATAAGTCCCGGCTGCGCCAGTGTATGGGGCGGCTTGATGAAAAAACCATGAGCGCTGTGGATAACGCGCTCGCGGTCAGTATGGGGCTGCCAACCGAATAATCTGTAGTCCCCCGCTCATACGCTGAGCCGGGGGACTTTTTATGGACTATCCGATTTTTGAAAACGCCATAGAGATCGGGCGGCTATATGCCCGGCAGGAGGGACTTTACACCGTGCTCGAAGCGTCGCTGCCCGGGCGAAGGGCGCTCACACGCCTCTATCTTCTCGGCGAGACGGGCTGGCGCGCCCTTGGTGTGATGGAGCCGTACAGCGGCGGATGCCGCCTGATCCGGCGTCTGAGCAGGAGTGAGCTGCCGGGCGTCATCCGATATGCCTCGACCGCGCCGCAAGAGAGCCCCGCGCCTGCGCCTGAGGCCGGCTGGGTTGAGCGCGCAAACGGCGTTCTATGGGATCAGCGCCGCGGGCTCATCGCCTTTCCGGCGCAGCTCCGGCAGCGAACAGCCTCTGTGAGAATCACGCGCATCCGCGGGAAAGAATACATTGTTTTTCACTGGTAGTTACGCTATAATATACCAAAGAGACAAAAGGAAGGGTGATACTCATGCAAATGACCGATTTATTGGCAAAAAAACGTGACGGTGCCAGCCTGAGCACGGAGGAGATCCAGTTTATGATCCGGGGCTATACCTCGGGCGAGATCCCGGACTATCAAATGTCGGCCATGTGCATGGCGATCCTGCTGCGCGGCATGGACGAACGGGAAACCCTGGACATGACCATGGCGATGATGCACTCCGGCGAGACGATGGATCTGCGTCCCATTCGGGGCGTCAAGGCGGACAAGCACTCAACCGGCGGCGTCGGTGATAAGACCAGCCTGATCCTCTGCCCGATGGTGGCGGCGGCAGGGCTCAAAATCGCCAAGCTGTCCGGCCGCGGGCTGGGGCACACCGGCGGCACCATCGACAAGCTGGAGAGCTTTCCGGGCTTCACCACCGCGCTCGATGAGCAGCAGTTTTTCCAAAATGTAAACAACGTCGGCATTGCCATCATCGGGCAAACCGCCGATCTTGTTCCGGCGGACAAGAAGCTCTACGCGCTGCGGGATGTGACAGGCACCGTGCCCTCCATTCCGCTCATCGTGTCCTCCATCATGTCCAAGAAGCTTGCCGGCGGGTCAGACGTGATCGTGCTGGATGTCAAGTGCGGCGACGGCGCCTTTATGAAGACCGAGCAGGAGGCCGAGACCCTGGCTCGCGGCCTGACGCGTGTCGGGCGGCTTGCCGGGCGCAAATGCGCGGCGGTCATCACGGATATGGAGCAGCCCCTGGGTTACGCGGTGGGCAACGCCGTGGAGGTGCGGGAAGCCCTCTCTGTGCTGCGCGGAGAGCAAAGGGGCGAGCTGCTGGAGCTCTGCCTGACGCTGGGCGCCTGTATGATGGTAGAGGCCGGCGTGGTCTGGAGCATGGAGGAAGCCAAGTTCGAGCTGCTCCGTACCATTGAAGACGGCAGCGCGCTGAAAAAGCTTGCCGAGATGGTCGCCGCCCAGGGCGGGGACGCCTCGGCGGTCTATGACCCCAGCCTGCTGCCCCAGGCGGCGGTGACGCTGGAGGTGCCGAGTGAAAATGCCGGCTATGTCAGGCGCATCCATGCCGAGCAGGTGGGGCTCATTTCCATGCATCTGGGCGGCGGCCGCGTCACGAAGGACAGCGAGATCGACCTCTCCGTGGGCGTGGTGCTGCATAAAAAGGTGGGCGACACTGTGCGCGCGGGCGAGAGCCTCGGCACAATCTTCGCATCGAGCGCGGACAAGGCGCAGGAAGCCGCCGGGATGCTGCTGGATTGCTTTGAGCTCTCCGATGAGCCCGTTTCCCGGCGAAAGCTCATCCGGCAGATCATACGATGAAAAACCGGGGCTGTGAAGAACATCGTTTTTTCACAGCCCCCTGCCTCTCAGCGAAACGCTGATGCAATCGCCTGCGGCGCCTCCCGGAAAATTTGCGCCCTGCCGCAAGCGGTATGCAGAGCTTCTAAATGCGAAACGCAGGGAACGCCGGACAGAAAACCGGATAGACACATGGGCGACATCGGCCGCCGACACGGCAATCCGTTTCGCCCCGAAGAGGGCGCACGGAAAACAGACAAAGCAATAGAAAAGTCCGTTCTCACAGTTGACACGAGCCGCCCCTTTCGTGTATAATTATTTGAACATGCTTTATGCTTTTTTATTACTCCGGCAATTCGATGGCTGTAAACCGACAGTGCGTACAGCCGGAGTAATAACGCGATGGAATTTCAAATAGCCAATATACTTGACAGAGAGGAAGCAACACATGGAAACCAAAAACATTCGCAACATCGCCCTCCTCGGCCACGGCAACAGCGGCAAAACCAGTTTGGCTGAGAGCATGCTCTTCGTCACCGGCGCCATTGACCGTATGGGCAAGGTCACCGATGGAAACACCGTCTGCGACTACGACGCCGAAGAGATCAAGAGACAGATCACCATTTCCTCCTCCGTCGCTCCTGTGAGCTACGCCGGAAACAAGATCAATGTTCTCGACTGCCCCGGTTACTTCGACTTTGTGGGCGACGTGCTGTGCGCCCTGCGCGCTGTGGAAGCCGGCTTCATCCTGCTCACCGCGAAGGACGGTCTGTCTGTCGGCGCCGAGCGCAGCTGGAAGTATCTCAAGAACGCCAACCTCCCCGCCGCCTTCGTTGTTTCCAAGGTCGATGAGGAGCATGGCGACTACTTTGCCGTCGTCGAGGCGCTGCGCGCCAAATACGGCAGCATTGTCGCTCCCGTGACGATTCCCAGCTCTGACGGCAAGGGCGTCATCGACCTCGTGCACAATGTCTGCTACAGCTCCAACGGCGCCAAGACCGTCAAGGGCGCCGTCCCCGCCGCCGACGCCGGTCATGTCGAGGAGCTGCGCATGGAGCTGATGGAGACCGCCGCCGGCGCCACCGAGGAGCTCATGGAGAAGTTCTTTGACACCATGGAGCTCGATGAGGCCGATATGGTCGCCGGGATCAAGGCCGGTATGAAGGAGCGCTCCGTCGTCCCCGTGTTCGCGAGCGCCGCGATGCTGAACGTCGGCACGGAGGCTCTGCTGCAGGGCATTGTGGACTATGTTCCGAGCCCCGCCGAGATGGACGGTATCGACCCCAACGGTCCTGTCCTGGGCTTCGTGTTCAAGACCGTGTCCGACCAGTTCGGCAAGTACAGCTTCGTCAAGGTCATGAAGGGCACCATCACCTCCGACCTGTCTTTGCGCAACGTCCGCGCCTCCAGCACCGATAAGCTGGGTCGTCTCTACACCGCCTCCGGCAAGAAGATGACCGAGGTGAAGGACGCCTGCTGCGGCGACATCGTTGCCATCGGCAAGATGGATTGGAAGACCGGCGACACCGTCTGCGATCCCAAGAACGAGGTCGAGCTGCCCGCCATCGAGATTCCCGAGCCCTGCTACTCCGTCGCCATCGCCCCCAAGACCAAGGGTCAGGACGACAAGGTCGCCACCGGCCTTGCCCGTCTCAACGAGGAAGACATTTCCTTCTCCCTGGTCAACAACGCCGAGACCCATCAGATGGTCATCTCCGGCGCCGGCGACATTCAGGTCGATGTGCTCTGCGCCAAGCTCAAGAGCCGCTTCGGCGTCGATACCGAGCTCAAGCCCGCCCGCGTGGCTTACCGCGAGAAGATCAAGGGCCGCGTCGAGGCGCACGGCCGTCACAAGAAGCAGTCCGGCGGTTCCGGTCAGTTCGGTGACGTGTGGATTCGCTTTGAGCCGCAGGAGGAGCAGGACGAGATGATTTTTGCCGAGGAAGTCTTCGGCGGCTCTGTCCCCAAAAACTTCTTCCCCTCTGTCGAGAAGGGACTGCGCAACGCGGTACAGAAGGGCGTTCTGGCGGGCTACCCGCTCGTCGGCCTGAAGGCCACGCTGTACGACGGCTCCTACCACCCCGTTGACTCCAACGATATGGCCTTCCAGACGGCCGCCCGTCTCGCCTATCAGGACGGTATCCCCAAGGCCAAGCCCACCATTCTCGAGCCCATCGGCCTGCTGCAGGTCACGATTCCCGACGCGAATCTGGGCGATATTATGAGCGACATTTCCTCCAAGCGCCGCGGCACCGTGCTCGGCATGAACGCCGAGGACGGCATGCAGACTGTCGAGGCTGAGGTTCCCATGGCGGAAATGGGCTCCTACACCATTGATCTGCGCTCCATGACCCAGGGCCGCGGTTCCTTCAGCCTGAAGTTTGTCCGTTACGAGGAAGCCCCCGGCAACGTGCAGCAGAAGGTCATTGAGGAAGCCAAGGCCATGGCCGAGAACGAGTAAAGAAAGAACAAAACAGCGGCCTTCGCAGGCCGCTGTTTTGTTAGTTTTCAGTTTTCAGTTATTGATGCCATGAACACAAAGTTATCCAACATCAAGAATATCGTCTGGGCAATCGCGATCGTGCTGTCGCTGGTCGCTGTGTTGGTGGGGCTGGGCTTTGCCGCCTTTACGCGAAATCACGGCGCGATCGAGCGGCCCACCGTTCTGCTGGGGCAAGCCGCCGCGCAACGGGACGCCGCCGCGGCCGTGGAGAAGAAGGCCGAAGCCGAAATGCAAACGGACGCGGGCACAGTCTACCTGCTGGGCGAGAGCGGGGACGCGGGGCAAGCATATATCGACTCGCTGACCTTTCTCACGGACAGCGCCCTGGTCGGCCTGCGCGACTACGGTCTGCTCTCCGGCGGCACCGCCACCACCCAGGTCTGGAGCAGCGCCTCGGGGGTCGTCCCGGCCTCTTCCCTTGCAAGCTTTACCATCCGCTATCCCGGCGACGGGTCGGAGATTTCCCCGGCGGACGCGGCGATGATCGCAAAGCCCAAAACGCTTTTGATCTCCCTGGGCAGCGACAGTCTTGCGCAGACAAGCGAGCAGGATTTTATTGCCGCGTTTGAGGCGCTCCTGCGCGCGATCCAGCAGGCCAGCCCCGACACGACCGTCATCGTCTCCACCCTCACCGGCGTCACGGAGGGCTATGCCGGCAGCGACGGGCTCACAAATGCCGTGATTGCCAACGCCAACCGCTGGCTCTCGAAGATCTGCGCCGATTGCGGGGTTTACCTGACCGACGCCGCCTCTGTCGTCAGCGACGCAAACGGCGCTCTGCTGTCGGAGTATGCCTCCACCAACGGCAAGACTCCCAATTCCGCGGGATTAAGCCGCATCCTTCAGTACCTCCGCACCCACGCGGTTGCGTGAGGAAGAAGATGCTTGTTTTTTGCCTCCCCCTTTGGGGGAACTGTCACCGATGCTTGCGGCAGGAAAGGGCTTTTTGAGGACTCCGCCCCCTTTCAGGTTCGCTCGCAGGCTCACGCGACAGTTCCCCCGGAGGGGGAGTCGCCTATCTGCCCACGTTTAATTTTTTCCCTGCGGAATGTTTAAAAAATCTTGGGATTTTGTTCATAGCCAGGTCATAAATTCCAGGTATATTACAATCACTCCAAAAAGAGAGCACATTCCATTATAAAAGAGGTCCTATTCATGTTCGTGCCTGAAGAAGAGGCCGGCGAGGTTCGCGAGGAAAACAGCGGCGAACCGATCAGCGAGACCGTTTCCGAAACCGTCAGCGAAACCGAGCCCGAATCCATTCCCGAAACCGAAGGTATCAGCGAGGCTGCTCCCGAGGCATCACGCGAAGAGAACAGCGAAGCGACCAACAGCGGCGAATACCACTTTAACCGGGACGAGTACAAAGAGCAGGTCTATGCCGACGCTCATTATGAGTCGGCAAGTGAGAGCACCGTCCCTCCCCGCTACTACTGTCCTCCCGAGCGCCCCGTCAAGGAGACGAAGGAGAAAAAGCCCCGCAAGTCCCACGGCTTTGTAAAGGCCGCGTGTCTGGCGCTGGTGTGCGCGATGCTGGGCGGCTACGCAGGCTCCGCCATCACGTCAGGGAATCTGAACACCCGCATCGACGAGCTGGAAAGCCGTCTTTCCCAGAATGAAACCGCGGTGGCCACCGTCACCAACTGGCAGAACGTCGTTTCCGCAAGTCCGGTAGCCAACGCCGCCGAGAGCAGCGCCTTGAGCGCTTCTCAGATTTATGATCTGGCCTGCCGTCAGGTGGTCGGCATCACTACCGATGTGACCTACACCAACTTCTTCGGCATGAAGAGCTCCTCCGCCGTCAGCGGCTCCGGCTTTATCATTTCAGCGGACGGCTATATCGTCACCAACTACCATGTCATCGAGTACGCCGTGCAGCAGGATTCGCCCATCACGGTCATGACCTATGACGGCACCAAGTACACCGCCACCGTCGTCGGCACTGAGCAGGCAAATGACCTTGCGGTTTTGAAGATCGAAGCGACCGGCCTCACCCCCGCCACCTTCGGCAGCAGCGAGAGTCTGCATGTGGGCGACGCGGTCTATGCTGTCGGCAACCCCCTCGGCGAGCTGGAGTTTTCAATGTCCAGCGGTCATGTGAGCGCGCTTGATCGCGTCATCACGACCGAGGAGTCTGAATCCATCAATATGTTCCAGATTGACGCGGCGGTGAACCCCGGCAACTCCGGCGGTCCGGTATACAACAGCCTCGGTCAGGTGGTCGGCGTCGTCACGGCGAAATACAGCTCCACCGGCGTGGAGGGTCTGGGCTTTGCGATCCCCGCGAACGATGTCTCTTCCATTGTGAATGATCTCATTACCAAAGGCTATGTGACCGGCAAGGCCTACATGGGCATCTGGATGGATGAGCGCTACAGCGCCATGTACGCGCAGTATTACAACATGCCTCTCGGCGCCTATGTCTCCGATGTGAGCAGCGGCAGCTGCGCGGAGGCCGCCGGTATTCAAAAGGGCGACGTGATCACAAAGCTTGGCGACACGGAAATCAGCAGCTACACGGAGCTGAGAAACGCGGTCAAGCAGTATTCCGCCGGCGACACGGTGGAGATTGAGCTCTACCGCGCGGGCGAGAGCAAGACGATTACCCTGACCTTTGACGAGGCCAAGCCCGAAGGGGCCTGACGCCTCAGACGCAAACACGGTTTGCGATAACATTCGCCACTTTTCTACTTCTATACATCCTCTCTTTTCTCCCAAACGAAGAACTCCGGGTTAACCCCCGGGGTTCTTTGTTTTTTGGTAACTGTTCAGTCCCGTTCCGGGACTAAATTGTTACGTTTTTTCGGAGAGAAGCTGGAGGGGCTGCAGAAAAATTCGTTTTTTCACAGCCCCTTCAAAAATAACAGTGTGAAACAGACTATTGCGTCTTGTGCTTCCGTACTGGAATATGATACAATCATAACGATATATTGTGCAGAATATGCAGCGCATGATTCTATATAACGGAGGAAGACAACATGATCAATCTTTGTAGCTCCTGGGAGTTTGCCGAAAACTGGTCGGAGGAGCTGCTTACCGGCGGCGGGGAGACCGTGGCCGTGCGCCTGCCCCACAGCGTCAGAGAGACGCCGCTTCATTACGCAGGCCCCCAGAACTACGAGGGCGTCTACGGCTACCGCCGCGCGCTGAACATCCCGGAGGAATACCGCGGCAAGCGGCTTTTCTTGCAGTTTGACGGCGCGGCGCATATCGCGGAGGTCTTTGTCAACGGCAAAAAGCTCTGCGAGCACCGCTGCGGCTACACCGCCTTTCGCACGGAGATCACGGACGCGGTAAGCTATGGCGGCGAGAATACCGTCTGTGTAAAGCTTGACAGCACGGAAAACGGCGCGGTGCCGCCCTTCGGCTTCGTGATCGACTACCTGACCTACGGCGGGCTCTACCGCGAAGTCTGGCTCGACGTGCGGGAGCGGGAGTATATCGAAGACCTCTATGTCTTCACCCCGAGCCTTGACAGGCTCGAGGCGCAGCTTACGCTTGTCGGGGAAGACAGGCTGGTGCGCCTTTCCGTCTGGGACGGGGAGAAGTGCCTGGCAAGCGAGATCGGCAACGAGCGCTTCACCATGCGCGTGCCCTACGCCAAGCCCTGGAGCCCGGAGAACCCCAAGCTCTACACCCTGCGCGCGGAGCTGCTGGATAAGCACATGCAGGTGCTCGACACGCAGGAGAAACGCTTCGGCTTCCGCACGGTGGACTTTCGCGCCGACGGCTTCTACCTCAACGGGAAGAAGAGCTTCCTGCGCGGCTTAAACCGCCATCAGTGCTACCCCTACATCGGCTACGCCGCCCCGGCGCACCTGCAGTTTGAGGACGCGCGCATTCTGAAGGAGGAGCTGCACTGCAACGCCGTGCGCACCTCCCACTATCCCCAGAGCGGGCACTTTATCGACGCCTGCGACGAGCTGGGGCTGATGGTCTTCACCGAGATCCCCGGCTGGCAGCACGTGGGGGACGCGGCCTGGCAGGAGCAGGCGGTGGAGAATGTACGGGAGATGGTGACGCAGTACCGCAGCCACCCGAGCATTGTGCTCTGGGGCGTTCGCATCAACGAGAGCCAGGACAACGACGAATTCTATCAGCGCACCAACGAGCTTTGCCGCAAGCTCGATTCGAGCCGCCCCACCTCCGGCGTGCGCTACATCGAAAAGAGCAGCCTGCTCGAGGATGTTTACGCCTTCAACGACTTCTCCCACACCGGAGAGAATCCCGGCTGCCGCCCCAAGGACAAGGTAACGCCCGATATGGGGAAAGCCCTGCTCATCTCCGAGCACAGCGGGCATATGTTCCCCACCAAGAGCTTTGACCCCTGGGCAAAGCGCCAGGAGCACGCCCTGCGCCACGCGCGAGTTTTGAACGCCGCCATGGCCGACGGAGAACACGCCGGCTGCTTCGGCTGGTGCATGTTCGACTA
>CAJOCV010000043.1:0-21101 GCA_905233785.1 uncultured Oscillospiraceae bacterium
AAAGAAATGTTCGGCGAATTCGTACAATCTGCGAATTCGCCGAACATTTTCTCAAGACAATACTCCGTGCTGCCGGACGAGCGATGCTCGTCCCTACGGTGGTGACTGGGCTATGCGCGTATCTTGCAACAGCCGCCGGAGGCATCCAAACAAGCTGTGATTCTTTACGGCGTCGAATCAACCGGCGTGCGCCTTCCGGTATTCCCGGGGCGTGAGGCCGAATTTTTTTTTGAAAGCGTCTTTGAAATAGTTGCTGTCGGAAAAGCCGCAGCGCAGGGCGATCTGCGTCACGCTCATGTCGGTGCTCAAAAGCTCATAGGCCGCGCTGCGCAGCCGGATCAGCACCAGGTAGTCGTGCACGCCCATCCCGGCGGCCTCGCGGAATTTGCGGCTTAAATAGTTCGGGCTGAAGCCCGCGGCGGCGGCAATGTCCGCGGCGGTGATCGCCTGGCGGAAATGCTCGTTGATGTAGCGCGCCGCGAGCAGCACCTCGCGGTCGGTGCTGTGAATATCCGTCGGCGTATCGGGCAGCAGACTGCAGACCCGGCTGCACTGCAGCAAAAGCTGGTGCAGCATCAGGCGCAGCAGCAGGGGAGTGCGCGCGTCGTTCACCTGCTCCTCCGCCGCCATCGCGGCAAGCAGGGCGCTGAGCGGATGCATGCTCGCCTCCGGCGCCTGAAAGATACGCGGCGCGGCGAAAAGCGCATCCCCGCCGGGAAGCAGCTCAAGCAGCGCCTCGTCCAGATCCTCCATGCGGAAATAGATCCCGCTTCTCAGGCAGGGGCCGTAGTCGTAGCTGCTGGAATGGATCACATTCGGCGGGATCAGCAGAAAGTCCCCCGCCTTGAGATCATACTGCCGCTCCGCGAGCAAGGCGCGATAGGAGCCGTATTCGATGCAGGCCAGCTCAAAGTAGTTATGGGAGTGGTAGCCGCTCATCCGGTACCCGGAGGCGCGCTCCCGCCGGTCGATGCTGACCCGCAAAAGCGCCCCGTCGCTTTCTCGCTCAAAAAGTTTCATGATCCCACCTGTAAAGTGTTGAAAAAACAGTGTTTTGAAAAATAATTTTTTGATTTTTCGTAGTACTGCCACAAGAAAAAAAGTAAAATATATAAAAAATGAGCAAATAGGCGAATCGGATTCTGACAAATTGACGGTTTCGCCGGAAGGAGAATGTCATGCAGCTCGGAGTCCGTCTTCACGATGTAAACGCAAAGGAGGCACCTGCGCTCCAAACGCTGGAGGAGCGGGCAAAGAAGGCGCGGGAAGAGGGCTTTTCCTGCGTGCATCTTGCGCTGCAAAAGTGCATCTCCGGCGTCACTTTTGACGATGCCGCGCTCACCGAGGGGCTGGGCGCCTATGTGCGCCGGGTTTTCCGGCAGCAGGAGCTGGATGTGGCGGTGCTGGGCTGCTACTTAAACCTCGCCCATCCGGACGAAAACAAGCTGCGCGCGTTTCAGTCCCGCTATTACGGCAGTATGCGCGTCGCCGCCGTCGCGGGCATCGGCATGGTCGGCACCGAGACCGGCGCGCCGAACGCCGAATACAAGCTGGACGCGAACACCCACGGGCAGCAGGCGCTCCATACCTTCATGCGCAACCTTGAGCCGGTGGTGGAGTGCGCCGAGCATTACGGCGTGACCATGGCCATCGAGCCGGTGTGGAACCATATCGTCTACAACGCCGACCGCGCGCTGGAGGTGATCCGCGGCATCGGCAGCCGCAACCTGCGCATCATTTTCGATCCGGTGAACCTGCTGGGCGCGGAGAACGCGGATGCGCGCGAAAAAGTGATCGGGGACGCGATGGAGAAGCTCTGCGATCACATCGCCATGGTACATATCAAGGACTTCGTGCGCGAGGGCGACAAGCTCGTCAGCGTCGCGGCGGGTACGGGAGAGATGGATTATACCGCCATCCTCCGCTTCCTCAAGGCCAGAAAGCCCTACGTTCAGGCGACACTGGAGAACACCTGCAACGAAAACGCGGTGGCCTCACGCGAGCTCATCGAGCGCATCTACGCCTCGGTTTGACCAGGGGACGCGCCCGGGCTGAGCGGGCGTTTCATAGAAGCGGGCGGTCTTGTCCCGCTGCGTGTCGTTCCAGGGGTCAAAGCCGGCGGGCTTGATGTGGGCGCCGTAGCTGCAATCCACAAAACGGCAGAGCCCGTAATCGCGCCAGGGGCGGGCAAGGAAGATGCTCTCCGGCGTGACCGCGTCATCACAGGTGAAGGCGCAGCGGGAAAACAGAAAGCCCTCCGTCTGCTCCAGCGCGTGCGCGGGCGCGGCGGCGTAGCCGATGCCGCGCGCGTCGTAGACCGAGCGGATCTCGCAGTCGTCAAAAACCGCGTTCCCGCAGCCGAAGATGAAGTCCACCGTCCCCTCGATGCGGCAGCGCGCAAAGCGCTGGGAGAGGAGCCGGTCCTGCCGCAGATCGTCGCTCAGAAAGCCGTCATAGCGCGCGATCAGATCCTTCGGCAGCGGGCCGACAAAAAGCGTGTCCTGCGTGGAGCGCAGCAGACAATCCTGCATAGTAAAACCGTCGCCATAGACCGTGAGCGCGACCTCCTGCCCCTTGCGCTCGGGATGCAGCGCGTCGTTTACGACCGCGAGGTTTTTCATCGTCACCCCGTCGGCACAGACGGCGAGCGTCCAGGTGCGGAAGGTGTTGTATTCCCGACCCCGCTCATCAAGTTTCAGCGCGTAGTCGTCCCAGACGAGCACCGTTTTGTCCATCCCGGCGCCCTCGAGCGTGACGCCCGGCGTCCGGAGCTTCAGCTTCTGGCGGTATTCGCCCGCGGCAAGGCGGATCGTGCTCCCGGCGGGAACGGAATCAAACAACTGCTGCAAATTGTCGAGCGGTGTGGCGGTAAAAACGGGCATGATGGAGCCCTCCCTTTTGCGTTTAGGAATATTTCACAAATAGTATAAATCATAATTGGTCATTTTGCAAATATCATTAGGAAATATGTCCAATTTGTGTATAAAGCTTCTCCACTTCCGCCATATCTGAAAAGCGGCGGTGCTGGTAAAATACTATAGCAAAAAATGTATGTTTTGAGGCGCTTATGAACCGTCAGTTCAGCTTTCGGCAGTACCGCGCGATCGACCTGGGGCTTTTCGCGGTGATCCTCTGGATCTCGGAAACCCTGATCGTCACGGCGGCTACCCGCTGGTTTGCGGATCAACTGTATACCGTGTCCGTTGTGGCGGCGATCGTTGCCATCGTGCTGATGCGCTGGGGCGTCTGGGCGGGTCTTCACGCGGTGCTGGGCGGCCTCGTCTTCTCGCTTCTCTCCCATGGGAGCGCGCGGCAGCTGCTGATTTACTGCGCGGGCAACGCCTTTTCCCTGCTGATGCTCCTGCCGCTCAAGGCGCTCGGCAAGGAGCGCGTCCGTACCGACGGGGTTTTGAGCGTTTGCTTTGGACTGGGGACGCTTTTGTGCATGCAGCTCGGCCGGGCGCTTGTCGCCTTCGCCATGGGCACGGCGTTTCGCAACTGCCTCGGCTTTTTCACCACAGACGCGCTTTCTCTCCTGTTCACCGGCGTGATCCTCTGGGTCGCCCGGCGGCTGGACGGAATTTTTGAGGATCAGAAGCACTATCTACTGCGCATCCATAAAGACGACTGAGCCGGAAAAGCAGGGGCTCGCGTCTACCCGGCAACGATGCCGCGGCGCACGAAAACCGCCCGGTCAGTCGCCGCGCTTCGATGGAATCGGCAGTTCCCAAATAAGGCGAGTTTACACTTGCAAAACCGCGTTCTGCAAGTGATAAAATTCACAAAGAGGACAAAGGAGGATTTTGATGAAAGCAAAAGCAGCAGATTTCCTTATCTTCGATGAAGCGACCGGCTTGTACCGCGAGAGCCCGGAGCAAGCCGTTCGCGACGATGTGGAGAAACACTATTGGCTCCATGTCGGGCGCTCGATCCTGAAAGACTGGCGGCTGTACCTCATGCTCATCCCCATGCTGCTGGTGTTCCTGTTCTGGCGCTATTTCCCCATGTACGAGCTGCTGGGCTGCTTCAAGGTCTCGGATGAAGTGTTGCCCGTTTCCCAGCAGTTGTTCTCCGGCTTCTCGTACTTTAAACGCCTCCTGGTTGGCGGCGACACGCTTTCGGTGGAGTTCTGGCGCGCCATGCGCAACACCTTCATCCTGAGCTTTTACGGGCTGTGCTTCGGTTTCCCGATGCCGATCATCCTTGCGCTGTTCTTCAACGAGATCAAGTCGAACATCGCCCGCAGCGTCTACCAGGTGCTCACCTACCTGCCCAAATTCATGTCCACGGTCGTTATGACCTCTCTGGTCGTGATGCTGGTCAAGCAGGGTTCCACGACCTCCGGCAACGGTGTGCTCGCTCAGGCTCTGGCGAACCTCGGCTGGATCTCCCAGGACATCGCAAAGTCCGGTATGCTCAATAACCCCGCTTTCTTCCGCCCGATCTACATCATCAGCGGTATTTGGGAAGGCGCAGGCTATGACAGCATCGTCTTCTTCGCGGCGATCATCGCCATCTCTCCCACCAGCTACGAGGCCGCGCAGATCGACGGCGCCGGCAAGTGGGCGCAGATGCGCTATGTGGTGCTGCCCAGCATCCTCTCCACCATCGTCATCATGCTCATCACCCGTATCGGCTCCCTGCTGAACATCGGCTATGAGAAGGTATTGCTGCTCTATAACCCCAATACCTACGTCACGGCTGACGTGGTCTCCACCTTTGCCCAGCGCTACGGCCTTGCCGGTGCCGCCAAGGGCATCGCCTCCGCGGCGGAGATGATGAACAACGTGGTCGGCATGCTGCTGGTCATCGGCGCCAATACCATTGCGCGCAAGGCCTCCGACGTGTCGCTCTACTGAGAAAGGGGAACGCCATGAAAAGAAAACTTGAGATTTCGGAGCTGATTTTCAAGGTCATCAGCTACACGCTCCTCACGGTGTTCGCGCTGGCCTGCCTCTATCCCTTCGTGTACGCGATTTCGGCCGCTCTGTCCGACCGCGCCGCAGTCGAATACAGCCAGGTCGTCCTCTTCCCGAAGGGGCTGCAGTTTGCCGCCTTCCAGCGTATGTTCAGCGACAACATGTTCTGGAACGCCTATTCCAACACCCTGTTCGTCACCTTCTACGGCACGGTGTGGGCGCTGTTTTACTCCATCCTCGGCGCCTACGCGCTTTCCAAGAAGCGCCTGCTGTTCCGTAAGTTCTTCAACTTCTTCCTCGTCTTCACGATGTGGTTTGCGGCCGGTATCGTGCCCCAGTACTTAAACTACCTGGACACCAAGACCGTCTTCAACGCACTCGGCATCGTGGACGACAAGTGGCTCGTCGTCATCGCCATGGGCATGGCCGCCATGAACATCATCCTGCTCCGCAACGCCTTTGAGGGAGTTCCCAGCGAGATTGAGGAGGCCGCCATCGTCGACGGCGCGAGCGAGTTCCAGGTGCTGACCAAGGTGTACCTGCCGATGTGCAAATCCACCATTGCGACCGTTGCGCTGTTCTTCGGCATCTCCCGCTGGAACGGCTACTTCTGGGCGCGCCAGATGATCTCCAACTCCAACGAGCACCCGCTGCAGGTCTTCATCCGTCTGCGGCTCGAGGAGTTCACCGACGCCGAGGCCATGGCCGGCTGGAACCAGCCCTACGCCTCCGACTCTGTGATCTACGCGCTGATCGTCTGCTCCATCGTCCCCATCCTGATCATCTACCCCTTCATCCAGAAGTACTTCGCCAAGGGCACCAATGTCGGCGGCGTGAAGGAGTAATCCCCGGGCAATACCGGGTTCGACCCGGTGCTTATAAAAATGTACTTATTATAATTTAAGGAGGATCCGAATGAAAAACACGAAAATGCTGATCGCGCTGCTGCTGACCGTAGCGATGCTCGCAACGCTGCTGGCCGGCTGCGGCAACAAGATCGATGTGGACCAGTACTCCGCCCCCAAGGCTGAGGAAGCCCCCGCTGCCGCCCCCGCCGCCGAGTCCGGCGAGGCTGCCGCGCCCGCGGAAGCCGCTGCCCCCGCTGAGCTGAGCTATGCCGACGGCACCGTGCTGCGCATGGCCACCGGCTACAACTCCACCAAGACCGGCCTGAGCATGGACGCGGAAGTCGCTGGCGAGGGCATCACCCTGGCCGACGGCGTGACCTACCATGCCGGCGACCTCAAGCCCACCTGGGTCGAGGTCGAGAAGGTTCTCGGCATCAAGATCGAGGACAAATATCAGGGCAACAGCGCCTCCAACGAGTTCGACTACTGGAAAGAGCGCATGGGCGACATTGATATGGTCTCCGGCACCGCCAGCAAGCTCACCGAGTACGGCGAGCAGGGCGTTGTCGTGAACATCGCCGAGTATCTTGACCAGATGCCGAACTTCAAGGCCTACCTCGAGGCCAACCCCATCGTCCGCCTCTCCATCACCGGCAACACCGACACCGGCGCCATCTACTTCTCCCCGTACTTTGACGGCGTGAACGACATCGAGCGTATGCCTCTCATGCGTGTTGACATGGTTCAGAAGCTCCTCGACGGCGAAGGCGAGTTTGCTGCCGACGAGTGCAACAAGACCGCCGAGCCCGTTTATGAGCCCTTCATGCCCACTTCCGGCAAGATCGACATTGAGACCGTCAAGCTCGACGGCAGCGGTGTTGAGACTGTGACCAAGGATTACGACGCGGGCGGCAACATCATCGCCAAGATGAACGAGGCCGGCAGCATCGACGGCGTGGAAGCTGTCAATATGCTCCGCACTTACATCGACGAGGCCTACAACGGCTATTACGGCACCGAGCGTTCCAACCTCTTCATCGGCCAGAACGCCTGCTGGGACGCTGACGAGCTGGTCGCCCTGCTCCGCTGCGTCGTCGCCAACCCCCAGACCCTCAACGGCACCGATACCATCCAGGGCATCTTCTCACGCGAGGAGGACAACAACGCCCGCCGTGTCGATACGGTTCGCTTTGCCGGCCAGCTCTTCGGCATCCGCGGCCTCGAGTCCCGCCAGGATTACCTGTACTTTGATGTTGACGGCAGCCTGAAGGACGCCCGTCAGAACGTTGAGACCTACCAGGCGCTTGAGCGCATGAACGCCATCGCCAAGGAAGGCCTGATCTCCGAAAACTACATGAACACCGCCGCCGGCAAGACCAAGCAGTATCTTGAGAGCGACTCCGGCTTCATGCACTACGACTACAACTCCACGCAGACCCTGTACAACGACCCCTCTCAGGGCGTGTTCGACGAGGGCGAGGCCTACATGGCCGTTATGGTTCCCGTCTCCTGCTGGCAGGACGGCACCGAGGGCGGCAACTACATGCGCTTCACCGAGTCCTGGCGTTCCGTCAAGACCGACGGCTGGGGTATCTCCTCCGCCGGCGTCGCTGGCAACGCTGACAAGCTCAACGCCGCGCTCAAGCTCATCGACTACGCTTACTCTCCCGAAGGCACGATCCTCATGTCCTACGGCCCCGACGCCTTCATCAAGCATAACGCCGACGGCAGCTATGCGACCTTTATGTTCAACGGTCAGGAGATGCCTGAGATCGCCGACGCCACCCGCGCCGAGCTCTGGGAAAAGGCCAGCGGCAACTACACCAACTACGCCCGCCAGTTCCTCGGCTCCACGCTGAGCTTCATGAAGAGCCAGGCCTTCGAGTTCCAGTGCACCAGCGACGCCGGCCGTGAAGGCGCCGGCAAACTCTCCGTGGCCATCGCGCTCGGCACCATCCATCACCCCGAGCTCGCCGTCACCGAGAACCCCTGGTACATGTCTATCCCCACCGTTCTCCCCAACACAAAGGCTGAGAACGACATGATCAACACCTACACCCAGCTCACCGCCAAGGGCATGTTCTCCTCCTCCAAGGATGATAAGAACCTGTTCGTCAACCAGATCGTCTCCGGCTACGCCGAAGAGGGTATGGGCAACGCTGAGGCTTCTGCCGAGATGGTTGCCAACGAGTGGGGCGGCCGTCAGTACCTGGCGCTCAAGACCGACGCCTGGACCCGTCTTCTCAACTTCTACAACGCCATGAACTGAGCGCGTACGCGAAAGGCGCCTTGCGCGCCTGATGTGAACGCAGATTCGCAGGCCCGCACAAAACCCAAAGAGGGGAGACCCTCTTTGGGAGCGGTGCTTGCAGCAGGGAGGTCAAAATGTACAAAAAACAGTTGACGCTGCAGAAAATCCTATGCCTTCTGGCCATCATCTCCAGCGCGATCATTTTCCTGTACGCGCTGGGCATCATGACCGATCTCTACGACACGCTCTATTCCACGATGCGCAACCCCGCCGATCTCACGCAGACCGACGTGCCCGGTTCCATCGTCTACTACAACATGCAGGGCTTCAACAGTGTGTTTCTCAGAAACTCCATTGTTCTGATCCTGCTTGCCTGTCTGCTCTTTATCACCAACACCCACATCCGCAGAAAATACTACATTGGCAACTACATCACCGTAGCCGCCAATGTGATCGCGAACTTCTATGTCGCCATCCAGTCCCACAGCTATATAGAGCTCTTCAAGGCTCGCTTCCTGGCGGTTGACTTCGAGGCGCTGAAGGCGCACGCGGAGCTGTGGAAAACCGCCTACACCGAATCCACCTTCTGGTTCGATGCCCACTATGCGGTCTTTGCGATCTCCCTTCTGGTCTCCGTCGGCCTGGTCGCCTGCACGATCTGGAAGATGCAGCTCATGAAGGAAGAGGCCAAGCTGATCGCGGAAGGAAAGGGGGCTGCGGCATGAACGACGAAAAAACCATTCGCCTTGACCGTATGCGCTATACGAAGAACTCCGCCGCGTCCGGCCTTGCGCTTGCCGCGATCCTGTTCGACGTATTCTACTTCATCAGCATTTATGAGTCCAACGTGGGCTCCTGGTATTACAACATCCTGATGGGCGCCTCCATCCTGTACAACCTGGTGTTCATGCTCGCCGCCTTCTTGAGCTCCGAGGGCATCAAGAACTACAAGATCGGCTATGGCTACGCGATGATCGTGCTGGGCGTATTGCAGATCGTGCGCATCTTCATCTACCCCGTGAAGGCGCATGCCTCCACCGTCACCATTTCCGAGCAGGCCGTTATCGTGATGCAGAACCGGCAGTTCGTGTTCTGCGTGGTGTGGCTCGTGGCCTCCGCCGCCTGCCTGATCGTGGGCGCCGTGGTCGGCATGATCCGCTCTCGCCAGCTCGCAGCGCACATCGCCTCGCTCGAAGCGAAGAATGCATAAGGGAGGAGGAACGTTATGGCAGAATTAAAGGTTCAGCATGTAGATAAGATCTATGACAATAACGTTCAGGCAGTCTTTGACTTCAACCTCGACGTCAAGGACGGCGAGCTGATCGTTCTGGTCGGCCCCTCCGGCTGCGGAAAGTCCACAACGCTGCGCATGATCGCAGGTCTGGAGGACATCTCCGCCGGTCACCTCTTCCTCGACGGGAAGGACATCACCCAGACGCCCGCCAAGGACAGAGACATGGCCATGGTTTTCCAGAACTACGCGCTCTACGGGCACATGACCATTTACGAAAACATGGCCTTCTCCCTGACGCTGCGTAAGGAAAACCCCAATGTGATCCACAAGAAGGTTCTGGCCGCGGCCGAGATCCTCGGCCTGACCAGCCAGCTCAACAAGAAGCCCTCCCAGCTCTCCGGCGGCCAGCGCCAGCGCGTGGCTATGGGGCGCTCCATCGTGCGAAACCCCAAGGTCTTCCTGTTTGACGAGCCCTTGTCCAACCTCGACGCCAAGCTGCGCGGCGCGACCCGCCGCGAGATCCTGCTGCTGCATAAGCGCCTGCAGGCCACCATGCTTTACGTCACCCACGACCAGACCGAGGCCCTGACCCTGGCAGACCGCATCGTCTGCATGTCCATGGGTCATGTGCAGCAGGTCGGCACCCCGCTGGAGCTGTACGACGCTCCCGCCAATCGCTTTGTCGCAAGCTTCATCGGCCTGCCGCCCATGAATTTCTTCTCCGCCACCGTCCGTGAGGGCGAGCTGGAGGGCAATGGCTTCAAGGTGAAGCTGAGCGAGGAGGAAAAGGGCGTGCTGCTTCCCTATGCCGGCAAGGAGATCGACCTCGGCGTTCGTCCCGAGGACGTGATCGGCGGCGGGGAGATCGCGATGAACGTCTTCTCCAACGAAAACCTGGGCATGAACACGCTGGTGCATGGCCACATCGGTCATATGGAAGCGCCCAGCAACAAGATTTCCGCGAAGCTGCGCGGCTGGTACGACTACAAACAGGGCGACAGTGTGAACATCGCCTTCAGCCGCAAGCACTTCTTTGACAAGGAAACCGGCGTCGCTATCGGAAGGGGGCAGAAGTGATGAGCGCCAATAAGACCGCCAAGACCGGCAGCAAGATGCCGGAGTTCCTGCGTAAATTCTTCGTGGCTCTCAAGCGCCAGCCCACCATCATCGCGCTGGTCGTGCTGCTGATCGCGTTCTTCCAGTATTCCCTGAATCTGACCCACATCTCCGACACCACCGCCAAGATCCAGGGTCCCGGCATGGGTCTGTGCGGCTTTGCGACGATGCTGTTTTCCATGCTGTCGCTGGTGTGCTTCTTAAACGCCTACCCGCGCCGCAAAAAGCCCGTCTACGTCATGGTGGCGCTGATGCTGGCGATGTTCGCGGTCATCATCTTCTGCGACATCTACTATTCCAACCTCATCACCAGCGCGCTGACCCGCGCGGAAAACCCCATCACGCTGGATGCGTCCACGATTTACATCGCGCAGGCCTATAACGTCCTGCAGACGCATATTGTGATTCTCGGCATCGGCATTGCGCTGATTTTGCTGCGCCCGGTTTACACCAAGCTGCTGCGCAAGATCAACACCTCCGTCACGGTGGAGGACTACGGCAAGCTGGGCGAGATCGACATCTCCGGCGAAGACTGATTACATTTTTCCCGAATCGGGAGGCCTTGTCTCCCGATTCGGGTAAAACCCGGTAGAGGATTTTTTATGGCATCCGGAAAGAAAAAACGCGCGGTACCCGAACAGCATAAGACGACCGCCGAATATTACAAGCTGCATACCGATGCGGTGAAAAACCTCGTGGAAGCCGATGAAAGCAACTCTCCCGAGGTCTCGGAGGAAGAGCTGCGCAAATACCGCTCTGGCCCCAAAATCCATTTTGCGGATTGGGTCAAGGTGGTGCTCATCAAAATCTGGTTTGCCGGTTCTGTCTGCTTTTTCATCTTCTGGGGCTTGAGCTCCTACATCACAGCGCGGCTGGATCTCCTGGCGGTTTTCGGCCTTGCGCTCGGCGTCATCACCGATGTGATCACCAACAATATCCTGCGTTACTACGCCAAAAGCAAGGGCGGAAACGACGCCTGGATGATGTTTCCCAAACAACAGTATATCACCTTTTTTCTCAACATTGTCTACGCCTGTCTGCTGCTGTTTTGCGTGGACTTCCTGTACAAGCTTATCAATCTGACTTTGGTCGCCATGGGCGGCTCCGCATCCCTCGGGGTCGGGCCGATCCTGTTTGGCGTATTCTACACGGCCTTTGATCTTCTCTTTCTTGGTATGAAGCGTTTAACAAAACGAATCATTGAGGACGCAAAAAAGAACGCTTTCCGATAAAGGACGGTTTTTATGTTGAAACTTCTCTTTTCCGGCGCAAGCTCCGCATGCTTTGAGCTGCAAAATGAGCTGCCCTACTACGCGCCGGAAAGCTTTACCGTGCTCCTGAACGGGCAGGAGCAATATACCTGCGACACGAATGTTCTGTTTTCTCTTGCGCCGGACACGGAATATACCGTGTCTCTCGTCGGCCGGGAGCTGCGTGAGGAGCTGTCGTTCCGCACGGCCGTCGAAAGCTGCGCCCTGAACGTGCGCGACTTCGGCGCGATCGGCGACGGTGAGCATGACGACACGCAGGCGGTGCAGACCGCGATCTCTTATCTGCCGAAGGATGCGCGCCTTGTTTTTCCCGCAGGCCGCTATCTCTGCCGCCCGCTGACGCTGAAAAGTCACATCACCCTGGAGCTAAAGAAGAATGCGACGCTCCTCGGCTGGGCAAAGCGGGAGGATTATCCCATTGTCCCCGGTGAAGTGCTTGCGCTCGGCGGCGAAGAAGTCTATTTCGGCGGCTTTGAGGGCAAGCCGGTTCCCATGTACCAGTCCCTGATCACCGCTCAGTATGCTGAGGACATCCGCATCGTCGGGGAGGGTACCGTGGACGGCAATGCGCAGAACACGGATTTCTGGACGGCTTATCGGTCGTTTGCGGCGGCGCGCCCTCGGCTGATGTTTTTTAATCGCTGCGAGAATGTGATTCTGCACGGCGTTCATGCCTGCAACTCCCCCTCCTGGCAGCTGCACCCGCATTATTCCAAAAACATCGGCATCTACGATGTGAAAATCTCCGCTCCGAAGGTGAGTCCGAACACGGATGCCATCGACCCGGAGTCCTGCGACGGCGTGAACATCATCGGCTGCCGCTTCTCGGTGGGGGATGACTGCATCGCCATCAAGTCCAGCAAGATCGAGCTGGGGATGAAGCTGAATGTCCCCGCCGACCACCACACGATCCGCAACTGCCTCATGGATCACGGTCACGGCGGCGTGACCCTTGGCAGCGAGATTGGCGCCGGTGTGCGCAATCTCACCGTGAGCCACTGTGTTTTCCGGGGTACAGATCGCGGCCTTCGCATCAAGAGCCGCCGCGGGCGCGGTAAAAACTGCCGCATCGACGACGTGCTGTTCGAGAACATCCGCATGGAGGGGGTTCTGACCCCCATCGTCATTAACCTCTGGTACAACTGCTGCGACCCCGACAGAGAGAGCGAATACGTCTGGTCGCGTGAGCATTTGCCGGTGGACGACCGGACGCCCTACATGGGCAACTTTCGCTTCCAAAACATGGACTGCACGGGGGCTGAGATCGCCGCCTGCTATATCGACGGGCTGCCGGAGGCGCCCATTGAGTCGGTGACGCTTCAAAATATCTCCGTGCGCTTTGCCGAGGATGCCAAGCCCGGCATCCCCATTATGGAAAACTTCGCCAAAGAGCGCTGCAAGCTCGGTTTTTATCTCGACAATGTGCGCCGCATCCGCCTGGAAAACGTGAGCATAGAAGGCGAGGAGGGCGACAAGCTGATCGCAAATCATTACGACAGTTTAGAGGCCGACGGACTTTAAGTGAGGTGCTGAGTATGTATGAAAAAATCGACGCTTATGTACAGCGCCTGATTCGTGAGTCCACCCCGGAATACACGGTATGGAACATCGAGAAGGTGCGCCAGGGGAAGCCCGCCAGCTGGAACTATATCGACGGCTGCATGATGACCGCGCTGCTCGCCATGAGCGAGATCACCGGCGACAGCCAGTACGCCGATTTTGCCGAGCATTACATCGACTGGTTCGTGCAGGAGGATGGCAGTATCCGCAGCTACGAGCAGGAGACCTATAACCTCGACGATCTCAACGAGGGGCGCGTACTCTTCCCGCTCTACGCCGCCACCGGCAAGGAAAAATACAAAAAAGCCGCCGAGCTTCTGCATCGGCAGCTTGTGAACCAGCCCCGTACCTTTGAAGGAAACTTTTGGCACAAGGCCATCTATCCCAATCAGGTCTGGCTGGACGGACTGTATATGGCGCAGCCCTTCTATGCCATGTATGTAAAGAACCTGGGCAACGGCGATTATTCCGACACCCTGCGCCAGATCGAGACCGTACGCGCACGGATGCGCGATGAAAAAAGCGGCCTGTACTACCACGGCTATGACGCGAGCCGCAAGGCCTTTTGGGCAGACCCCGAGACCGGGCGCTCGAAGAACTTCTGGCTGCGCAGCATCGGCTGGTTTGCCGTGGCGCTGGCGGATCTCTGCGAGATTTTGCCGGAGGGCGAAGACAATGAGAAGCTTCGCGCCATCTTCCGCGAACTGATGGAGGGCGTCGCCCGCTGGGCGGATCCGGAGACCGGCCTTTACTGGCAGGTCGTCGATCAGGGCGGCCGCGAGGGCAACTACCTCGAAACCAGCGGCAGCAGTATGCTGGCTTATGCGATGCTCAAGGGCGCGAGATTGGGCGTGCTGGGCAAGGAATATGCCGCAAAAGGGGAGAAGACCTTCCGCGGCATTGTAGAGCGTTATCTGTCTTTCACGGATGGGGAGCTGAATCTGGGCGGCATCTGCCTGGTCGCAGGTCTCGGCCCGGAGAACAACCGCCGCCGCGACGGCTCCTATGAATACTACATCTCCGAGCCGGTGGTGCAGAATGACGCCAAGGGCGTCGCGCCGTTCCTGTTGGCCTATACCGAGATCAAGCGTCTCGGCTGAGCTCTGAAATCGGGATTTTGATGCTCTCACTGTCCTCCGTTTCCGCGACGTTCTCGCGCGGGCGGTTCTGATACTGCTGCGGGGACAGCCCGAACTTGCTGCGAAATACGCGGGAAAAGTACAGCGGCTCATGAAAACCGCAGAGATGCGCGATCTCGGAGATGCTCAGTTGCTCCTTCAGCCCGCCGTCCAACCGCTCCGCCGCGGCCTGCAGACGGGTGTCATTGAGAAAGCGCAGCGGCGTTTGACCAACCTCACTCTTGAAAAGCTTGCGAAGGTAATCATAGTTGAAGGGCAGGGAGCGCAGATAGCGCTCCAGCTCAAAGTTCTCGTCCGGGTAATTTAAGATGATCGTGCGTTCGATCTCCTCTACCACGGGGCTGCGTTTGGGCGCTTCGAGATTGGCAAGCAGCTGAAATACGATCAGGTTTGCATAAGCGGCGAGTAAAGCGCTCTGCTTACCGGGACCAACGCCAAAATGGTAAAACGCGGCAGTAAAGGCGTCGAGAATAAAGTGGTTGCTGTCATCCCGAATCAGGGTCGGCGTCCGGACCGGAAGCGAGGCGCCGCGCATATTCAAATGAATATTGGTAAAGCCGCGCTCGCTCTCGTTGTGATGGGAAACCATCGGCGGGATGATGACCACATCCCCCGTCTGATAGGCGATCGCATAGTCTGTAAATACCATGCGCCCCTCGCCGCTTGTGCAGTAGATAAACTCCCAGCTGCGGTGCATGTGCGGGGAGACGCTGAAGGTCAGCAGATGCTTTCCTGCATAGATAATCTCGTTCATCCGGGAACACTCCTTCCAGTAGCAACATCTTTATAATAGCAAATCATATCCGTTTTGTCCATAACGAAAGAAAGTTTTCAAACGATCAAGGGGGATTAAAAATGGCCTATCTAACGCTGAAAAACATCAACAAGATCTATCCGAACGGGTTCCACGCGGTACACGATTTCAATCTTGAGATGGAGAAGGGCGAATTCATTGTATTCGTCGGGCCCTCCGGCTGCGGCAAGTCCACCACGCTGCGCATGATCGCGGGTCTGGAGGACATCTCCAACGGCGAGTTCCTGATCGACGGCAAGCGCGCCAACGAGCAGGGGCCGCGGGAGCGTGGCGTCGCGATGGTGTTCCAGAGCTACGCGCTCTATCCCCAGATGAGCGTTTACGACAACATCGCCTTCGGTCTGGAGCTGCAGGGAGCCGATGAGGACTACATCGACGAGAAGGTGCGCAACACCGCCCGCATTCTCGGCCTGACCGAGTATCTGGATCGTCTGCCCAGAGCGCTCTCCGGCGGCCAGCGCCAGCGTGTCGCGATTGGGCGCGCGCTGATCCGCAAGGTCGGCATCTTCCTGATGGACGAGCCGCTTTCAAACCTCGACGCGAAGCAGCGCGTCACGATGCGCTCCGAGATCACCCAGATCCACCGCGAGACCGGCGCGACCACCATCTATGTCACCCATGACCAGACCGAGGCCATGACCATGGCGGATCGTATCGTTGTCATGAAGGACGGCTATGTGCAGCAGGTCGGTACGCCCCGTGAGCTGTACTTTGACCCTGTGAACGTCTTCGTTGCCGGCTTTATCGGCGAACCGCCGATGAACTTCGTGCGCGGCAAGGTCAAGGGCGGCAAGCTTGACGTCGGCGGCGCCGCCATCGACCTCAAGCACAAGCTGGGCAATAAGCTTGCAAAGTACGAGGGCAAGGAGATCGTCTTCGGCTTCCGCCCCGAGTCCATCAAGCTGGGCGAGCACAAGGAGTCCTATGTCCTGAAGGCGGGCGTGGAGCTGACCGAGATGCTGGGCGACAACACCAATGTCTATATCGAAATGGGTGAGCTGCACTCCATCCTCAAGGTTGATCCGCATGATACCCCCGAGGTGGATAGCAAGATCGTGTTCTCTATCCCCTATGAGAATGTGTATCTTTTTGACGGCGAAACAGAAATGGTCATTAAATAAGAGGAGAATAAAATGGATATTCGTTATTCCACCGGTCCCAATGACGTAAAACGCTATACCACCGAGGAGCTCCGGAAGGAGTTTCTGATCGAGAATCTCTATGTGGCGGATCAGGTCGTCGCCGTGTACAGCCATGTGGATCGTATGGTCACGCTCGGCTGCATGCCGGTAAAGGAAACTGTTTCCATCGACAAGGGCATCGACATCTGGTCGAACTTCGGCACGAAGTATTTTCTTGAGCGCCGCGAGATCGGCATCTTCAACATCGGCGGCGCCGGCAAGATCAATGTGGACGGCACGGTGTACGAGCTCGGCTACAAGGACTGCCTGTACATCACCATGGGCGCGAAGGAAGTCTACTTCTCCAGCGACGACGCTTCCAAGCCCGCCAAGTTCTACATGGTCTCCGCCCCGGCGCACAGAAGCTATGAGACGCGGCTGCTCAAGCTGGCCGACGCCAACAAACGCCCCTGCGGTGACGCCGCGACCTCCAACAAGCGCGTCATCAATCAGTTTATTCACCCCGCCGTGCTGCCTACCTGCCAGCTCTCCATGGGCATGACCGTGCTGGAGAGCGGCAGCGTCTGGAACACCATGCCCGCCCACACGCATGAGCGCCGCATGGAGATCTACATGTACTTTGAAGTGCCCGAGGATCAGGTGGTCTTCCACATGATGGGACAGGGTCAGGAGACGCGCCACATCGTCATGACCAATGAGCAGGCGGTCATCTCCCCGTCCTGGTCGATCCACGCGGGCGCCGGCACCTCCAACTACACCTTTATCTGGGCCATGGGCGGCGAGAACCAGGAGTTCGACGACATGGACACGATTCCCACGAATAAACTGAAATAATTTAGGAGGATGATTGACATGGACATTCTGAAGAGCTTCTCCCTCGAGGGCAAGGTCGCCCTCATCACCGGCGCCTCCCACGGCATCGGCATGGCGATCGCCAACGCCTTCGCCGCCGCCGGCGCGACGGTTTGCTTCAACTGCTCCAGCGAGAGCTCCAAGGTGCGCGCGCTGGAAGCGTACAAGGCCAACGGCGTCGACGCCCACGGCTATGTCTGCGACGTTTGCGACGAAGAGGCGGTCAAGGCGCTCGTAGCGCAGATCAAGGAGGAGGTCGGCATCATCGACATCCTCGTGAACAACGCCGGCATCATCAAGCGCATCCCGATGCTCGACATGAGCGCCGAGGATTTCCGCAAGGTCATCGACGTTGACCTGAACGCCCCGTTCATCGTCTCCAAGGCCGTGATCCCCGGCATGATCGAGAAAGGCCACGGCAAGATCATCAACATCTGCTCCATGATGTCTGAGCTCGGCCGTGAGACCGTTTCCGCCTACGCGGCGGCCAAGGGCGGCCTCAAGATGCTCACGCGCAACATCTGCTCCGAGTACGGCGAATACAACATCCAGTGCAACGGCATCGGCCCCGGCTACATCGCCACCAGCCAGACCGCGCCCCTGCGCGAGCGCCAGCCCGACGGCAGCCGCCATCCCTTCGATCAGTTCATCATCGCCAAGACCCCCGCTGCCCGCTGGGGCGAGGCCGAGGATCTGATGGGTCCGGCCGTCTTCCTCGCCTCCGACGCCTCCAACTTCGTCAACGGCCATGTGCTGTACGTTGACGGCGGCATCCTGGCTTACATCGGCAAGCAGCCGTAATTCGTCAGAAGAAACTCGCTCCGCTCCTTCCTTCTTCCTCTCAAGATCAAATCCGCTTTGCCGGGCTTTGAATTTGTATCAATGGGAGCGGTGAATCCCAAGGAAAGAAGGAAGAGCATTATGAAAATAGTTCGATTTGACGCAAACGACGCGCCGGTCATAGGTTATTTGCACGACGACCATGACCGGCTCGTCGCGCATAAAACGCGCCCGGCGATCATCATCTGCGCGGGCGGCGCGTATCGCTGGCTCTCCCCGCGGGAGAAAGACCCCGTGGCGCTGCGCTTTTCGGCGCTGGGCTATCAGTCCTTTTTGATCGACTACGCGGTCGGGGAGCGGGCGGGGGAGCTTCGCCCTCTGCGACAGTTGGCCGCGTGCGTCCGAAGCCTGCGCGAAAACGCCGAAGTCTGGCACATCGAGCGGGAGCATATCGCCGTCCTCGGCTTTTCCGCCGGGGGGCACCTCGCCGCAAGCCTCGGTACGCTCTGGCAGCGGGAGGAATTGACGCTCGGCGCCGCTTGTAAACCCGACGCGCTTGTGTTATGCTATCCCGTGATCACAGCGGGGGAGTTTGCCCACCGGGAATCTTTTGATTTCGTGAGCGGCGGGGACGATGCGCTGCGGGAGCTTTTGAGCTTAGAGAAGCGTGTCACCGCCCAGATGCCGCCCACCTTCCTCTGGCACTGCGTCGGGGACGAGAGTGTGCCGGTGGAAAACGCCCTGCTGCTCGCCGAGGCGATGCAGAGAGCGGGCGTGGACTACGAGTGCCACCTCTTTGCCCGCGGCGCGCACGGGATCTCCACCTGCACGCAGGAGGTGGAGACGCCCTATCCCGACATCGCCCCCTGGTTTGACCTTTGTACAAGCTGGCTGAACCGCCAATTTCAATACACAATTTAAGGAGGAACTACTGTTATGAATGCTATGAATACCGCGATCTCCAAGATCGGCGTGGTGCCGGTCATCAAGCTCAACCACCCCGAGCGCGACGCTGTCGGGCTTGCCAAGGCGCTCTGCGCGGGCGGCGTGCCTGTTGCCGAGGTCACCTTCCGCGCCGCCGGCGCCGACAAGGCCATCAAGCTCATGAAGGAAGCCTGCCCCGACATGATCGTCGGCGCCGGCACCGTCACCAACACCGCCCAGATCGACGCCGTGATCGCCGTCGGCGGCGACTTCATCGTCTCCCCGGGCTTTGACCCCGAGATCGTGGCCTACGCCCAGGCCAAGGGCATCCCCGTGTTCCCCGGCTGCACCACCGCCTCCGAGTACCATCAGGCGCTCAAGTTCGGGCTGGAGCTCATCAAGTTCTTCCCGGCCGAGCAGTCCGGCGGCCTTGCCAAGATCAAGGCACTCTCCGCGCCCTTCCCCATGTTCAAGGTCATGCCCACGGGCGGCATCTCGCTCAAGAACCTGAAGGAGTATATTTCCAATCCCGTCATCGCGGCCTGCGGCGGCAGCTACATGGTCACGGCCGATCTCATCGACAACAACAAGTGGGACGAGATCACCGAGCTCTGCAAGAAGTCCCGCGAGATCGTCGAGGAAGCAAGAGCCTGACGGCTTCCTGAAAAGCGAAACAAGGGTTTCGCTTTTCAGGAGTTTCTCGCGCTTATCGCGCACGGCGGTATGTGACACGCCGCGCTTGGTCGGCGCGAGACCTCGCATAGCTCGGTTCAGGGTGTTTTTAAGGAAGCAAAGCTGCCTTAAAAACGATTGAATTCCCTCCGGGGCAGAAACAGAAGCTGTCTGCGACAATCTGAAGATATTTGCATAAAGGAGAAATGCTGTTATGGAACTGAATTTACGTCCGAGAGAAGAATGCAAGTTTGACGCCGTGAGCCTTGGCGAGGTTATGCTGCGCCTCGATCCCGGCGAGGGGCGCATCCGCACCGCCCGTTCCTTCCGCGCCTGGGAGGGCGGCGGCGAATATAACGTCATCCGCGGCCTGCACAAGTGCTTCGGCATGAACACCGCCGTGATCACCGCCTTCGCCGACAACGAGGTCGGCAAGCTGATGCGCGACTTCATCGAGCAGGGCGGCGTGAACACCGATCTGATTTTCTGGAAGAAGACCGACGGCATCGGCCGCATCTGCCGCAACGGCATCAACTTTACCGAGCGCGGCTTCGGCATCCGCGGCGCTGTGGGCTGCTCCGACCGCGCCAACACCGCGATCTCCCAGGCTCGCCCCGAGGACTTTGATTTTGACTACATCTTCGGCACCCTCGGCGTGCGCTGGCTGCACACCGGCGGCATCTACGCCGCGCTCAGCGAGCAGAGCTGTGAGACCGTCATCGCCGCCTGCAAGGCCGCGAAGAAGTACGGCACCGTCGTGTCCTACGACCTCAACTACCGCCCCTCCATGTGGAGCGCCATCGGCGGTCTCGAGAAGGCGCGAGAGGTCAACCGCGAGGTCGCCAAGTACGTTGACGTGATGATCGGCAACGAAGAGGACTTCACCGCCTGCCTCGGCTTTGAGATCGAGGGCAACGACGAAAATCTCAAGGAGCTCAACATCGACGGCTACAAGAAGATGATCGGCAAGGCCGCCGAGACCTACCCCAATTTCAAGGTCGTGGCGACCACGCTGCGTACCGTCAAGACCGCCACCGTCAACGACTGGAAGGCCATCTGCTGGGCGGACGGCGAAATCTACCAGTCCAAGGAGTATAACGGCCTGGAGATCATGGATCGCGTCGGCGGCGGCGACTCCTTCGCCTCCGGCCTCGTGTACGGGCTGATGACCACGGGCGACGCCCTGCAGGCTGTCAACTACGGCGCTGCCCACGGCGCTCTCGCCATGACCACCCCGGGCGACACCTCCATGGCAAGCAAGAACGAGGTCGAGGCCATCATGGGCGGCGCCGGCGCCCGCGTCAAGCGCTGAGATGGAGCACGGGAATCCGCTTATGAGCGGCGGCAATTCGCCCCGCTTCATCACCTTCGGTGAGATCATGCTCCGTCTGACCCCACCGAACTATGAGAAGATCCGGGTTGCCACGAGCTTTGAGGCAAGCTACGGCGGGAGCGAGGCCAACGTCGCGCTCGCCCTGGCAAACCTCGGTATCGACAGCACCTTCTTTACCGTCGTGCCGAATAACTCCCTTGGCAAGAGCGCGGTCAGAATGCTGCGCTCGAACGACGTACACTGCAC